>NZ_DYZA01000227.1 GCF_020741395.1 Mailhella massiliensis | reverse complement strand
GATTTCCCTTCAGTTTGAAATCGGCCAGTACAACACTCTGATGGAAGCGCTTTCCACCGTGACAAAAAGCATGACCGACATGATGAAGAGCCTGGCCCAGCGCGCCAGCTGAGCAGGTTCTCCGGGCCATTTCCGGCCACGCCTCCGTCTGGGAAAAGGCCCCTCCGGAACATACCTTTCCCGGGCACAGAAGAGCCCGCCGCGCAATATGCCCTGCGGCGGGCCATGCCGGGAAAAGGCACGCTCCAAACCTTACGCCCACACGGATTTCCCGTTTACGTCCTCTCACTCCATCCTTCGCAGGAGCGCCCATGCTTACCGATTCCCAGATAATCCGCCTGCTCGATATCGCCAATGCCGGCTGCCACAAGGGCATGGTTCTCGAGGCCCGCACCATCTATGAAGGTGTTCTCGCCGTGCGCCCGGGCCATGTGCCCGCTCTTGTAGGCCAGGCTCTCAGCCATACCGTCATCGGTGAATACGAACAGGCCGTGCAGATACTCCGCTCTCAGGTGCTTTCCGAGCATCCCGATGATCCAGACGGCAGGGCCATGCTTGGCCTCTCCCTCTGCCTTGCGGATAAAAAGGATGAAGCGAAAGAAATACTTCAGAATCTGGCCGAAGAGAACGTCCACTCCTCCCCCCTTGCCAAGTCACTCCTTGAGCAGATGGAAGGGTAAGCCCCGTTACCGGGCGATTTCGGGCGAACTGGCCAAACATCCGGCTGAGCACGTTCCGTCGGACGTCTGGGCAAAGGAGCCTCCCGACTCACGTTGTTTCAGAGCGGAAAGGAGAACCTCATGGACATAGGTTCAGTCGCCTCATCATCGAGCCGCCTGCTGGACGCTCTGGAACGCATGGGCCTTTCCCAGGGGGAAGGGCTGATCAGTTCCGGCCCGTCTCCCGTACCGGGGGAACTGGCCCGGATGTTCGAATCCCTCATGGAACGGGAGCAGCCTTCCCTCCAGGCTCAGGAAGTCGGACTTTTCCCAGGAAATGCTTCAGGCACGGAACGCGCTTCCTCCATCGCACGGGAAGGGGATTTCTTCCGTAGTGAGGGCGTGGAACAGGCTTCGGGAAGCGGAGCCTCCCCCTCTCCGGGCATGGAAGAGACTCTTATCAGCCCTTCCGAGCTGTACCGCCTGCAATTCCAGGTAGGCATGCTTCGCTTTCAGGCCGAAACCGGCTCCAACGTCAAACAGCAGGCCACGCAGGGCCTTGACTCCCTGCTCCGCAACCAGTCCTGACAAGGAAACGCCGTCATGCAGTCTTTTTCCACCGTTATCCCCTTCTCCTCCGTCCGCCGCGCGCTTTGCCTTGTCCTTGTTGCGGCCGCCCTTCTGCTTGGGGGCTGCAAAGCCGAAATCTACCAGGGCCTCAGTGAAAATCAGGCCAATACCATGCTCTCCGTCCTGCTGCGTCACGGCATTTCTGCGGAAAAAATCGCTGCAAAAAGCGATTTCAGCATCGCCGTGGAAGAAAAGCAGATTGTTCAGGCGCTGGAAATTCTGCGCGAAAACAGCCTTCCGCGCGAAGATTTCAAAAGTCTCGGCGAGGTTTTCGCCGCCCAGGGAATGATTTCCTCCACCACGGAAGAGCAGGCGCGCCTTGCCTACGCCCTTTCCCAGGAGCTGGCCGACACCTTTTCCCGTATCGACGGCGTGCTCACCGCCAGGGTGCATGTGGTGCTCGGGCAGACGGATCTCGGTACCGGCAACGTCACTCCGCCGAGCGCCGCCGTCTTTCTGCGCCATACCCCCGAGTCCCAGGCCACCCGCCTCATTTCCCATATCCGTGAGCTTGCCGCCAACGCCGTCCCCGGCCTCATGCAGGACAAAGTTTCCGTCATGCTCGTACCGGTAAGGGAACAGGTAAGCGTGCCCATGCCTCAGAAAAATGAAGCTGAGGACAAGAACCGTCTGTATCTTTTCGCCGGGCTCGGAGCGCTGCTTCTGCTGGCCTGCGTCGGACTTGTCTCGGCGGCAGTTCTGTACACGCGCAGGAACAAAAACAGGGAACAGTAAGCCGGAACCGCTATGGATCACCGCTTTCTTGCCGAAACCCTCGCCCTCAGGCCCATGCTTTTTCTGGCCATGCTGGAGTTCAACAAAAGCTTCTCTTCGGCCATGCCCGAAGAGCTGGCTTCTCTCGGCAACGCGGCGGTCAGACTGTGGGCCTGCGCCTCTTTCCGTCGGGCATGGCCTTCTTCCGGGGACACGGCGGAAAGTTACTGGAACTTTGCCGAGGAATCGCAAAGGCTCGCCCTCATGGACGCCGCGACGCTTGAAAAGCTCGGCCTTTTTCTCAGCGCGGCGGCCCACGCCGAAGAACTTTCCCGCGTGATATCCGGGCGGCAGGTGCTGGAACTTCGACGAAACCTGGGGACGGATATCATGAACTACGCACTGAAGCGCGGCCGCTATCAGATAGGAAGCCTGCGCCCGTCTCTGCTTCCGCCGCCGGCATCCGGCCCCCTGGATGCCCGCATCCGGGCCCTGGCTGCGGCCGCCCTTTTCCTGCTCCGGGCAGACTGGCCGGAGTCTTTGCAGCGCCTTTCCGCACCCCGCTTCCCTGCCGTGAATGAAGGAGCGTTCCTGCCTGAACTCACGCGAGAACAACGCACCGCGCTATGGTTCACCATGAAAAAACTACTGCTCCGGGAGGTGGCTCCGCAATGGGCGCCCTGTTTCGACTGAACACGGATTTTGTGACCCCCGCCGCGGGCACTAAAATAGTGAAGGCGGAGGAATACGGCCTTCTTCTGGAGGCCGACAGCCTTCTTGCCGCCGCACGGGAAAAGGCCGCCGCCATGGAAAAGGCCGCGAAGGAGGCCTATGAACAGAAGCTTGAGGAGGGCTACCGCGAAGGCCTTGAACAAGGCAAGCTGGAACATGCGGAAAAGATGATGGAAACCATCCTCTCCTCCGTGGAGTTCATCGAGGGCATAGAAAACACTTTGGTCAGCGTGGTCAATCAGGCCATACGCAAGATCATCGGGGACATGGACGACAAGGAACGCATCGTGCGCATCGTGCGCAATGCCCTGAACACGGTGCGCGGGCAGCAGAAAGTGACGGTGCGAGTCTCCCCGGCTGACGAACAAGCCGTGGCAGAGGCTCTTTCCGCCATGACGGCGGGCGGCTCCGAAAGTTCCTTCCTCACCATCGTGGCGGATGCCAGGCTCCCCCGCGATTCCTGCATCCTGGAAAGTGAACTCGGCGTGGTGGATGCGGGGCTTGAAACCCAGCTGAAGGCGCTGGAACACGCTTTCAACAGCAAAATCAGCCAGTAACCGGGAATGAACCATGGCTTTTGAATATATCGGATCTCTTCTCGAAGAAGCAGTGCAGACCACCACGCCCGTAGAAGTGCGCGGCCGCGTGGAGCAGGTGGTGGGCACCATCATCCGTGCCGTGGTTCCCGGCGTCAAGGTGGGAGAACTCTGCATACTCCGCAACCCATGGGAAGACTTTCAGCTCAAGGCCGAGGTGGTGGGGTTCGTGCGCAACGTGGCCCTGCTCTCCCCGCTCGGGAGCTGCCAGGGCGTTTCCCCGGCCACGGAAGTCATACCCACAGGGGAAATCCTTTCCGTGCCCGTGGGCGATGAGTTGCTCGGCCGCGTGCTGGACGGCCTCGGCCAGCCCATGGACGGAGGTCCTGCCCTCAAGACACGCCATCACTATCCTGTGTTCGCCGAAGCGCCCAACCCCATGACCAGAAAAATCATCAGCCGCCCGCTTTCCCTCGGCCTGCGCTCGCTGGACGGCATGCTCACCTGCGGCGAAGGGCAGCGCATGGGCATTTTCGCCGCCGCAGGCGGCGGCAAATCCACCCTGCTCTCCAGCATCATCAAAGGCTGTACCGCAGAGGTCTGCGTGCTTGCCCTCATCGGCGAACGCGGCAGGGAAGTGAGGGAATTCATCGAACACGACCTGGGACCGGAAGGCCGAAAAAAAGCGGTGCTCGTGGTATCCACCTCCGACCGTTCCTCCATGGAACGCCTCAAGGCAGCCTACACCTCCACGGCCATTGCCGAATATTTCCGCGATCAGGGCAAGAGCGTCCTGCTTATGATGGACTCCGTCACCCGTTTCGGCCGCGCCCAGCGCGAGATAGGCCTTGCCGCGGGCGAGCCGCCCACCAGAAGAGGTTTCCCTCCTTCGGTGTTTTCCGAGCTGCCCAAGCTCATGGAGCGGGCCGGCAATTCCGACAAGGGCTCCATCACGGCCCTGTACACCGTGCTTGTGGAAGGCGACGACATGACGGAACCCATCGCCGACGAAACGCGCTCCATTCTGGACGGCCATATCGTGCTTTCCCGCAAGCTTGCTGCGCGCAACCATTACCCGGCCATAGACGTGCAGGCAAGCGTGAGCCGCGTGATGAACGCCATAGTAAGCAAGGAGCATAAGAAGGCCGCGCAGAGGCTGCGCCAGATACTGGCCAAATTCGCGGAAGTGGAACTTCTGGTGCAGATAGGCGAATATAAGAAAGGGGCAGACAAGGAGGCCGACGACGCCCTGGCCCATATCGACAAGGTCAACGCCTTCCTCAAGCAGGGCCTTGACGAAAAAAGCACCTTCGAGCAGACCCTGGACGGCCTGTTTGAAGCCGTACGCTGACCGTGGAACGCTACCCTCTGGAAGCGCTGCTTTCCGTCCGCCATTACAGGGAAGAAGGCGCAAAACGCAAAGTGCGGAGCGCGGAAAACGCCATCCGCGAGGCTGAAGCGGCAGTGGAGGCAAGAAAGAAGGAACTGGTAGAGTACCGCATATGGCGTATCGAAGAGGAAGATCGCCGTTATGCCGCCATTATGAACGTGCCCATGCCCTTGGAAAAGCTGGACCGTTTCAAAAGCGGTCTTGTCCTGCTCGCCGCGCAGGAAACGGAAAAGGAACTGGCCGTGGAGCAGGCTCGGAAAGACGTGGAGCGTTGCCGCGAAGAATTGCACAAAGCGCAGGAAGAGGTGAAGGCGGCCCGCAGGAATACCTCCAAGATACAGGCACATAAGGATATCTGGCAGGAAGAGGCCAAAAAGGAAGCCGAACATAAGGAAGACCTGGAGCTGGAAGAATTCCGCCCCATTTCCCGAAAAGGAGCCGAAGCGGAAGGCGAAGACGCATGAACCTTCCGAAGGAGGAATCCATGAGCAGCGATATCAAGATTTCCCAGTCCATCACGTCCTGCAGAGGCGAGGAGGCCCAGCGTCAGGGGTCTCTCTCCGCCCCCGACCAGAAAATTTCCGATATGTTCCAGAGAGCCATGGAGGAAAAACCCGAACGTCACGATCTGGAAAGCGGCCGTTCCAAAAAAGACGACCTTTCCGACCTTTTCCAGAAAACCACGGAGAAAGGAAAAGGCATGGAGGACACCCCATCCGGCGTATTCTCTTCCATGACGGGCATGACTAACCCGCTGGACAATCTTTTCTCCGGCCGCATGGAACAGGCCGCTCCCACCTCCGCTTCAGTACTGGAAGGCCCGGAGATGGAAAAGCTGGTGGAGCAAATCCTTGTTTCCACACCGGAACAGGGCGGACATGAAGTACGTCTTTCCCTTGGCGGCAACAATTTGCAGGGTACGGAAATCGTTCTTCAGCGCGGGGTGGACGGCGGGCTTTTCGTATCGGTCAACTGCGACAACCCCTCCTCCTTCCAGACGCTGGTTTCCGCACAGGCCGCTCTCAAGGCCGAGCTCGAAAGGATGGAAAAGGCCGAAGTACGCGTGGAAGTGAGCCATAACGCCGACAGGGAAGAAAACGACACGAACCGCAGGTCGCGCGGCTACATGGCGGAAGAGACGAACCCTTTCTAACAGCGGGTCAGAATCATGGCGGAATCCGTATATTATCCCACCTATAAAGCGCCCTTCCTTTCCCCGGAACGGGCCCTTGTCCAGAACGGCCTCAGCCTGCGCCCCTGGCCGTGGGACGCGGCCTTCGGCGCAGGGGAAGCCTCCCTTTCCCTCCTGCCCGAAGCGCCGGAATTCTCCCCCTCCTGCGCCATAGCCCTGGAAATGGACGGCGCCGCCTGGCTCCTTGAAATGGACGACGTTTCCTTCCTTCTGCGCCACAGTGTGTTTACGGATGCCGAAGGGGGAAACTCCCCCGATATCGACGAGCGCGCCCTGCCCGATGAAGTACGCCGTGCACTTCTGGAATCGCTCCTGGAGCAGCCCCTTGCCGCCCTGCGTTCCTGCCTGAACAGGCCCCTTCTGATCACCGATGTACGCTTCTCTCTGGAACATGCGGGGAAGGCTGCCTTTTCCCTGGGTTTTGCGGCCCGCCTTTCCGCCTGCAACGGCCTGCCGGAACAGACGGTGTTCCTGCGCCTCTCCCCCGGGAAGGCGGAAGATGCCGCATGGCTCGCCACGGCCCTGCGGGCCCTGCCCCAGCGCAGGAGCGGCCCCCTGAGCGGAACTCTGAAGAGCGTTCCCCTTGAAGTCGCCCTGGAATCAGGCTATCTTTTTCTGAAAGCCGGGCAGATCGTCAGCCTCGGCGTGGAAGACGTGCTCCTTCCCGAGGCCTGGACCGCCCCGGAAACGCTGACGTTGCGCTTGAATTTAGGCGAGGGTAAAATCCTTTCCGCCCTCTGCACCGTGGCCGACGGTATGGCCACCCTTTCCTCACCCCTATCCGAAGAAGCGGATCCCGCCATGGACAGTTCCCTGCAAAACGATATCGACATACGCCTGAGTTTTGAACTCGACCGCCGCCTCATCACCGTGGGTGAGCTTGAAGCCCTCACGCCGGGCTACGCCTTTTCCCTCAACTGCGACATGCAAGCTCCCGTAACCATACGGGCCAACGGCAAAGCCATAGCCCGCGGTCGCCTCGTGGACATGAACGGCGTCCTCGGCGTGCAGATCGCCGAAACGCTGTAGCGCTCCCTGGAGCCTTTTCATGACCGATATCAATCCGCTGTATCTCATGGTGGGCCTGTCCCTGCTCGGGCTGGCCCCCTTTTTCCTCATGATGGTCACCTCCTACGTCAAAATCGTGGTGGTCACTTCTCTGGTGCGCAATGCTCTCGGCGTACAGCAGGTTCCCCCCGCCATGGTCATGAACGGACTCGCCATCATCCTCAGCGTGTTCATCATGGC
>NZ_DYZA01000226.1 GCF_020741395.1 Mailhella massiliensis | reverse complement strand
GAACGCCAGAGATGGATTCAGGCCATTGCACCTCTGCATGAGGCATGGATAAGCGACGTCGTCAAGCGCGGCGCATGCACGGAAGAAGAGGCCAGAGCCCTCTTGAAGGATACCCTGGATACTGCGAAGGCCATATACGAAAAGCAGGCAGATTGAAATCTGTAATATCAGCATGGGAGGCGAAGTTCTTTCACCTCCCATGAGGAGGACGTATGCTGCGTGTTCTTGATTCCTGTGCAGATGTTCTGACTTGTTTTTCACGACGGGTGAACGGTCCGCTTTTTATTCTTGCGGGTATTTCCCTCATCATTATGGTGATCCCCACGATTCTGGATGTGCTTTCAAGGGCGGTGTTTTCCCGCTCCCTGGCCGGCACGCTGGAAGTAGTGGCCTTTGCTCAGTGCCTGCTTGTTTTCGCCTCGCTGGGGTATATTCAGGATGAGGATTCGCATATCCGTGTGACGCTTCTGACGGAACGGCTTTCTCCTCTGGTGCGCAACGGACTGGAACTGTTCAACAGGCTGGTGCCTCTGGGGTTTATTGCTCTTTCCTGTTACAGCCTTGTGCTGCAGGGAATATCCAAACAGTTTTTGGGAGAAACTTCCAATCTTCTGCTCTGGCCCCTGCATTATTTTCTTTTCTTCGGCGCGCTGGGAGCCGCGGCCTTTGCCCTGTCTCTGCTTGCCGGGACGTTGCGCGTGTTGGCCGGGCTTTGCAGAAATGGAGAATACCTTTCCCTGCTGGGCGGGCTGACGGGTTCCCTGCTCATGTTTTTCCTGGCCGTATATGCCGGGGAGCTTCCCCTGGCCTCAGATCTGCGGGTTCTCGGCGCAACAGGCCTGTTCTTTCTCATGGTCGTGATTCTCCTGGGTATGCCCATAGGGCTGGCCATGGGAGTGGTGGGCTACATCGGCATGCTGGCCATGTATCCCGGCATTGAGTCTTCCTTGTCCATGTTGGGCATGGGCATGTACAATACCGCCGCCAACTACGGTTTCTGTATTGTTCCTATGTACATACTCATGGGAGAGCTGGCGAAGAACAGCGGTATCAGCCGGGATCTTTTTCAGGCGGCGAGCATGTGGCTGGGGGGGTGCCCCGGCGGTATGGCCATGGCTTCTCTTGCCGGTTGTGCCGGCTTTGCAGCGGTTTCCGGCGACTCCATGGCCACGGCGGTGAGCATGGGCTCCGTGGCGCTTCCCGAAATGCGTAAGAAGAACTATCACCCCGGTTTTTCCTGCGCAACCCTGGCTGCGGGGGGGACGCTCGGTATACTCATTCCTCCGAGCACGGGGTTCATTTTTTATTCTCTGGTGACGGAAGTATCCATCGGTAAGCTTTTCATGGCCGGTGTCGTGCCCGGTATCCTGCTGACGGTATTTTTCATCATCGTGGTGTATGTCTACGCCAGGCTCTACCCCGGGCTGGCTCCCGCCGCAGAAAAGACGTCGTTTCGGGAAAAGGTGGTTGCCCTGAAAGGCGTCACCGTCATGGTACTGCTTGTGGGCTTCATTCTCCTTGGGATTCTCCTCGGCTGGTTCAGCCCGAGCGAAGGCGGCGCGGTGGGTGCAGCCGTCACCTTCCTCTATGCTCTTGCCAGAAGGCGTCTGACGTGGAAGGGCTTTCTCTCTTCCGTGTCCACCACGGTCACCATCACTTCGGAACTTTTCCTGGTCCTTATCGGTGTGGGCCTTCTCGGGTATTTCTTCGCTGCCACGGCTCTGCCTTTCGACCTTGCCGATATGGTGGTGGGAATGCACGTCAACAAGTATGTGGTGTTTGTGGCTATCGTGGTGTTCTACATCATCATGGGCTGTCTTCTGAATGTCATTCCCATGATGCTGCTCACTCTTCCCGCCATCTACCCCACCGTGCTCAAGCTGGGCTTCGACCCTGTGTGGTTCGGCGTGGTTGCCGTGGTGCTCATGGAAATGGGGCAGATCACGCCGCCTGTGGGCATCAATGTATTCGCCATGGGCAGCGTGGCCTCGGATATTCCACTTTCTTCCATCTTCGCCAAAATCCTCCCCTTTTTCCTGTGCATGATCCTGCTGGTCTTCATGTTGCTGCTTTTTCCCGAGCTGGCACTGTGGCTTCCCGGTATTCTGTTCTGAAAATATTAAAAAAGGATAATATTATGAGCGCGTATCAGAAACATTTTCCCCATCTGTTCTCTCCTCTTGTTGTCGGCAAGAAAAAGAAAGTCTTCAAAAATCGTATTCTTGCTACACCCATGATTGCGCCTGGTGCCTTCACCAACGATTATAACGGTATCATCAATGAGCTCGGGGTAGAGTACTATACTACCTTCGCCCGTGGCGGATTCGCCTCCTGCTGTATTCCCATGGAAGTGCCGCGCGACAGCGGCCATATGGGTTCCATGGCATTGGATGAGGAGCACAAGGGCTTCATTTTCATGCATCTTGCCCAGAGGGCCATACATGCGTTCCGCTGCAATACGTTTGTGGAAATTTATCATCCCGGCCTGTGCATGCTGCCCGATTTAGGTCAGGAGATCATCAGTGCGAGCCCGATGGTGTACAACGGCAGACAGGTGCGAGGTATGAATGAGGAGGACATGGCTTCCGTGACTGCCATGTACGTTCAGGCCGCCAGGGAAGGGAAGCGCGCCGGATTCGACGGTATCTGTCTGCACTACGCGCACGGGTGGCTCATGAACAACTTCCTGTCGCCCCTCAGCAACAAGCGAACGGATCAGTATGGCGGTTCTGTGGAAAACCGCTGCCGTTTCCCCCTGCATGTGCTCAAAAGCGTGAGGGAAGCTGTGGGCGACGATATGGTCATTGAAATCCGTATGAACGGTTCTGACCGCGCGGAAGGCGGTATCGTTCCTGAAGATGCCGCCCAGCAGGCACTCATTTTCCAGGAATATGCCGATATGATTCATATTTCTTGCGGAACGCGTCTGGACGCCCTTGCCCGGCCTAAGATGCATCCCACCTGTTTTGTCCCCCCCGCGCATAACCTGGATGGGGCGGCGGCTTTGAAGAAGGCTGGGGTGAAGGTTCCGGTGGGTCTGGTGGGACAGGTGCATGACGCAGTACTTGCGGAACGGCTGATAGAGGAAGGTCTCATCGATTACATGCTGATGGGGCGGCAGGCCGTTGCCGATCCCGAATGGCCCAATAAAGTTAGGGAAGGGCGCCTTGAAGATATACGTCCCTGCATCCACTGTGACTACTGCACGGACGGCGGTCGCCGTGCGGCCCTGACCACCAGTGTTTCCATCAACGTGGGTGCCACGTTCGACTCCCGTTGTTCCGTGAATCCGGAATTCGGGCAGGGCATGATCCGCAAGCGCTTCTTCCGCGACGGCAGAAAGAAGAAGGTGGCCGTCATCGGCGGCGGCGTGGCCGGTATGGAAGCGGCAGCCACGGCTGCGTCGCGTGGCCATAGCGTGACGCTGTTTGAGAAGGGTGACGCCCTCGGCGGCCAGCTGAGAATGTTCCCGGAACACCTCTGGTTTAAGAAGGAACTGCTCCGCTTCAGGGAATATATGATCACCCGGGTCAGAAAAGCGCAGGTCGACGTGCGGCTCGGCACGCTGGCGACTCCCGAGCAGATTACCGAAGAAGGATTCGATGCCGTCATCGTCGCCGTGGGTGCCAAGCAGAGCGTGCCGCCCATTCCCGGTATTGACGGCAAAAACGTATGTATGGCGTGGGATGTCTTCGGCCATGAAGACAGGCTCGGCAAAAACATCATCATCGTCGGCGGAGGCGCCGTGGGTTGTGAGCTTGCCATACAGCTCGGCGGCAACGGACATACGGTCACGCTGCTGGAAATGTCGCCCTATTACGCTGCCACGTCGGAAATCTCCGAACGCATGAGTTTCGGGGAATTCATGGAAAAGAACCATGTCGACGTCAGGCTCAATACCCGTTGTCTGGAGATCACGGATACGGGGGTAGTTGCGGAAGGTGAAGGCGGGACTGTCGTCCTCAAGGCCGACAGTGTCATCGTTTCGGCGGGTTCCAGTGCTCTGGAAAAGGAAAGGGATGCTTTCTCCGGAGTCGCCATGGATGTGATTCCTGTGGGGGATTGCGTGCACGCTTCCAACATCCGTAATGCCGTGGATACGGCCTGGTGCGCCGCGAATACGCTGTAACGTATCCTTTGGGGAATGATCTCCCCGCAGACGACGCCCCGGAGGCTTATCGCCATGCCTCCGGGGCGTCTTTTATCTTCCGGGAGGGAAAATATTCGTTCTTGTCAGAAAAAGGCAACTCTTTTATGCTGGGGCAAACCCTTCATCAGGGAGGATTTTTATGCGTTATCGTACGGCGTTGCTTACCGTTTTGCTGTTGTGCTGCATGGTTGTTCCCGCTTTTGGGGCTTCCCGGGTGGCTCCGGCGTATGTCCGCGCCGTCGTCACGGCGCCTCTTGAAGGGAGCGATGCGCTCAGGCTGTATCTTGAGCCGGACGAGCCCCTGTGTAGAAAAGCCTATGGCAGGGAGTGGGCAAGCCGCTGCGCGGTCAGCCCGGGCAGGGACGGCGCACCCGTGGCGGGGGTCGGCCTTTCTCCCGATATTCCCGGCGACTGGCGCTGGGAAGGTGACAGCGCTTTTGTCTTCCGTCCGAAAGAGCCCTGGCCGGAAAACACGGCCTTCACGATTTCTCTTTCCGAATCTTTTCTGCCTGCACGCGCGAAGCTGAGCCGTACGCGGCTTTCCTTTTCCACGCCGCCTCTGGCCGTCCTCAGGATGGAAGGCGCTTTGTGGGTAGATCCGGATCTTGCCGGGGAAAGGGCCGTGTCCTTCGATATTTCCTTCACTACTCCGCCGGATCGGAGCATGATTGAGCGTGATGCCGTCATCAGCGTTTCCGACAAGGCTCTCAGGCTCGGTACGCCGGAATTTGTCTGGAGCGGGGGCGCTTCCTGCCTTGTCAAGGCGCGAGTGCTTTCTCTGGCCGGGGAACCTTCTCAGGTCACGCTTTCTCTGCCGGGCGTCGCCGGGGAGGTGCGCGGCGACGGTACGGCCTGGGAAGTGCCCGAAGGGCGCGCTGTGGCCGCGCAGCAGGTGACGGTTCCGGGGAAAAGCACGCTTTTTACCGTGCGCCGCGCTTTTTTTGAGGCCGCACGCGATGAAAATCTGGCCGGTGAGTACCACCTCACGCTGGAAACTACCCTTCTTGTGAAGCCTGATGCCGTGGTCCGGGCCTTGAAGGCGGTACAGCTTCCCCGCAGTATGGAAGAAAGTGCATATTCGTCCACGGTGTGGACGGCGGCTCCGGTCATCGACAACGAGACGCTCTCCCGCGCAAAAGCCGTGCGCGTGGAGCTTTTGCAGAGCGCCGACGCACCTGCGGACAGGATGAGCTTCCGCGTTATGGCGGAACCGGGCGCGTATGTGCTTTTCGACCTGCCGGAGGGCTTCGGCCCCTCGGAGGAATATTCCCTGGCGCGGCCGTGGCGGGAAGTGTTCCACGCGGCGCCCTTCCGGCCGGAACTGGATTTTCTCCAGCCAGGCAATGTGCTCGCCCTGGGGGGCGAACGCAAGCTGGACATTCATTCCAGCGGCCTCACGTCCATACGCTGGCGGACGCAGCGCGTGCTTGACCCGTATCTCGGTTTTCTTGCCGCCATGCCTTCGCCCTTCAGCGACGCCATCCTTCCCCTCGATGCCGTAACCGACAGCCGGGAAGGCGTTCTTTCCCTTTCCCGCACGCAGCCCGGGGTGCCGCAGTTTTCCGTGCTGGACGTGACGCCTCTTCTCAAGGGCGGGCACGGCCTCATGCGCCTTGAACTGACGGGCATGGACGGAGACAGGCCTGTGGCTCGCGCGGAGCGCTTTCTGCTGGTGACGGACATGGGCATGATCGTCAAAAAAGGCGCGGACGGCGGGCGCGACGTGTTCGTATGCTCCCTTTCCCGGGGAGAACCTGTGGCCGGGGCTGTGGTACGCATACTCGGGGCCAACGGGCAGCCTGTGGCCGAAGCCGTGAGCGACGCGCGCGGCCGCGCGCATCTTCCTTCCGTTTCCGGGCTTGCCCGGGAGAAAAGGCCTGTTGCCGTGACTGCCCTTTCGCGCGGGAGGGAAGGGGAGGACATGGCATGGCTTTCCCTCGACGACTACAGCCGGCAGGTGGACGTTTCCCGCTTCCCCACCCAGGGGCAGACCAGCCATGCCGACGGCGTGAACGCCTATGTTTTCAGCCAGCGGGGCATATTCCGGCCCGGGGAAACGCTGCGCTTCGGCATGCTGCTGCGCCGGGGAAACTGGCAGGAGCTGCCTGCCGACATGCCCTTTGTCGCCGAAATTCTCGACCCGGCGGAGCGCACGCTTCTGGAGCGGCACTTCACCGTGGGGCCGGACGGGCTGGCGGAACTGGCATGGAAACTGCCTGAGGACGCGCCTTCCGGCCGTTACCGCCTCAATGTGCGCACGCCGGATAAGCAGGGCATGGACGTGGTCCTGGGCTCCGCCGCCGTGCGTGTAGAGGAATTTCAGCCCGACACCATGGAGCTTTCCCTTTCCCTTGATCCCGCGCCCGGCAGGGGCTGGCTGGAAGCTTCCACGGCACAGGTGAAAGTCTTTCTCAGGAACCTCTACGGCATGCCCGCTGCAGACCGCCGTCTGCGCGGCCGCCTTTCGGTATGGCCCGCGCCTCTTTCCTTCCCCGGGTATGGAGATTTCACGTTCCATGACGCCATGCCCTATCAGGGGTCTCCCCTGACGCTGGAGCTGGGCGAGCTTCGTACCGATGCAAAGGGCTGTGCCGTGCTGCCTCTGCCTTTGGAGAAGCTGCGCGGCGGAACCTTGCACTGTCATGTGCTGGTGGAAGGCTTTGAAGCCGGGGGCGGAAGAAGCGTGAGCGAAGAGCTTGACTTCCTCCTTTCCCCCTTGCAGAGCGTGCTGGGCTTCAGGCCCACGGGTACGGGAGGCAACCTTGATTTCATTCCTCAGGGCAGCGAAGCGGGTCTGGAATTTCTGGCCCTCGGCCCCGACCTTGCGCGTGTCGACCCCGGGGAGCTTTCCTTCCAGGTGTCGGAGAGGCGCTATGTGACGAGCCTTGTCACCGACAGGGAGGGCCGCTACCGCTACGAGGAAACGCCGGTGCTCCGTGTTGTGGCGGGCGAGGGCAAAAGAGTGGATGCGGAGGGACGTCTGGTCTTTACCCTACCCACAGGACAGAGCGGCGAATATCTGCTTTCCGTGCGAGATAAGCAGGGACGCGTCATGGCGCAGACGCCCTTTACCGTGGCCGGCAACAGCGACCTGCGCCTGGCGGGCCGGAAAAAGCTTCCTTCCGGCACGCTGCGCATGCATCTGGAAAAAACGGAGCTTACCTCCGGGGAAAAAACGCGCTTTTTCCTTTCCGCGCCGTATGAAGGCACGGGGCTTGTCACCTTTGAGCGCGACGGCGTGGAGGCCTGGCGCTGGTTCCGCGCCCCCGCCGGGGACAGCGTGCAGGAGATAGAGGTGCCCGCAGGCTTTGAGGGCCGCGCCTATGTGCATGTTTCCTTGGTGCGCTCCCTTTCCTCGAAGGATGTGTTCATGCAGCCCTATGTCTTTTCCGTGGTTCCCGTTTCCGTAAACGTGGCGCGGCGCGACATGGGACTGAAGATGACGGTTCCATCCGGCCCCGTGCTTCCCGGAAGTGTCATTACTGCGAGCCTTTTCTCCCGTCATGAAGGTAAGGCACTGATTTTTGCCGTGGATGAGGGCGTGCTCAGCCTCACCGCCTTCCCCACTCCCGACCCGCTGCGCTATTTACTGGACGACAGGGCGCTGGAAGTGGAAACCATGCAGATGTTCGACCTGCTCATGCCCGAGCACGGATCGTTCCGCATGCCTGCCTTCGGTGGCGACATGGGCATGGCCGGAGGGCGCTTCCACAACCCCTTCAAGCGGAAAGACGAGCCTCCCATGAGCTGGTGGCTCGGCCTTGTGGATGTGAAGCAGGGAGAAAACGCCGTGGAGATACCCGTTCCCGGCTACTACAACGGCACGGTGCGCGTCATGGCAGTGGCGGCCTCTCCGCAGGCGGCGGGCAGTGCCGATGCCAGAGTGGAGGTGCGCGCGCCCGTGGTAGTCACGCCGCAGCTTCCGCTTATGGCTTCTCCGGGCGACGTGTTCGAGGCGGCCGTGGCCGTGGCCAACCATACCGGCGCGCCTCTGAAGGCCGGGCTTTCCCTGGACTTCGACGCGGCGCTTCGCGTGCTGGAAGGCCCGCCCTCTTCGCTGGACGTGGCTCCCGGCGAGGAAGTGGTGCTTCCCTTCCGCGTGGAAGTGGGGGATACGCCCGGAAACGCGCAGGCGCGCTTTACCGTAAAGGGCGAGGGCATCCTTGCGGAGCGGGAAGCTTCTCTCTCCGTCCGTCCGGCTTCTCCTCTGCGCGAGAGCCTGAAGGCAGGTGTTGCCTCTTCGTCCATGGCCCTTTCCACGGGTCGCAGCCTTTACCCTTATGATGCGAAGGGCTCGGCCTCGGTGTCGGCCCTGCCGCTGCCCGCCCTGCGGGGACTTGTGCGTTACCTTGAAATCTATCCTTACGGCTGCGTGGAGCAGCGTATCAGCCGGGCCATGCCCTTTGCCCTGCTTATGAACAGGCCCGAGCTTCTTTCCGAAGCCTCCCGTCCGCCTGAAGAGGCGCGCAGGATGGTGCGGGATCGGCTGAATGAAGCCGTGCGGGCGATACAGGGAGCCTTGCAGTGGCGCGGTGTGTCGCCCTGGCCGGGAGGTGAGCCTGAGGTACTTGTCACGGCCTATGCCGCAGATTTTCTCCTTACCCTGCACGAGGCCGGTGCGGCTCTTCCCGGAGGCCTTCTTTCCGAGGTCATGGGAGCGCTGGAAAAAGTGCTGGACCGCGTGCCCTCCTCGCTGGAAGAGGGGCGGGCGCAGGCCTACGGCCTCTGGGTGCTCACCCGCGAGGGCCATATCACCACGCAGGCCCTTTCTCAGCTCGTGGACCAGCTGGAAGAGCGTTTCCCCGCATGGAGGGAAGACGTGGCTTCCTCTCTGGTGGCCGCCTGCTGCGCTGTCATGCGTATGAACGATGACGCGGCAAGGCTTATTGCCCTGTACCGTCGGCCCGGGGCCGGATTCCGGGGCGACACTCTGGACGCGCTGGCAGCTCAGGCGCTTCGCGTTTCGGTGGTTGCGAGGCATTTTCCGGCACTTCTGGAGAACATGCGCTCTGCCCTGGCCGAGGAACTTGTGGACGCCACGGGCGGCGGCCGCTATGTGAGCCTTTCCGCCGCTCTGGCCGTGAGGGCTCTGCTCGACCTTGAGCAGGCTGCCCCCGTGCCTCAGGGCGTTTCGTTGCGCTGCACGGCCATGCAGTCCGGCTTTGAGGAAGATTCCTTCCTGCCGAAGGAGCTTCACGGCATGCTCACCCTTTCCGCGCCGGGCTGCGCCTCCTACGAGCTGACCATGCCCGAGGGAGGCATTCCCCTGTACTTTGAGGTGTCGGATCAGGGCTATGACCGCAACGTGCCCGAAGGCGCGCTTTCCGAGGGCATGGAAGTGACGAGAAGCTATCTTGACGGCGAGGGGAATGTCGTGACGAAGGTCCGGCAGGGCGACGTCGTTACGGTGTCCGTCACTGCAAGGGCGCACGGAGGGGTGCTGAAGGATGTGGCTGTCGTCGACCTTCTGCCCGGCGGCTTTGAGATGGAGCTTGCCGCCCCTGTGAAGATGGAGAACACTCCGGACGGCCGTGCCGACCGCCGGGAAGACAGGATGATATTCTTCACTTCTCTCGGCACGGAGCCTTCCACCTTCACCTACGCCGTGCGTGCGGTCAATAAGGGCGTGTACGCCCTGCCCGCCGTGCAGGCGGAGGCCATGTACAACAGAAGCGTTCACGCCCATTCCCCGGGCGGGAAGGTGATTGTGGAATAAACGCGCGCCCCTTCTCCGCCGGGCGGGGAAGGGGCGCTTGTTTTTCAGGAGAGTGCGTTGCGCGGTCACAGAATACGGCGGGCGGCCCTTGCCGCGCTTTTTCTTCCTGTGGTTCTTCTCTGGGGCTGGCTGGCCCTGAGCGCAAAGCCGCCGCTTCTGGAAGGAGTGGAGTTCTCGCCCCTGGTGCTGGACGGCGGAGGTTCCCTCATGAGGATGGGCCTTACCTCCGATGAGAAGTATCGCCTGCGCGTGCGTCTGCACGAAGTTTCGCCCGAGGCCGTGCGTGCTGCGCTGCTCTATGAAGACAGATACTTCTACCGTCACTTCGGGGTGAACCCCTTTTCCCTGCTGCGTTCTGCCCTGTCCATGCTCGGCGGTTCCCGCCGCATGGGAGGTTCCACCATCACGATGCAGGTGGCCCGCCTTCGCCTCGGGCTTGCCACGCAGAGCGTTACGGGCAAACTTGTGCAAATGGCCCGGGCGCTTCAGTATGAATATCATTACGGTAAGGACGAGATTCTTGAGGCCTATTTCAACCTCGCGCCCTATGGCGGCAATGTGGAGGGCATAGGCGCGGCCGCGCGCATGTATTTTCATACGCGGCCGGGCGACCTTTCCCGCGAGCAGGCCCTTGCCCTGGCCGTCGTGCCTCAGAATCCGGTGCGGCGAAGCCCTCTGGGAGGGCCGGATTTCGATGCGGCCCGACGGAGGATGCACCGTCTCGCCATGGAGGGGCAGGACGGCTCAGGACGTGAAAAGCGCATGAGCCTTTCCCTTGCGGGGGCGCAGGCTTCCCTTCGCGTGTATGGTCCTTCCGGCCTGCCTTTTGCCGCGCCGCACCTCACAAGCGAGCTTCTCCCCCTTTCCCGTGGGGGGGAACCGGTGCGCACGTTTGTAGACAGGGGCGCGCAGAATATTCTGGAAAGGGCTCTGTCCGGCTTTGCCGCCCGGGGCAGGCGCTACGGCCTGCATAACGCCGCGGCGCTGCTCATACACTGGCCGAGCATGGAAGTGCGCGCGCTGGCCGGTTCGGCGGATTTTTTCCATGCCGCCATTTCCGGCCAGGTGGACGGCACGCGGGCAAGGCGCTCCCCCGGATCCACACTCAAGCCCTTCATCTACGCCCTGGCCCTGGATCAGGGGCTGATACACCCGCGTACCCTGCTTGCCGATTCGCCGCGCAGTTTCGGCGGGTATGACCCGGAAAATTTCGACCGCGTGTTCCGGGGGCCGCTTCCTGCGGAGGAGGCGCTCCGCGCAAGCCGCAACATTCCGGCCATAGCGCTGGCCGCGCGCCTTCGGCCCGGGCTCTACAGTTTTCTGCAAAGGGCGGGGGTGGAGCTGCCTTTCAGCGAGGAGCATTACGGGTTGAGCCTGGTACTCGGCGGGGCGGAAGTATCCATGCGCGAGCTCGGCGGCCTGTATGCCATGCTGGCCAACAGGGGCGTGTGGAGGCAGATCCGGCTTTTTGCCGGGGAAGAGCGGAAGGGCGCCGTGCCTCTTCTTTCCCCGGAGGCGGCCATAGTGGCGCTCCGTATGCTGGAAGACGGCGCGCATGCGGTGCGCGGCGCTTCCGGGCTCCTTCCTCTGCGTGTAAAAACCGGTACGTCCAACGGATTCCGCGACGCATGGACGGCGGGCGTGGTGGGGCCCTATGTGCTGGTGGTGTGGGCGGGCAATTTCGACAACACGCAGAACCCGCTGCTTGTGGGCGGGGAAGTGGCCGCGCCTTTGTTCGCCGATATCGCCCAGGCCCTCGCCGCAAGGGACGCCTCCATGGTCGACCTCATTCCCCGCCAGCAGGAAGGTTTGAACATCACTCGGGAAAAAGTATGCGCGGCCACCGGGGACCTCGACATTTCCCTGTGCGGGGAGGTGGTGGAGACATGGTATATCCCCGGCCGTTCGCCCACGAGGCCTTCGGGAGTGTTCCGCACCATTCTCATAGATAAGGAAACGGGGCTTCGCGCCTGCGAGGCCGTGCCCGGCCGCACGGAGGAGAAGGTGTGGGAGTTCTGGCCTTCGGACCTGCGGGCGCAGTTCCTGCGTGCGGGCGTGGTCAAGCCGCCGCCCCCGCCCTTCGGCCCGGGCTGCGGACAGGAGCGCTTGCCCGGCATGCCGCCGGACATACTCTCGCCCAAGGAAGGCGTGGTCTATCAGCGCAGCCTTTCTTCCCCGGAGAGGAGCGTCATAGCCCTCACGGCAGGAGCCGATGCGGACGCAGGCGCGCTGTTCTGGTTTGTCAAGGACCGCTTTCTGGGCCGTTCCCTGCCGGGAGAGCCCCTGTTCTGGAATCCCGACGACGGGGTGCATGAGCTTCGGGTGGTGGACGACAGGGGCAGGGCCGCAAGCCGGACGCTGGTGGTGAAAACCCTGCCCTGAGGCCGGGTTGCCCGTGCCGGGAAAGAACGCCTTTGCGGCGGCATGACCGCCCGGGAACATCTGGAAAATGCCGGGGAGAGAAACGGCTGCTACCGTTGCGGCCTGCGGCCGGGGCATGCCGCCTTCCATTCGCCTTTCCACGGGGGCGGAAGTTCAAGACTCCGACATTCCCCGCCCGGAAGGGGCAGCTCCAGGCGGAAGGCATGCAGCTTCAGGCTTTCGCAGGAGCCTTTTCCATACCACGGATCCCCGGCTATGGGGTGGCCGCGCAGGGCGAGCTGTACCCGTATCTGATGAGTTCTGCCGGTGAGCAGGCGCACCAGGAGCAGGGTGTATTCGCGGTCGTGTATGCGCCTTTTTTCCAGAGCCGTGACCTCGCAGCGGGCTTCTTTGGCTTCCGCTTCTTTTTCAGAAGCGGCGCGCATGCGTTTCGTTGTCCCATCCTTCGCCAGAAAGTCGTACAGTTCCCGCTTTTCAGGGTGAGGCCATGCACCTTCCACCCAGGCAAGGTATTCCTTGCGCGGCGGCGTGCCCGCGCGCCCGGCGAGGGCGTCGGTGAGAAGGCGCACGGCGGCGTAGGTCTTGCCTGCCACAAGCAGGCCGGAGGTGTCCTTGTCCAGCCGGTGTACGGGAGCGGGTACGAAGTCGGCGCGGGCGCGCTCCCCGGCAAGCCTTGCGGCTATGCTGTCCGTATGCCCGGTGCCGCCCTGCACGGGAAGCCCGGCGGGCTTGGCGATGACGATAACATCCTCATTTTCAAAAACGATATCAAGAAGCGGCGCGCCATGCTCCCGGCGTGAAGCGCCCTCCCCGCTTCCTGCGGGCTGGCGCTCGGCAAAGGGCGGTACGCGCACCATGTCGCCCTCGCTCAGGCGGTCGAAGGCTTTGGAGCGCGCGCCGTTGACGCGCACCTGCCCGGTGCGTATCCAGCGGTGAAGGTCGCTTGCGGGCGCGCTGATGCGTCGCTGGAGAAAATTGAGCAGCTTTTGCCCCGCTTCCGCCCTGCTGACGGCGAGAGCCCCTGTATCCTTGCTGTTTTCCATGGGTTTTAAATGATCCTTCCGCAGCGCGTTTCATGCGCCGTGCTTTGGAGAAGCATAAAAGGTTTCCCTTTTTGCGTCCAGATTGCGCAGATGTGGAAAAAAGGGCGTTTCCCCGGAAAGGCGAAAGAAACGACTTGTGTATCCATGGCATTCCTGATATGTAGAGAAACCTGCCCGATGAGGGCAGAATTCTGTTTGTTAGGTTGGAGGATCCGTATGGCAACTGCCGAAAACATGGAAAACCAGATCGATTCCGAAATGAGCTTTGCGAGCGCGCTCGAAGACTATCTCAACCCCGACATGGGTGACCTTGAAGAAGGTTCCATCGTCAAGGGCGAAGTCGTGCGCGTGGACGACGACACTGTGCTTGTGGACGTGAATTTCAAGTCCGAAGGCCAGATCCCCGCTGAGGAATTTCGGGACGCTCAGGGCAATATAACGGTTAAAGTCGGCGATCGCGTCGATGTGTACGTTGCCCGCAAGAACGAGATGGACGGCACCATCACCCTTTCGTTCGACAAGGCCAAGCGTATGCAGCTGTTCGATCAGCTTGAAGAAGTTCTGGAAAAGAACGGCGTCATCACCGGCACCATCACCCGCCGCATCAAGGGCGGCTACACCGTCGA
>NZ_DYZA01000225.1 GCF_020741395.1 Mailhella massiliensis | reverse complement strand
GTCCACCACGACTTTTTCCACATGTTTATATAGAAATTGCAAAGCCTTGGCCGAAAGCAGGCGAAGCTGCAGATCATGGATGAGCCTGCTTTTCCACACGGTGTCGTGCAGTTTTTCGTATTCCTGATGGGAGAGTTCCGCTATTTTCAGGATCTGTCGGTCGGCTTCTTCCTGTGAGATTTCCATGTGTTCGCGTGAAGCGAGGGAAAGCAGAAGCGCCTGTACCCTTGCGCGGTATGTCGCCTGCTCGGTGATATCGTCCCTCATCTCTTCCAGGAGGGCGGCGATTTCCTTATCGTTTTTTCCCTGGCGGCGGAGGCCGGAACGGGCTTCCTGAAGGCAGTCCTCCCTGTTCATGGCCATGAGCGTATCGGGCAGGAGGAAGTGTTGTCCTTCCAGAAGCGTGTCGAGCAGGCGTTTCTGGGCGCGGGACTGTATGTTGCGTATCTTTTCCCCCATGATGCGTTCAAAGACGGCGTGCTTAAGCTTGTCGAGGGAGGAAAATCCCATATCTTTTGCCAGAGCTTCATCGAAATCCGGGAGCTCTTCCCGGTTGATGCTCACAAGTTCCACGCGGATCTCCACAGGTTTGCCCCGCAGGTCGGGATCTGGATGGTCTTCCGGGCAGAGCGTCGTGACGGTGCGGCTTTCTCCGGCGAACAGGGAACGCGCGGCGGATTCCACTTCGGACATCTCGGACATGGGGCGCAGCAGCATGGTGAAGCCTTCGCGGCCCATGCCGGGCACTTTCCGTCCGTCGGAAAAGGCGGAAATGTTGAGGCGCAGAACATCGCCGTCACGGGGCTGTCGCCGTTCTTCCACGGCATGCAGGCTGGCCCGGCTTCGGCGAAGTTCCATGACGGCATGCTGGAATTCCCTGGGATCGGGGAGAGGTTCTTCCACTGCGACCTTGATGGTGGAAAGATCTTCGGGAATGGCTACGTCGGGCAGGGTTTCCGCCTCGAAGCAGAAAGATTCTTCCGGTGTTTTTCTCTCTTCGGCGGGCAGCAGGCGCACGGGAGAAAGGGGAAGTATGCCCTCCTGCCGCAGTGTTTCCTGGATGCTGAGATCCAGAAGGTCGTGTTCGGATGCGCCCATGTCGGCCTCCGGGGCCGCTTTATCCACAGTCACATGGAAGCGGAGCACTGTCGGGGAAATACGTTCAACGGAATAAGGCATGATCCGCTCCTTGAAAAAGCGGGAGGGCGGCGGAGCCGCCCTCCCTTTATATGTTGTATACAAAAAGCGATGTTCCCGCCCGCAGTTTTTTTGAAGGGGGATCAGCGGCTGCGCAGATAGGCCCCGGCCTGAAGGGCGGCGATGGTGCCGTCGCCCATGGCGGTGGTGATCTGGCGATATTTTTTCACCGTGACGTCGCCTGCGGCGAACACACCGGGGATATTCGTCTCCATATCGGCGTTTACTCTGATGTAGCCGTGCTCCATATCGAGGACATTCTCAAACACGGAGGTATTCGGATCCTGGCCGATGAAGCAGAAGATACCGTCGATTTCTTCAGTGTAGTCGCGCCCTTCGGCCTTGTCGTGAAAATGCGCGAGTCCGCGCCCCGAGGGCAGGATATCCACGGCGGTGATATCCGTGGACACGGAGACGCGGATTTTGCCCGTAGCGCGCGCCTGATCCTGCGTAGCTGCCGCTGCGATGCAGGAAGGGAAGGTTTCTACGATATGGATATCATGAACGCCGAGGCCGAGCAGATAAAGGGATTCGTCGAAACCGCTGTTGCCCCCGCCCATGACGAGGACGCTTTTCCCCTTATAGGGGGTGCCGTCGCACACGGAGCAGTAGTGGACCTTCTCAAAATCCGTTTCTACGGGGAAGGGGCGGGGTTTGCGGCCTGTGGCCACGATGACGGCGGGAGCTCGGTATTCCTCGCCCATGGATGTGCGGACTATCTTGATATCGCCGGAGAAATCGACCTCGACTACTTCATCGACCTCTTCAATGGCCACCTGGAGAGATTCCACATGTTCCCGGCATTTTTCCATGAGGTCGATACCGTGGATGCTTTGATAGGAAGGGACGTTTTCCACGGTGTTGGTCCAGTTTACAAGGCCGCCGCAGACCTGCTGTTCAAGAATGCAGGCCCTTATGTTGGCCCTTGCGGCATAAATGGCCGCAGTCATGCCGCAGATGCCGCCGCCGATGATGACAAGATCGAAGGATTTCATGGCAAGGCCTCAGGCTCTTTCAAACCAGTTCAGAGTTTCCATGGGATTCATCACCCCGGAATGACGCGCCACAATGACGCCGCCTTTTACGGCGCAGAGGGTGGGGACGCGCTCTACGCCCATTTTTTTCATAAGTTCCGCCTGTTCCACAGATTCCACAGCGGCGAGCTTCAGGTCGGGCATCATGCCTTTGACCTTGTCGAGCACGGTGCCCATGATCTTGCAGTGGGGGCACAGGTGCTTGTGACAGATGATGATGCCGTCGTTGGCGGCGACATAGGCGTCGAAGGTTTCGGCGGTGAGGGCTTCGTAAGCTTCAGCGGGCATAGCTGGAATCTCCTTGTTTTATTTTGTTGCGGCCGATCTGCGCGCGGCGATGCGCTGCTGCATGAAGGTGCCGGAGATGATGATGGAAAGGCCGAGCAGCGTCGTCCAGGCTATGGGTTCGTGGATGACTATGCTGATCCAGAAAAGCGCCAGGAAGGGAACCAGGAAGGGCAGAGTGGAAATACGCGCCACGGAAGAGGTGAGGCGCAGCGCCATGCCCCAGAGCAGGAAGGGTATGGCCAGTTCGAAAAGTCCTACATAGACGCCGCCCAGAAGAGGCCGCAGGGGAAGGAGGAGTGCTTCTCCCCGTATGAGCAGTGTCAGTGCCGCCAGCAGGAAGGAAACCGCGAAGCAGATGACGAGGCCGGGCAGGGCGGGGATGCGGCTTTTTGTGTTTACTATCCAGTACAGGGCGTAGAGCAGGGTGCTTATGATGATGCAGGCCATGCCCAGGGGGTGCAGGGGGCCGAGTTCTCCGCCTGCTCCCAGGGAAATAACGAGCACGCCGCTGTAGGCGAAGACCATCCAGAACAGTTCCCGGGCAGAGAGCTTCTGCTTCATGAGCCAGGACGCGAGCAGAGCCAGCATGAGAGCCCATGTGTTGTTGATGGGCTGGGCGATCTGTGCAGGCAGGTAGTCATAGGCCACGAAGAGCACAGTGTAGTAAAGGTAGAGCATGAAGCCGAGCAGCACACCGCTTTTCCAGTTCCCCGGCGTGAGCGCGCGAAATTCGGAGAGTCTTTTTCCCACAGCCATGACGCCCAGAAGGAACAAGGCCGCCGTGGCCATGCTCACATAAATGAGCTGCATGGGGCTGAGCGTTTCAAGGGCGACCTTGAAGGCCGTGGAAACGGTGGACCAGGCGAGTATGGTCAGCGCCGCGTAGAGGAATGCTTTTGCCTGACTGGTCATGAGAAATGCCTGTGAGGGGGTGAGCCCTTTGTTCAGGGAAGGCGTCGCCTCTGTGAGGCGACGCCCGGGGAAAGGGCGCCCTGCCCGAAGGCAGGGCGCGGAAGGCATCAGGAAGCGCGAAGTTCGGCCATGAACAGCTTGAGCTGTTCCAGGAGTTCCTTCGCCACGTCCTTGTGTTCATGGGCGATGTTGTGCAGCTGGAAGGGGTCGGTACGGCGGTCGTAGAGTTCGTCGCGTTCCGGCACTTCGGTGGACGCCGCGGCCGTGCAGGTCCACTGGGCTTCGCCGTCCAGCGTGGCCATTTTCTTGTGGGCTTCGTAGGCCTTGTTGTAGAAGGCAGTGTCGCGGTCTTCCACCACGTTGGCCTTGGCAAGCTGGCGCAGATGGGCCGTGGAAGCGGCCAGATCCTGGCCGTAAATGCCGAAGCGGGCGTCGGCCACGGTCTTTTCATCATCCTTGAGCCAGTGGATGAACGACCAGTCTTCGGTAATGATGGACCAGGAATAGCGGAAGTAGCCGGCGATGGCGAAATCTCGCACCTTTTCTACTTCGCCGCGGATCATGGGCAGGAGGCTGTGGCCCTGCATGGAGGGATGTACGCCGAGGCCCAGCCAGTCGCAGACGGTGGGGGCTACGTCGCAGGACTGCACGAATCCCTTGAGGCGCTGGTTGCGGGGCAGGCCGGGGCCGCGCACGATCATGGGAGTGTGAGCCAGTTCTTCATAGGGCCAGGGGCGGCACTTGCGCATGATGCCGTGACCGTGTTCACCCTTGCCCATGGGGGAACCGTGGTCGGAAACCAGCATGACCATGGTGTTGCTTTCCAGGCCGAGCTTGTGGATGGCGTCGGTGAGATAGCCGAACCACTTGTCCACGTTGGTGAGCTTTTCGGCGTACAGCATGCGGATGTGGTGCAGTTCTTCATCAGTGTACATGCCTTCCACATGGGCTTGGATGGGGAGGAACATGTCCTTACCCTTGTAGTCGGGGTCGTACATGCAGGTCTTTTCAGGATCGTAGACGGAGGGAGCGTCCCAAGGTTCATGGGGATCAAAGCAGTCGATCCACATGAAGAAGGACTTGTTTTTGTCCACGTCGGCGAGATACTTGGCGGCTTCCTTGAAAATGTGGGCGGCGTGCTGGTCTTCGTCGCTCTTCCAGTACTGGCGTTCCTTCAGGTGGCATTCAATCTGGTTCAGCAGAGGACGCACCACATTTTCGCCGAGGATTTCGTCGGCCTTGTCAATAACGTGCTGTTCCACATAGTCTTCAGCCTTGAACATGGGGTTCAGGTCGTCCTGGGCGAAGTACTGATGGTCGGTTTCATGGCCGTGCAGGAAGTACACACGGTCGAAGCCGCGGGAATAACCGAACTTGGGCAGACGCCAGGGACCCGCATCGTACACCAGATAGGTTTCGATGGGCTGCCCCCAGCAGAGGTCGGCAATGGTGGTGTCGTCGATATCGAGCTGCGACCAACCCTTCACGGGAAGTGTGTAGCGGCCGGTGAGCATGGAACGGCGGCAGGGTACGGTGGGCAGGCTTTCGGTATAGCAGTTTTCAAACAGCGTGCCTTCGGAGGCAAAGCGGTCAATGTTGGGCGTCTTGATCCAGGAGTTGCCGTAGCATCCCAGATAGTTGAACTGCATGGTGTCGCACATGACGACAATGGCGTTTTTGATCTCTCGCATGGTGTTTATCCTTCTATAGTTTGAACAGGGTTACTTTCCGGCCAGAGACATGAGCAGGGCCTTGTTGCGGTCGGATTCCTTCTGGATGAAGGCCAGTGTGTCGGCGGTGTTGAGGTAACCGGGGGCAAGACCAAGCTTTTCGAGCGCTTCGGCGAAGGCGGGGGATTCGCAGGCCTGCTTCATGGCCGCGCTGAGCGTGGCGATGACGTCGGCCGGGACATTCTTGGGAGCGAAAAGGCAGGTCCACTGGCTGATGACAAGATCCTTGCCTTCTTCCTTGGATGTGGGGCAGTCGGGGAAGGCGGGGTCGCGTTCTGTATTGAGCAGAACGAGGGGCTTGACTTCAAAGTTCTTGATGGTGCCCGCCGTGGTGGCATAGAGCTGGGCGCGGTTGCCGGCCAATGCCTGGAAGGCGTCGGCGTCGCCGTTGAAGGGCACATGGTTGGTGGAGGGCATGCCGTACTGCTTGAAGAAGGCCAGCTCCGCCAGGAAGGGAACGGAGCCCGCGCCGGCCGAAGCCCAGAAGAACTTGGAGGGATCAGCCTTGACGGCCTTGATCAGTTCTTCCGTGTTGTTCCAGGGGGCGCTCTTGGGCGTGACGATGTAGTAAGGCGCGTTTACCGCGCGGCCGATAATGTTGAAGGTGTCGATGGAATAGGGGAGCTTGCGCATGTGGGGGTGTATGGCAAGCGGCGCGCTGGGGCAGAATCCCAGGGTATACCCGTCGGGTTTGGCAGTGGCCACGGCGTTCATGCCGTTGAGGCCGGAGGCGCCCACGATGTTCTGCACGGCCACGTTCTGTCCGAGGATTTTCGACATTTCCGTGGCAAGCAGCCTGCCGACGATATCGGCTTCACCGCCGGCTCCGAAGGGCACGATGACGGTGATGGGGCGTTCGGGGTAGGTTTCGGCCTGGGCGGACGGCGTGAAGCCGGGGGCAAAGGTGGCGGCGGCGAGGGCGAGACCGGCAATGAACTTTCTGATCATAAGGCTCTCCTTTTAGAAGTTGGGTTCACAGGTACGCTTATCTCTGTTCTTTCTGAAGAAAGGCAGAACCAGGAGGATGAGGGCCA
>NZ_DYZA01000224.1 GCF_020741395.1 Mailhella massiliensis | reverse complement strand
AGGCGCAGGCAGCGGCCGCACGTCTTGCCGTGCTCATGACTGATACCTCGGCATGGGGTATTGCGCTCCATGTCCCTCTTGTGGCGGATGCTGGCATCGGCCATAACTGGGGAGAGGCGCATTGAGCGTGTTCCCCGCCCTGTCCGGGGGGCTCGCTTCCTGAACAGGGCTTCTCTTTGCCGGGAACTGGCCCGGGGAAGCGGCTCAGGCCGTCAGGTTCCCCCCCCCGCGGGAAGCGTTTTTCGATTCATGGGCTTTTGCCCAAAACAGACGAGAATATCATGGCTCTTCTTTCCCTGCAGAACGCATGCCTCACGCTGGGCAGCAAACAGCTTCTGGATCATACCGAAATTTATGTGGAGCAGGGCGACAGACTCTGTATTGTGGGCCGCAACGGCGTGGGCAAGTCTTCCCTTCTCTCGGTGCTGGCCGGGAGGCTTCCGCTGGATGCCGGGGAGCGGCATGAGGAGCCGGGGGTGCGTATCGGCTATGTGCAGCAGGCCGTGCCCGAACATTGGCGCGGCTTCGTGTTCGGCGTGACTGCCGACGCCTTGGGCAGGGAGGGGCATCTTCTGGCGGCGGCCCACCTCATAGCCTCCGACAGGCGCGACCTTCTTCCCCCGGATCTTGCCCGGGAGGCGGACATGGTCATGGAGCACGGTGAAGTATGGGAGCGGCACGGCGAGGTGCTCGGCGTCATCAACAGCCTGGGTCTTGACCCTGAGGCGGATTTTTCCACCCTTTCCGGCGGTACGCGCCGCCGTGTAGCTCTTGCCCGCGCGCTCATCGCCTCGGATGTGCTTCTGCTCGACGAGCCCACTAACCACCTGGACATAAGCACCATAAGCTGGTTGGAAGAGTACCTGGCAAGGCAGGCTCGCACGCTGGTCTTCATCAGCCACGACCGCGCCTTCGTTCGGCGCCTTGCCACTCGTATGGTGGAGCTAGACCGCGCGAAACTCTACAGTTATGCCTGCAGCTTCGACACGTTTCTGGAGCGGCGGGAGGAGCGCCTGCATGCGGAGGAGATGCAGAACGCCGTCTTCGACAAGAAGCTTGCCCAGGAGGAAGTGTGGATACGGCAGGGGATCAAGGCCCGTCGCACCCGCAACATGGGCCGCGTACGGGAGCTTCTGAAGATGCGCGAGGAGCGTGCCGCCCGCCGGGAGAGGCTGGGCACGGCCACGCTCAATGTGCAGGAGGCGGAAAAGTCGGGTAAGCTGGTTGCGGAGATGAAGGATGTGTCCTTCACATGGCCGGACGGCTACAAGGTGTTCGTGGGAGCTTCGCTCATCATACAGCGCGGCGACAAGATAGGCCTCATCGGCGACAACGGCGCGGGCAAGACCACTTTTCTGCGCGTGCTCCTTGGCGAGCTTTCCCCCACGTCCGGCACGGTACGCCTGGGGACGGGGCTGGAAATTGCCTATTTCGACCAGCTGCGCGATACGCTGGACGATGAAAAGAGCGTTATGGACAGTGTGGCCGAAGGCAACGACAGAGTGATCATCAACGGCGAACCCCGCCATGTGGCAAGTTACCTTCAGGATTTTCTCTTTGATTCCAGCCGGCTGAGGACGCCTGTAGGCCTTCTTTCCGGGGGGGAGCGCAACCGCCTCCTGCTCGCGAAGCTCTTCACCCGGCCTTCCAACATGCTGGTGCTCGACGAACCTACCAACGACCTGGATGCGGAGACGCTGGAACTTCTGGAAGAAATGCTTTCCTCCTACAAAGGTACCGTCATCGTGGTGAGCCACGACCGTGCCTTCCTCGACGAGCTTGTGACCGGTACTATCGCCCTGGAGGGCGACGGAAAAGTACGCGAATATGTGGGGGGCTATACCGACTGGCTGCGCCAGCGTGAGAAGCCGGAGGAAAAGAAGGCGATTTCTTCTTCCCGAGAAACATGGAAGGAAAATGCTCCGAAAAAGCGCAGACTTTCCTATAAGGAACAGCGTGAGCAGGAAGCCTTGGAGAAGGAACAGGCGGAGCTTCCCGTGCGGCTCGACGCGCTGGAACAGGAACAGAAAAAGCTGGAAGAGGCGCTTGCCGATCCCGACCTTTTCAGCCGCGATCCCGAAGCCTTCAATACCATGATAGCCCGCCTGCCCGAAGTGGAGGAAGAGCAGCTTGCCCTGCTTGAGAGGAGCGACGAGATAGAGGCCCGGCTGAAGGAATTG
Source organism: Mailhella massiliensis (assembly GCF_020741395.1). Taxonomy (GTDB): domain Bacteria; phylum Desulfobacterota; class Desulfovibrionia; order Desulfovibrionales; family Desulfovibrionaceae; genus Mailhella; species Mailhella massiliensis_A. Next base: position 1,304 of record NZ_DYZA01000224.1, on the reverse strand, counting down.
GAGATATGACGGGAATCTGACCGGAATATTCCCTGCTTTTTCAAGCTGCCGGACCAGGCTTTGCATCAGCTTCCGTGCAGAGTATTCTTCAATGTCTGAACATTCGGCCTTATGCATGGAGAAAACCTTGCGGGATGCGTGTTCCCGGGAGCTGCGGGCGGGAAAAGCTCTGGTGGAAAGGGAGGCTTTGTTTTAAGCTCATTCCATGAGCGGAGCCTTTCAAGGACACTGTCTGGGGCATGGGCTCCGCTCGAAGTTCCGGGGAGTCCGCCATGAGAAAATATGCCGCTTTACTTCTGGGAGTATGGATGATGGTTGCAGCAACCGTTCCGGCGAGGGCGAAGGACATTCCGTTTCATGAAGAAGTTCTGGGGGAAATAAACATCAGGGTCGTTTCTCTTGTGGAAAAGGACCTGAACGCGGCCATACTGCGTACCTCCACCGAAGCTCAGAAAGCTGCCGTGTCCCGGTTTTACCCCGAGGGAGCGGTTCGCAATGTGCTCAACGTGCTTCTTCTGCGTCTTCCCGGGGCGGTGGCACTGGTGGATACGGGGTTCGACTGGGCTGCCGGGGAGATGGACGCGGCGCTTCTTGCGGTCGGGCTGACGCCGGAAGATGTGACGCATGTCGTCATCACCCATGCCCATGGCGATCATGTGGGGGGGGCTCATCAGGGGCGGCAGGGCGGCTTTTCCCCGGGCAATGGTGCTTTTTTCCGATAAGGAACTGGCATACTGGTTCGATCCCGGCAGGGCGAAAGCAGCTTCCGCCGGGGAACGCAAGATTGTCGATAGTATTTCGGATATACGCCGCATCTATGGGGAGCGCGTGCGCGTTTTTGCATCGGGGGACGATATCTGTGCGGAACTTCCCGGCGTGCGGGCCGTGGATGAAGCCGGGCATACCCCCGGGCATGTGGGCCTCATGATAGAAGGGGGTGGCAGAACCTTTTTCTTCTGGAGCGATTTGCTCCACGCCTTCGACGCGCAGACGGCCGATCCTTCCGTGTCCGCCACGTTTGATATGGACCCTGAGGCGGCGGCAATCGTGCGGGCCGGGCTTCTTGGGCGGGCGAGCACGGAAGGGTGGTTGGTCACGGGTTCGCATGTGCCCTTCACTCGGCCGTGCGTGCTGAAGTAGCGTGAAAAGAGGCTCGCCTTCACGCCCTGTCGGGGCAGGCGGGCTTTTTACAGCAGAGGGGAAGCAAAGGCATACTGCGATAAGGCACGCCCCTCCCCACCGGAGCGCGGGGAAAGGCGTGCCTTTCTTGTTGCAGGCGGCGTTGCCTCAGAATTCGTCGGAGT
>NZ_DYZA01000223.1 GCF_020741395.1 Mailhella massiliensis | reverse complement strand
GGAACAGCCGAAGTAAATGCTTCCCTGTACCTGACCACGGTATAAGAAATAAAAATACAGACATGGCGATTCTATTTTTACCTGGCTTGTGATTATGTTGAAAAAGGTATCCATATAATTGCTGGACTTGATGTAGAACATTTTGTTGGTGCTGAATTTTGCCCGATGCTCGAAAATACGGTTGATCTGTGTGCGTGTCGGCGTCTTGATATTTTTAAAAAGGCGCACGCCATCACGGTTGATGTGTATGTGGTTGCTTTCCTGGCTTTCATAGGGCGGAGTATAGAACAGGTAGGTCAGAGGCAGTATTTCGGAAAGATAGAGAAAAAGGGCGTTCAGGCTTTCTTCCAGCGTGTCCCCCTGAATAAGCCTTTCCACGGCGCCGATATAGGTCTCATAATGATCCATTATATCGGAGTCATTATTCTTTAATTCCGATATATAGGAGGAAAGCTCTGATATTTTGGAAGTCAGTTTTTCGTTCATTTTATAACCTCTTGATAATAAAAGAGAAATACTATGGCATAAAATTAGCATAGAGAAAGGAGAAAAGGCAAGCTTTTCATTACAGCATGAAATTTTACGGCATCCGGCCATACTGGTTCCCGTGGTGCATGGGAAACGCCGGTTCCGGCCGGATGATCAAACATCGGGAGGAAGTCGATGAAACCACTGTACAAAGAAAAGTATCCCCATGTCTTTACTCCGCTTACCGTCGGCAAGAAGGGGCAGGTTACCTTTAAACACCGCATCATGGTTCCTCCCATCGGCTCCCAGGGCGATATCGTGGACTCTCATCATCGCCTTAACCGCGATGGCGTGGAATTTTACATGCACTGGGCCCGCGGCGGCGCGGCCTGCATCACCGTTCCCATGGAAATTCCCGCCAACGGCGGCCATCGCGGCGACCTGGTGCTGGATGATGAGGTCGACGGATTCATCTATATGCACAATCTCCAGCGACCCGCGCACATGTACGGCACCAAGACGCTGTGCGAAATCTACCATGCCGGCTGCTGCATGCTTCCCTGGCCGGGATACGAGCTCATCAGTTCCAGCGCCTTCATGTACAACGGCCGTATGACCAAGGCCATGGACAAGAAGGACATGGAGGACGTCAAGAAAATGTATGTGGATGCCGCCGTGCTCGCCATGCGTTCCGGCTTCGACGGCATCCTTCTGCATTACGGCCACGGCTGGCTGATGAACAACTTCCTCTCCCCGCTGTGCAACAAGCGTACCGATGAATACGGCGGTTCCGTGGAAAACCGCTGCCGCTATCCTCTGGAAGTCATCAAGGCTATTCGCGACGCCATAGGCTATGACATGATCATAGAAGTGCGTCTCAACGGCGACGACAAGAAGGAAGGAGGCATCACTCCTGACGATTGCGCCCAGCAGGCTCTGATCTTCCAGGATTATGTGGACATGATCCATGTTTCCTGCGGTACGCGTCTCGACGCCCATGCCCGTCCGAAAATGCATCCTACCTGTTTCGTGCCTGAAGCCCACAACGCCGAAGCCGCCTATACTCTGAAGAAGGCCGGCGTGAAGGTGCCTGTGGGCGTTGTGGGTGCCATAGGCAGCGCGGCCACGGCGGAAAAACTCATTGCCGAAGGCAAGTGCGACTATGTGCTCATCGGCCGTCAGTCCGTGGCTGATCCGTATTGGTTCAATAAGGTGCGCGAAGGCCGCGAAGAAGATATCCGCCCCTGTATCCGTTGCGATTATTGCCTGGACGGCGGTCGCCGCGGCTCTCTGACTACCGAAGTGAACATTTCCGACACCGCTACCTTCGATGGGCACTGCTCCGTGAACCCCCTGTACCGGCAGGGCCAGTACAAGGAATACATGCTGCGTGAAACCACGCCGAAGAAGGTGGCTGTGGTGGGTGGTGGCGTGGCCGGCATGCAGGCTGCCCTCAAGGCCTCCGAGCGCGGCCATGACGTGACGCTGTTTGAACAGGGCGACAGGCTGGGCGGCCAGCTTGCTCTCTATCCCGATCATCTGTGGTTCAAGAACCATGTGCGCGACCTGCGCGAATACTTCATCACCCAGCTTGCCAAGAGCAACGTCACGGTACTTTTGAACACCAAGGCCACTCCGAAGCTCATCGAAGACGCCGATTTCGACGCCTGCATCGTGGCCGTGGGCGCGACGCAGAACGTGCCGCCCATTCCTGGTATCGAGCATGCTACGCTGGCATGGGACGTGTTCGGCAATGAAGACAAGGTGGGCAAAAAGGTTGTCATCGTGGGCGGCGGTTCCGTAGGTTGCGAACTTTCCATTCAGCTCGCCGGCAAGGGGCATGAAGTAACCGTGGTGGAAATGACCAAGTGGCTGGCTGCAAACTCCCAGATTTCCGAGCGTATGAGCCTTGAGGAACACATGGGGCTGAACCATGTGACGGCCCTCACCGAAATGCTTTGCGTCGGCATTTCCGACAAAGGCGTGACTGTGCGCGACAAGGACGGTAAGGAAAACCTGCTGGAAGCCGATACCGTCATCGTGAGCGCGGGTTCCCGTTCCCTCGCGGCGGAAAGGGACGCCTTTGCCGATACGGCCTTTGACGTCATCAATGTGGGCGATTGCGACAACGTGGGTACCATCAGGACGGCCATTGAATCCGGCTGGGATGCGGCTGCCCGCCTGTAGGACATAACCTTTAACGGGAACGGCGCAGAGCGCCGTTCCCCTCCACGACATTACCGTGATGGAACATCGCTCTGGAAACCGGGGCAGTTTTTCCGTTGTTCACACATCCTTGTCCCTCAGCAAGAAGGAGTCCTCATGAATCTGCGTTCCGTACTTTGCGTGGTTCTTGCCGTTACCGGCATGATGCTGGCCCCTCTGTCTTCCGACGCTAAAACCGTCTTCCGTCTGGCCAATACCGGCGGCCCCAATGACGACTATACCTTTGGCTGCAATCAGTTCGCCAAGAATCTGGAAGAGATTTCCAAGGGCGAGTTTGAAGTGCGCGTCATGAGCAACGGCGTGCTCGGCAACGACCGCGTCACCACCGAAATGGCCCAGCAGGGTTCGCTGGACTTCAGCCTCATCGGCCAGAGCCAGCTCAACCTGTTCATCAAGCCCCTTCTGGCCATGGATCTGCCCTACATGGTGGAATTCTCCAAGAATGAGCAGTTCCTGAAGGCCTTTGATCACTATGACGGCGTGCTTTACAAGTATGTGGACGGCGAGGCCCAGAAGGTCGGCCTGAAGCTCATCATGACCCTCGACACTCCCTTCAGAAGCTATGCCTTCACTCCCCGCTCCGGCGTGGAGAATCTGGCCACCGCGCGCGGCGTCAAGGCCCGCGTGACCATGAGCCCCATTGAAAAGGAATTTGTGAACGCCCTTGCCATGAACCCCTGCCCCGTGGGCTGGACCGAAGTGTACACCGCTCTCCAGCAGGGTACCGTAGACGGCGAAATCATCAACTTCGGCACCTTCGCTTCCTTCAACCGCGCCGAACTCGAAGACCGCTTCCTCCTTACCCGTCACAACATGGCGAAGATCTTCGTCGTCATGAACAAGGCCAAGTACGACGCCCTCACCCCTGAACAGCAGAAGATGATTCTCGACGCCGGCCGCAAGTCCCAGATGGAAGAGTGGGTCATGAGCCAGGATTTCGAAGCCAAGGGTATGGAATACTGCAAGCAGCACAACATCAAGCTCATCGAGCTTACCGACGCGGAAAAGGCTGAGATCAAGAAGAACCTTCAACCCCTGTATGACGAGTACCTGCCGCAGATCGATCCTGAATTCATCAAGCTGATTCAGGACGTGCAGAAGTAATAAGACTTTCTCTCAGGGGCAGGGAGCGTATGGCCCCTGCCCCTTTTTGTAAAAATTTTTCCAGGAGCCGCCCCATGGCAACATTTCAGAAAGTTCTGCGTTGGCTGGATGAAAACGCGGAAAAGCCCGTCATCGTCATCGCCTGTGTGGCTGCGTGTCTGCTCATTCCCTATCAGGTGTTTGCCCGTTATTTTCTCGGCAGCTGGTTCAAGATGAACGTCGATACCTCGGCAGTGGAAGAGCTCGCTCTTTTTTCACTGATATGGGGTACCTATTTCGCTGTTCCTCTTGTTATCAAACGTCGTGAAAATATACGCATGACGGCGTTCATCGACTGGCTTGTCCCGAAGAAGTACCATAATTTCGTCCTGCTCTTCAACAATGTTGCCACGTTTGCTCTTACAAGCATCATCGTGTTTCTGGCTGTTCGCCTTATAAGGCTCCAGTTCCAGTTCCCGCAGGAAACGCCGACCCTCCGTATTCCCTATTACCTGCCCTATTCCATCCTTTTTTTCGGTTTTTTGGCTCAGAGCATACGTGTGATTCAGGACAGCGTGAAGCTCGTGAGGGAAACCGGCGTATTGCAGCTTGTGCTCGCCATTTTTCTTGCGGTCGCCCTTAGCGCGCCCATGGTGTTTATTGAGCACAGCCCCACCTTCGTCCTGCTGCTCACCTTGTTCGGCGGTATGGTGCTCGGCATTCCCATTGCCGTGGTGCTCGGCATCGCCGGGGCCTTCGCCATCCATGCATCCGGCTTCCTGCAGATGAATATCATCGCCCAGACGGCCTATAACTCGCTGGACTCCTTCCCCATGCTCGCAGTGTTCTTCTTCGTGCTCGCGGGGATTTTCATGGGGAAAGGCGGGCTTTCCGGACAGCTCATCGGCCTTGCCGACATGATGCTCGGCCGCCGCACCGGCGGCCTGGCCATGGCTACCGTGGTGGCCTGTACCTTCTTCGGAGCCATTTCCGGCTCCGGCATCGCCACCTGCGCGGCCATAGGCATGATCACTATTCCCGCCATGGTGGAACGCGGCTACTCCAAGGCTTTTTCCGCCGCCATAGTGGCCTGCTCCAGTGCTATCGGTGTCATGATCCCTCCGAGCAACCCCTTTGTGCTTTACGGCGTCATCACCAATGTCTCCATCGGCAAGCTCTTTGTGGGCGGGATTCTCCCCGGTCTCATCACTGCGGGCATGCTCATGGGCGTGGCCTGGTATATTTCCAAGAAGAACGGCTGGAAGGGCGAAGACAAGGAATACAGCTGGGGTGAAATAGGCAAGGCTCTGTGGGATGCCCGCTGGGCGCTTATGGTTCCCGTCATCATCCTGGGCGGTATCTACGGCGGTATCATGACGCCTACGGAAGCTGCGGGCGTGGCCGCGTTGTACGGCTTCCTTGTGGGCATGTTCGTACTGAAGGGGATCACGCTCAAGAACATGATAGAGGTGCTGGTGGACAGCTCCGTTACCGCCGCCACGGTGCTTTTCCTCGTAGCCATGGCCAGCGTATTCGGGTACGTTATGGCCATTGAGCAGATCCCCGACCTCATCTCCGAGTGGATGCTCACCCTTACCTCCAACAAGATCGCCATGCTGCTTATCGTGAACCTCCTGCTGCTCGTGGTGGGTGCGCTCATGGAATCTGCTTCGGCCACACTGATTCTGGCCCCCATTCTCATGCCCATGATGATCAAACTGGGAGTGGATCCGGTGCATTTCGGCGTAATCATGGTGTGCAACCTGGCCATAGGCTTTATTACCCCGCCCATCGGGCAGAGTCTGTTCGTGGCGGCGGCCATTTCCGACGAGCGCACGGAAAGGATCGCGCTTGCGGCGGTGCCGCTGCTTCTGTCCATGCTTGTCATGCTGCTCATCGTCACCTATGTTCCGGCGGTATCGCTCATTCTTACACGCTTCATGTAGGTTTCGTCGCCGCCCCGGCACAGGGCCGGGGCGGCTCTGGAGAGAGAATTTCATGAGTACCATCTGCATCACCGGAGCTACTTCCGGGCTGGGCCGCGCTGCCGCACGGCTTTTTGTCGACAAGGGCTGGAATGTCATAGGTACGGGAAGGCGCAGGGAGCGCTTGGAGGAAATGCGCGAGGAGCTGGGAGAGCGTTTCCTCAGTCTCTGTTTCGACATACAGAGCCGCGAACAGACGGCCCGGGCTTTTGCCGGTCTTCCCGAGGCGTTTTCCTCTGTGGACGTGCTCTTGAACAACGCCGGGCTTTTTGCCGGCGAAGGTCGTATACAGGACGGCGACTTGGACGCATGGGAAACCATGGTGCAGACCAATATCCTCGGCCTTCTCTACTGCACGAGGCTCCTTTTGCCCGGCATGCTTTCGCGCGGCAGGGGGCATGTAATCAATGTCGGCTCCGTAGCGGGGAACAGAGCCTTTCCCACGGGCAACGTCTACGGCGCGAGCAAGGCTTTTGTGCGTCATCTTTCCGACAATATGCGCTCCGACCTTCTCGGTACGCCCATACGGGTGACCTGCCTTGCTCCCGGCCGCACGCGCACGGAATTCTCCCTGGTGCACAACGCAGGGGATCAGGCGAAGGCAGATAAGGAATACTCCCAGGGTAAGCCCCTGGAACCTGAAGATATCGCCCGCGCGGTATGGTGGGTCGTGGATTGCCCGGCTCACATGAATATAAGCTATATGGAACTCATGCCCGTGGGCCAGGCCGACGGCGGCCCACGTTTCGCCGAGGTAACTTTTTAAAAAGAGATACCTTTCCCCGTAAGCGATTTCGGGCGGTACAGGTACAGAAACGTCATGAGTGGATGGTAACGAGAAGGGAAAATATGGTTTGCCGTAATATCGACGTGAACAGATACTGATCTTGTTTTTGCTTATCCGTACCTGTCCGGCCCATGCAGGTGCGGGAAATACGAAGCCGCCTCGGAATCATGTTCCGAGGCGGCTTCTTTATCTATCCTTCAGGCCGGGGCAGAGCATCTGCCGGGCCGTAGTGATCAGTCTTCCTTGCGGTCGTGACGGCGTTCGCCACGCTCGCGGCGCTCGCCGCGGCGTTCATTTCTGCGGTCGCCTTCATTGCGTTCGCCGCGTTCGTTCCGTTCACGGCGGGCGGGGCGGGCCGTGTCTTCGGGGGTCCACTCTATGCCCTGCTCTTCGAGCAGTACGGCCTTGCGGCTGGCGCGGATGCGGTCACCGTTGATTTCAATGACCTTGACCATCATGTCTTCGCCGAGGTGCGCCACGTCTTCCGTCTTTTCCACACGGCTTGTGTCGAGCTGGGAGATGTGCACCAGAGCTTCCAGGTTGGGCAGGATTTCCACAATGGCGCCTATGTCCATGATGCGCTTCACCTTGGCATTGTAGTTCTTGCCGAGTTCCGCGTGCTGGTCGTAGTAGAGCACCATCTCCTTGGCGGCCTGCATGGACTGCTGCGTGGGGGCGAAGATGGTGATGCGGCCGGAATCCTCAATATCAATGGCCGCGCCCGTGGCGGTGGTAATGGCCTTGATGTTCTTGCCGCCGGGGCCGATGATCATGCGGATGATCTCGGGGTTCACGAATACTTCCTCATGCTGGGGCGCATAGGGAGAAAGTTCGCGCACGGCGGGCATGGCCTTGGCCATGACGTCCAGAATGTGCAGGCGGGCCACACGGGCCTGTTCCATGGCGCGGGCCATGACTTCGGTGGGCAGGCCGTTGATCTTGATATCCATCTGAATGGCGCTGATGCCTTCGGCCGTACCGGCGATCTTGAAGTCCATGTCGCCGAGGGCGTCTTCATCGCCGAGAATATCGGTAAGCACGGTGTAGGTGTCGCCGTCTTTGATAAGGCCCATGGCTACGCCGGCCACGGGAGCACTGATGGGCACGCCCGCATCCATGAGGGAGAGGCAGCCGCCGCATACTGCGGCCATGGAAGAGGAACCGTTGGATTCCACGGTGTCGGACACCACGCGGATGGTGTAGGGGAAGCTTTCGGAAGAAGGCAGCACTGCCTTGAGGGCGCGTTCGGCAAGGTGGCCGTGGCCGATTTCGCGGCGGGATACGCGCACGGACTTCACTTCGCCCACGGTGAAGGGCGGGAAGTTGTAGTGCAGCATGAAGCGCTTGCTTTCATCGCCGTTCAGGGTGTCCACCTTCTGCTCGTCGGAGGAACTGCCGAGGGTGGTAACGGCTATGGTCTTGGTCTCGCCGCGGGCGAAAATGACGGAACCGTGGGCGCGGGGCAGCACTGACGTCTCGATTTCAATGGGACGCACGGTCTTGGTGTCGCGGTTGTCGATGCGGGTGCCTTCGTTGATGACTCTCTGGCGCACGAGCTTCTTTTCCAGGTGTTCCAGCACTTCGCCGATAGCGGCCTGGGCGACCGGGTCTTCGGCATAGCGCTCATCGGTGGACATGAGGGCCTTCACCTTGTCTTTCACCGCCTTGCGTGCGTCCTTTCTCTGCAGCTTGTCGGTGGTGCGCAGGGCGTCTTCCATGCCGGACTTGATGGCGAGTTCTTCCACATAGGCGAAGAGCTCGGGGTCGTCTTCCTTGGGCGTGAATTCGCTCTTGGCCTTGCCCGCTATCTTCACCAGTTCTTCCTGTGCGTCGATGAGGGGCAAAATGGCCTTGTGCGCCCAGTTCAGTCCGTCGATGAGATCCTGTTCCTTAACGAGCTTGGCTTCGCCTTCCACCATGACCACGGCGTCGCGGGAAGCGGCGAGCACAATATCCATGTCGGAGCGCTTCAGCTCTTCAGTGGTGGGGTTCAGGATGAACTGGCCGTCCACACGGCCGAGGCGCGCGCCGGCCACGGGGCCCGCAAAGGGAATGTTGGAAATGCAGGTGGCGGCGGAAGCCGCGGTGATGCAGAGCACGTCGGGGTCGTTGTCACCGTCGGCGGAAATGACGGTGGCGAGCACCTGCACTTCATTGCCGTAGCCCTTGGGGAAAAGCGGGCGGATGGGCCGGTCGATGAGGCGGGCCACCAGGGTTTCATGGTCGCTGGGGCGGCCGATTTCGCGGCGGAAGAAGTTGCCGGGGATGCGGCCGGCGGCGTACATGCGCTCGGCGTATTCCACGGTGAGGGGGAAGAAGTCCTTGGGAGTGTCGAGCTGGGCTTCGCAGACGGTGACGAGGGCCACGGTGCCGCCGCACTGGATCCAGATGGCGCCGTTGGCCTGACGGGCCACACGGCCCGTTTCCAGAATGATTTCCTTGCCGCCCACGGTGGCGGACACACGAGTGCTGTTGAGCAGACCCATAATGGTTACTCCTGGAAGGAGACTCCGTGAAGAAAGACGAAAATTTCGCCTCTGTTCGCGGATGCTCCTTCCTCGCGTTGAGGTTGGGGGCGCGTCGCCCCATTCATGCAGGATGGGGGAGCGGAATGTCTCCCGCTCCCCCTTGCGTTCCGATCCTTGGCGCGACTACTTGCGCAGGCCGAGCTTTTCGATCAGGGCACGATAGCTCTGAATGTCGGTCTTCTTCAGGTAGTTCAGCATCTTGCGACGCTGGCCGACCAGCTTGAGCAGGCCGGTGCGGGAATGAAAGTCCTTCTTGTTGGCCTTGAAATGGCCGGCGAGGCCGTTGATGCGGGCGGTGAGAAGGGCAATCTGAACTTCAGCGGAGCCGGTGTCGCCTTCGTGCTTGGCGAACTGGGCGATAACGGCCTGCTTCTGAGCGGAATCCATAGCCACAGCGGTATCCTCCTCTCTGGCTTCTGCCAGAGGTTAGTGGGTAAAAAGCCCCCGAAGTACTGCCCAGACAGGGCGTTCCCTGTCCATACGGGCTTCCGCCAGAGCCAGGGGCGAGCCGCCTTGCGCCGTGATGAGGGCGCGTTCACCGGGGAGAAAATCTCCGAATTCCGGCAGATGGGGAACGGCAATGCCGTTTTTCAGGTTCGCTTCCTGTCGGGGGGGTATGGAAATATTTTTCCATCCCGGCAGGGCGGCGCTGATGGGCATGAGCCGCTCAGGCAGCTTTTCTGGCTCGGCGAGGACTTCGTCCAGCGTGTGGGCGACGTCCAGTCCGAACGGGTGGCTGTATTCCCGGGTCAGTTCCGTGAGCATGGCTCCGCACCCAAGTCGAATCCCCAAGCTGTGGGCCAGGGACCGTATGTAGGAACCGGAACTGCACGTTACCCGGAATCGCACGTCCGGCATGTTCACCCATTGAACAGAGGCGTGCGAAACATGTATAGTTTTCACCTTGGCGGGCACTTCCCTGCCCGCACGGGCCAGCTTGTACAGAGGCTGGCCCTGGTGCTTTGCGGCGGAATAAGGCGGAACGGGCTGTTCCGTCACCTCAAGCCAGGCCGCGACTTCGCGTCGCGCGGCCAGCTCCAGAGCGGAACCTTCGGCAAGGTCGTCCTCCCCGAGGGCCGTTTCGCTGACGATGGAACCCTCGGCATCCCAGGTGTCGGTGCTGACGCCGAGGCGCAGCGTGCCGCCGTAGGTTTTCACCCCGCCTTCCAGAAGATAGCCGGAAAGCTTGGTGGCGTGGCCGAGGAGCACGAGAAGCACTCCCGTGGCCATGGGGTCGAGCGTGCCGGCGTGGCCGATTTTCTTCTGCCCCAGGCGCTTGATCCGTGCGATGCACTGCGCGGAGCTGAGCCCTTTGGGCTTGTTGAGTACCAGTATGCCGTGCTGTTGTTCCATGCGAAAAATGTCTGTACCTTTAATTATCGTGATAGTCCAGCCCCGGAAGGGGTCGGGCGAAAGAAAAGGCGCGTTCTTGGCGGCCTTCCGGCGGCAGGGCCCGCGAAAAAAGCTTTCTGCTAGTTCAGAAGCGGCCTTTCCACGGGGTGCGGCGCTTCCACATGGTCTTCCACTTCCGTGCCTTTGGGCGGCGTGAACCGGAAATCCTTGTCGGAAACGGAAGCGTCCTTCTTCAGGTTTCTGAGCTCTATCGTGTTGGTATTGCCGTAGAAGTCCATGACCATGGCGCGGCGGATGAGGGAGGTCTCCGGGTCGAGCCAGAGCTGCGCTTCGGTAAGCTCCGTGGTCGGGTTCTTGGGGTAGAGCAGAAGGTGGATGAGCTTTCCCTCTTCTTCGTCCTTTGCGGATTCTACGTCGAAGTCACGGGAAAGGGCGCTCTGGCCTGTAATGACTTGAATAAGCGAGCGGGAATCTTCGGCCATTTCCCTCGGGTAGCGGTAGGCCAGCTCTTCATCGGGCAGATAGTTCCAGATTTCCCTGTCCGTCACCATGAGAAGTTCGGGATGGGGTGCGGCTGTTTCCCAGCGTACGCGAAGCGGCTTCTGGAAAAGGAGGACGCCGTCGCGTTTTTCCACCACGCCGCTTTCCCTTTGCAGAAGCTGCTGGGAAAATTCGGCGCGGAAGCTCTGCATGGCGGCGTAAGCAGCCTGCATTTTCTCCACCGTAGCGGAAATGTCCGCGGCAGAGGCGTTTGCGGCAAAAAGGCAGAGGGTGAAGAGAGCACAGAACAAAAGACGCAGAGCTTTACTCATGGTAAGCCTCAATCCTTCCGGCAGAGAGCGCAGAAGGAACGGTAGAAGGAGAGCGGCCCGGCTTGGGCCGGGCCGCTCTTTCAAAAGGGCGGGCAGTCCGCCCGGCATGCTTATTCGGCCTCGTCGTCAGGCTGGGTGAGCCCATAGTTGTCGGCGAGGATGGGGCCGAAGAAGAAGCTGACGTCGCTCAGTTCCTCCTCGATGCGCAGAAGCTGGTTGTACTTGGCGATACGGTCGGAGCGGCTGGCGGAGCCGGTCTTGATCTGGCCGGAGTTGGTGCCCACCGCGAGGTCGGCGATGAAGGTGTCCTGGGTTTCG
>NZ_DYZA01000222.1 GCF_020741395.1 Mailhella massiliensis | reverse complement strand
CCGCAGGCGGGCGCGGCAGCGCTTTGCCTGCCGAAACAACGGACACGGCTTCCCGACCATGAAAAAAGGGGGCCTTCCGCAGACAAAGGCGCAACGGAGCGCTGAAAAAAGCCTTTCTGGCCAACCGAAGGCAGAACAAGACGCGGATGCCGCCCCTCATGCGCAAGAGGGGCGTGAAGAAAGCGTTCTTCTCCATAAACAAAAGTCCATACCCGCACAGGCCCACACCAAAAATATCTTTCCATCCCTTCCGCTGACACTGTTTTCCGGCAACAGCCGGAAAACAGTCGGCCGCCGCAGGCGGGCGCGGCAGCGCACGCCTGCACTGACGTGGGGGCGGGCTGTGCCGAGAAGCGAGCCTTCCGCCCTGTGCGGCAGGATTCGGCTTTTCCACCATGTTCGCCGCCTTGCGTACATGGACGGAGGAGAGCCTTCTGAGCCTTCCCCGCGCACGAGATTGCCTGATGCGGGGCCCCGGCGGGGTGCGGGACGGCGCCCCGCCTGCCTTTCCTGCCTGTTAAACAACAAAGGCCGGGGGACCGGCCTTGTATTTACGGGGCGCGAAGGGGGCTATTCACCCTGGAGGCGGAGCTGTTCCTTCACATAGTTGACCATGCCGCCCTTATCGATAAGGGTCTGCATCATGGGGGAGAGGGCGGGGATACGGATTTCCGCGCCGTTGTCGAGGTCGCGGATGACGCCCTGTTCGGGGCTGATTTCGAGGGTATCGCCGTCGTTGATTTTACTGACCTCATCGCCCACTTCCAGAAGCATGAGGCCCATATTGAAGGCATTGCGGTAGAAGATACGGGCGAAGCTGTGGCCGACCACGGCGCGTATGCCTGCGCCTATTATGGCGAGGGGGGCGTGTTCGCGGGAGGAGCCGCAGCCGAAGTTACGGTCGGCGACGATGATATCGCCTTTGTGCACGCGCTTCACCCAGCCGGGTTCCAGGCCTTCCATGCAGGCTTCGCCCAGCTTTTCGGTATCGGTGGTGACGAGGAAACGCGCGGGGATGATTGCGTCGGTATCGATATGAGCGCCGACCTTATGGACTTTTCCGGTAAAGGACATGATATTCTCCTGTATTTCCCCGGCGCGGGGCCGGGGCGCGGAGGGATTTTTTCCGCGAAGGTATGCTCACGGCATGCGCGCACTCCTGAAGCGGAAGATGCGGGCGCATATTTTTTGAAACGCGACGCGCTTTGAGCCTTGGCGCGGGCGTTTCTTCCGGGCTCTACAGCGCGTCCGGGCCGGTAATGACGCCGGTGACGGCGGAGGCGGCGGCCACGCAGGGGCTTGCAAGGTAGAGTTCCGATTCCAGGCTGCCCATGCGGCCGCGGAAATTGCGGTTGGAGGTGGAGATGCAGCGTTCGCCGTCGCCGAGCACGCCCATGTAGCCGCCGAGGCAGGGGCCGCAGGTGGGGGTGCTGATGACGCAGCCTGCGTCGGAGAAGACCTCGAAGAGGCCCTCGTCCATGGCCTGACGCCACACGGCGGGCGTGGCCGGAATGACGATGCAGCGCACGCCCTTGGCCACCTTGCGGCCGCGCAGGATTTCGGCGGCATCGCGCATATCGGAAATACGTCCGTTGGTGCAGGACCCTATGACGACCTGATCCACGGAAACGGAGGCAAGCTCGGACACGGGGCGCGTGTTCTCAGGCAGATGCGGGCAGGCCACCACGGGTTCCATATCCGTGACGTTCATGGTGACGACGCGCTCGTATTCCGCACCCTCGTCGGCGGCAAGGGCCATGGGGTCGGGCGTGCCGTGGGCGCGGCAGTAGGCGGCGGTCAGATCGTCGGAGGGGAAGAGGCCGCACTTGCCGCCCGCCTCAATGGCCATGTTGGCCATGCAGAGGCGGCCTTCGATATCCACGTCCTTCAGGGCGGAGCCGCCGAATTCCAGGGCGCGGTAGAGCGCGCCGTCCACGCCTATCTCGCCGATGAGGCGCAGGATGAGGTCTTTTCCGCGGATCCAGCGGGGCATGGAACCTTCGATATTCACGCGGATAGCGGCGGGAACCTTGAACCACAGCCTGCCGAGCACCATGCCGCAGGCGATATCCGTGGAGCCGAGGCCCGTGGAAAAAGCCCCTATGCCGCCGTAGGTGCAGGTATGGCTGTCCGCACCTATGACGAGATCACCGGGCTTCACCAGGCCCTTTTCAGGCAGGAGGGCGTGCTCCACGCCCGCCGAGCCGCCTTCATAGTAATGGGTGATGCCCATTTCCGCAGCGAAGCGGCGGGAGACCATGACTTGATTGGCCGAGGCTATGTCCTTCTGGGGGGTGTAGTGGTCCATCACCAGAAAGACCCTGTCCTTGTCGAACACCTTTTTTGCGCCCATGGCGCGGAAGGACTTTATGGCGAGGGGGCCGGTAATGTCGTTGGCGAGCACGCCGGAGAGGGAACATTCCACTATCTGTCCGGGTTCGCGGACTTCCTCATCGGTGTGCATCTGAAGTATTTTCTGGGCAAGGGTCATTGCCATGGTTCCATCTCCGGGAAAAAGCGTTACGGCCCGCGCGGGCCGAAGGGGGCCCTCCCCTTCCTTCCGGGGGGGAGGGCGGGAAAAAAGCCGGGCGGCCCGGTAAGAGCCGCCCGGAGCATGAGGCTAGTCCACAGGATTCTGCTTGTAGCTTATGACGTCCTTTTCCTTGTGTTCCAAGCGGTTCAGGGCATCCACATAGGCCTTGGCGCTCGCCACGATGATATCGAGGTCGGAGCCGCGGCCGGTGGCGGAATACTTGCCGTCGCGCAGGTGCACGGACACTTCGCCCTGGGCGTCGGTGCCGCCGGTAATGGCGTTGACGGAGAACTTCTCAAGCTCGGCGCTCGTGCCGCATATCTGGGAAATGACGTTGAAGGCAGCGTCGATGGGGCCGACGCCGAAGCCCGCAAGGCGCACTTCCTCGTCGTGATCCTGCATGACGACGGCCGCGGTGGTGGGCATGGTGGAGCCCATGGTGGTCTGCACGCAGATATTGCTCAGGCGGAAGCGGTCCGGGATGCGCATGCGGTACACTTCGGAGAAGACCAGGGCTTCGAGGTCCTCGTCGTGGATGCGGGCCTTCTTGTCCGCAAGTTCCTTCATGGCCGCGAACACGGCGTTGACCTGGTCGGTATCCAGGCTGTAGCCGAGCTCCTCAAGGCGGGTACGCACGGCATTGCGGCCGGAATGCTTGCCTATGACGATATCCGTGGACTTGCGGCCCACGGCCTGCGGGGTCATGATCTCGTAGGTGTTGCGGTTCTTGAGCATGCCGTCCTGATGGATGCCGGATTCATGGGCGAAGGCGTTGCTGCCGATAATGGCCTTGTTCGCCGGGATGGGGCGGCCGATGATGAGGGAAAGCAAATGACAGGAGGGATAGATCTGCTCGGTGACGATGGAACATTCCACGCCGTAGTATTCGGGGCGGAGCTTCAGGGCCATGACGAATTCCTCAAGGGAGGCGTTGCCCGCCCTCTCGCCGATGCCGCTCAGGCAGAGCTCCGCCTGGCGCGCGCCGTTCTTCACCGCGGAGAGGCTGTTGGCCACGGCAAGGCCCAGGTCGTCGTGACAGTGTACGCTGAATACGGCTTTATCGGAGTTCGGCACATTCTCGATGATGTAGCGGATGAGCGCGCCGAACTCGTCGGGCTGGGCAAAACCCACAGTGTCGGGAATGTTGATGGTGCTCGCGCCCGCGTCTATGGCGGCGGTGACGATGCGCACGAGGAAGTCACGGTCGGAACGGGAGGCGTCCTCGGCGGAAAATTCCACATTGGGAGTGTAGGAGGCGGCGCGCTTCACCGCAGCCACGGCAAGTTCCACCACTTCGTCGGGCGTCTTGCGCAGCTTGTATTCCATATGGATGGGGGAAGTGGCGATGAAGGTGTGGATGCGCGGATGGCGGGCATGCTTCACCGCTTCCCACGCGCGGTCGATATCCTTGAAATTGGCGCGGGCAAGGCCGGCCACCTGCGCGTTCTCCACGCTCTGGGCAATGGCCTTCACAGCCTCGAAGTCGCCTTCGCTGGCGGCCGGGAAGCCCGCCTCGATGACGTCCACCCCCAGCATTTCCAGCTGGCGGGCGATGCGGATTTTTTCGCTGAGGTCCATAGTGGCGCCGGGGGACTGTTCCCCGTCGCGAAGCGTGGTATCGAAAATAATGACGCGGTCGGACATGATATTCTCCTTCGTTTGCGGGGCATGCCCCGTTGCGGCGTGTATGTCCTGTTCCCCTCCGGGGCGAAAGCCGATAAAAAAGGCTGCCCCGACTTCCGACGGAACAGCCTTTTGCCTGTTATTCGCCAGAAATCACGATATGTCCGGGCACAGCAGAAGGCCGGACAGTCGCCCGCAAAGAAGCAGCAGGGAAGAAGCGAAGCGAACTTCGTTCTTCGAGGCGGCAGCATTATGGGCGTTGTACATCGTGACTCCCTGCGCTTTGAAAAGCGCCTTTTTTGCAACACTACGAAAAGCAGATATTTTTTTCAAGGAAAATGTGCGGGCGCGGCGGAAATTTTTTGCCCGGCCCGCAAGGGGCCTCCCCTGAAAGGGGGGTAATGCCCTACAGACAAAAGGGAAGCAGGGGGCCCTGCTTTCCTTGACGGGAATTTTCAGAGCGTTTATATTAGGAAGAACCAGGCCTTTTCCCCGACAAAACGGCTGAGGAAAAAAAGGACGAAAGGAAGTCTGAACATGAGCAGAGAATATTACGCGTCGATGATCTCCGAACTGGGAAAATCCGTCGGGCTCACGCTGGAAGCGGACGAGACGGGATACAGCAGCCTGGAAATCGACGGCTCCCTTGTCGCCCACATGCAGTATGTCGCCCTATCCGACAGCATCTACATTTTCTGCGAACTGGGCCGCATCGAAGAGCACGCCCTCACAGACGCCTGCGAACGCCTGCTCTCGGCCAATCTTTTCGGCGTGGAGACGGGCGGCGGCGTGCTGGCCATGCACAAGGACAGCCACGAGGTCGTGTTCAGCTATTCCGTCTCCGCCGCAGAGGCGGACCCTGTCCGCTTCCAGCAGCTCCTGGAAAACGTCGTCCACTATGCCGAATACTGGAAAGGCGAGCTGGAATCCATGAACAGGGGGGCCTCCGTTCAGGACGAGGCGGACGACCCGCGCCTGACCATGCTGCGTGTGTGAACCGTTTCGGAGGACGGTCATGCCTGTGGATTTTCTTTCCTTCCAGAGAGTCGCCGAAGAATCGTGGAACCGGGTAGTCCTGGAACGCAGCGGCGGAGAGGAGGCCCTTGTCTCGGGCAGCCGCAGCGCCCCCGGCCGGAAGATCAGCAACGCCGAGGTGCGGCAGGCCTTTTCCGAAGCCCTGCGCGCCCACTTCGGCGCGGATGTGGCGAGCGCCCTGAACTACAAAAGCACCTCTTCGAGTTCCCTTTCCAGCCACGAGATACGCAACGTCATCGCCCAGGCCAAGGCGCAGGCCCGCGAAGCCAACATAGCGAGGGTGCTCTGCATCTTTTCCCAGAAGTGCATGCGCACGGACGCGCTGAAAAACCCCGGGGCCGTTTCCCCCGAAACCCTGAAAAGCATACTCGGCCCCATGCTGGACAAGGCCGCCCCCGAAGGCGGGCTTCTTTCCGACCGCAGCGCGGAGCAGCTGGCGGGCCGCCTCATCGGCATGACCCGCAACGCGGGAATCAGGCCGCGGGGCATAGAGCTGCTCAACGGGCACCGCTACCACTACAATGTGGAAGACAAGGTGCGGGCGGGCGTGCTGCGCGAAGGCAGCCGCCTCGGTGAATTTGAATTCGTCCGCCTCAAGCAGAAAGGCGTGGAGCCGGGCTTTGAAGCGCACATGGCGTGGCTGCCTGCGCATACGCAGGCCATGAAGACGCCGGGCACGGACTTCCACGCCCGGGCCGAAGCCTTTCTGGAGTGCGCGCTGTCGGGAAAGATGCTGCCGCCCGAAGGCACGAAGGCCCACGGCTCCCTGCGCGAGATGGGGGAAGTCGGCAACGACATACGCCGCCTTGCCGGAGAATTTCTCCGAAGCCGCGGCATCGCTGTTTCCGGCGGGAACCTCATGAAGGCCCTGGAAGGCAGGCCCGACGACCAGAAGGCCCTCATGGCCGCGCTCATGAACGACGCGGGCACCGCCGCGCACCTTGAGAAGCACATACGGCAAAACGACGCCTATTTCACGGATATCCACTATGTGAAAATGGACTATGCGGAATCCGACAAGACCCTTGTCCGGCACAAGGTGCGCCTTCCCAAAAGGACGGCCAAAGGGCTCCTGCACCGCGCCTTCACGGCCAAGACGCGCACCACGGCCAATCAGGCGGCTCTCAAGGAAACGCTGGCCACGGATCTCATGCAGGCCATGGGCATAGAATCGCAGAAGGCGCGCCTCGTGCCCGCCTCCTATGCCGACGGCTCGCTCAAGCTGATGGTGGAAGCGGAACACATGAGCAAAACGGACGCTTCCGGGAAAAAACTGCGCTTCCGGGACTTTGCGGGCAACCTGCGCGACGGCGTGCTCACGCGCCCCGCAGCGGAAGGCGCAGGCCGGGAGAGCGACCCCGTGGTGGAAAGCTGGGGCAGGAACAAGATACTTTTCCTCATGCTGGCCGACCGCGACGCCATAGGCTCAAGGGGCGACAACAAGGGGCGCATGGGAGACACCTTCGCCGCCATAGACCCCGGCCATTCCCTGGAAGGCTTCATGAGCTTCAGGAACGTCCATTCCGATTTCTCCTTTGACCAGCCCTTCAGGAAGAACATGCGCTTCAAGAACTTTTCCATGTTCGACGATTCCTCCTACATGGAAAAGATGCAGGGCGTGCGCCAGCTGGCAAAGATGCGGGAAGACGGCGGGGACATGCGCGTGTTCGACAGCTACGCCGCATGGCTCGGCGAAGAGCTGAAGGGCCGGAAAACCCCTGCGGAAAAGGAAGAGCTTTCCGGCATGCTCCGCAAGGTGGAGGACATGAGGACGGCCTTCATCGCACGCCGGGACTACATTCTCGACGAGGTATTCGGCGAACGCCTCCGCTTCATGGACGCCAACCCGCCCGTGCTCGAAGCGCTCGACGCCCTGGAGAAGCTGACCTCGCCCACGCGCATGACTTCCCCTTCCGGGGAAGTGCAGCTCCGGCATATGCAGCTGGCCGGGAAGCGGCAGGAATGGCACATCAAAGACGACGGGCAGCGGGGCTACACCTTCTCCACCAACGGCGGTTCCGGCGTGGAAAAGAGCCTGCGCTCCTTCCTTGAAAGCCGCATGGCCCCCATGCCCGCCATGGGCAGGGAAAAAGGCGTGCTTTCCCTCCATGTGCCGGCCTCACAGCTTACGGCCTTCCTGCACGCCATGACGGAAAAGGAAGTGACTGCGGCCAAGCACCCTGCGGCCTGAGCGCGCCCAAGGCCCCCAAAGAAAGGTTCGGGAAAGCCTGCGCCGGGGCTTGTTCAAGGCTGGCGGCGGGCATCCTCCCGCGCCCGGAAGAAGCTCGCGGGCAGCCCCTGCCGAAGAGAGGCGCCCTTCCCGGGCAGGAAAAACGGCAACGCCCGGGGAAATCAGGCTTTTTCCAGCACAAGTTCCTTGGCCTTGCGGTAATCGAACTTGCCGGAGCCGAGGAGCGGGGCCTGCTTCACGCTCACGATGCGC
>NZ_DYZA01000221.1 GCF_020741395.1 Mailhella massiliensis | reverse complement strand
TATCTTAGCTCTGAGCTGCTTGCGTTCCCACACGGGTGTTCTCTGCGCGCAGAGGTTGTGACTCGATTTCCTTCTTTATCTTTGCGTTCCATAGATAACCCACACGGGTGTTCTCTGCGCGCAGTAAGCCTTTAAACAACGAAAGCCCGGCCATGGAGCCGGGCTTTCGTATGTTCTGCAGGTCTTTTACAAACGTTTTTACTTCAGCACTGCTTCCGGACCGACAAGCAGCGCCTTCTTCTTGAAGTCACTCAGTGACATGTAGCGCACCTTGTCCGACGCAGGGCGACGGGTGAAATCCGTCATCGCATGCAGTTCCTGTATCGGAGGAAGGGCGTCATACTCGCCTATTTCCTTCCACCAGCCAAGTTCATGCAGACGCTCAAGCCTGTTCTTCCGAAACTGTTCCCTCAGGCACGCCTGCGTTTCGGCATCAAGGCAGGGCCTGCCGCCTTTCACACGATTCACAAGAGAGGCATAGCGTGTGCGCGTATCCTCCACTTCGGCATGTACAAGTTCCAGTTTTACCGAACCAAAGCCCAGCGGCTTGCCCATGCCGAGCTTTACGGCATGATTGCCGCCCGACAGGCAGAGCGCTTCCAGCACGGCGCCAAGTTCCACATCCGTCAGTCTGTCGATGCGTATCTTCACCTCGCCAACGGCTCCGGCAGCCAGCGGATGCAGCCATGTCAGCACTTTTTTCGACAGCGGCATCCTTTCCTCGGCAAACCACAGACTTTCATTCACATCATGGTGCCAGTACATCTTCCAGCCGCGCAGCTTTTCTCCGCTTCTGTAGGCTGCAAGGCTTTCAGGCTCGTTCTTTGTTCCGCCGGAAACGGTTCGTATCGAGGCAGGATTCTGAACAATATAGTGCGCAAGACTGGTGGGGTGCGGCGTACCGAGAACGGCACAGCAACCGCCCGGACGGTACTCCTTCCCTTCCACAAAAACAGGCTCCACCGTCACGCGCCCTTTGATGGCCCCTGCTTCGCCAACCCGGCCAAACAGCGTTTCTGCAAAATCCACGGCTGCGGCACTGCGGGCAAGGTCGGCGGGAGACTTATGGTATTTAAGACGGAAGTAACGGCACAGTCCCAGTTCGGCCACAGCTCCATCGGCATCTTTTCTATAGAACACCGGATGCCCGTCCCCCTGCAGGCAGCGCTCCCGGCGCCAGCGCTTCTTCTGGTCCTCGGTCATCTGCCGTTCAAAGTCTGCTACCACCTCGCGGGCAACAGGAAGAGCTTTTCCCGAAGGAGGCGAAAACCTGTAGTCGGTGGAATGTCTGAGCGCACCCGTTTTTCTATCCCTGTACAATATGCCGCCGGTCTGCACCCGTTCGCCGCCGCTCAAAGGCCCCTCTCCATGCTCCACCTTTTCCACCACAACGGGAAAAAGCTCGTAGTCCGCGCCATTCCGGCGCAGGTATCCGCCCAGAATTTCATCAGTGAAAGCCTCCCGGTAAACGGCGCCCGTCACGATGCGCCAGAACGACTCCCGGCGGGAAACCTGACGCATGGCGGAAAAGGAAAGTATCTCCACCAGGGTGCGCAGCACTCCCTTGACGCTGCTGCCAGGAATGACGTTTCTTCCCTCGACGGTGAAAAAACGGCACTCCGAGGAGTCATCCGCTCTTTTCTGCCTTTCTCCGGCCACAAGCAGCGGCGTGAGCGCCTCAAGACGGCAATGCAGCACGCCCGACCAGTGACCACGTTCCGCCCCCTTCTCTTCCAGCACGGCTCCCGGCTCATGGGAAATGAAGTTATACGGAGCCACGGCATCGCACAGCGCAGGCTTTCCGGGTCCGGAAGGCATTTGCCCGCAATGACTGCCTCCATATTTCTGCCTGCTCCCGCCTCTGAACGCCTGTCTTCCGGAAGAAAACTCGGCATTCCTGCCCGTTGCTCCCTGTTTCTCCGTTCCTGAGGCAGGCATTGCGGAAACGGCCTCCTTGCCGGGGATGGAGCATTTTTCTATCTGCCCCGTATGGTTCAGCACAAAGAGGACCTCATCGCCTTCGGCGGCCTTCTCCTTATCGAAACATACCGCTTTTTCCTGCACGGGCATCCGGGACACCCGGCCTTTCAGGTTCGTGTAGGACACCTGAAAACTTCTGCCCTTCTTGCCTGTCTGAATGTGAAGGGTGCCTTTGATTTCCGGCTGATCACTCATCGTTTTTCCTCCCTCACGTCGGCAAGGCATTCGGCATGGAGCCTGAGCATGCCGCATTCATCCGGGCAGAAAAATTCCCGACAGACGAGACTGCCGGTCACACCGACACCCCGGCGCAGAAGATAGCTCTGTTCACGCATAAAGCATGTTTTTCCGCTCTCATCGCCACACTGTATCATGCGCACTCTGCCTTCCCTTTCTCCAAAAGCCTTTTCCATGCGGCACTCGCCTTGCCCGGAAAAAACGACAAGCCTTGAGGCTTCCATCACCCCGTTCATGTCGAAGGACTCAAGGGGGACGATACCGGCCCTCCTTGCCGTTTCAAATAGGAGCCAGGCGGAAGGCCCGGTCATGGACCTTGCAAGAGAAAAAAATTCTTCCACGGTACAATGTTTCTGCGCAACGGCAACGGTCATTCTTCTCATGCCTGCAACACCCTGCTTAGTTCTTCATCAAGCTGCGCGAACACGGAAAGCATGGCTTCCGTATCGGCAACGCAAACAGGCTTCCCGTTCTGAAAAAGCGTGCATTCCCACCTGGAAAGAGCCTTTTCCGGACTCTCCTTCCAGTCCCTGAGCACGAGCCTGCCGCAGCCGCGGCCTGCCCCTCCGCCCAGGGGCAGGCCCCCCTCCGCCATATCGAAAAGAGCATGGAAAAGAAGCGCAAGTTCATGAGAGGCAAGGCCTTGCAGCGAAACGGAAACCGTCGTGCTCATACCCTTCTTCCATACCGGCCCTTCACTGAACAGGGCGCCGTCCAGCGCCCCTCCCGAAAAGCGGTCAACGGCAACATGGGGAATGCTCAAAGGCTGCGCATCGCCAAGTTCCACATCATGGAACAGCAGTCTGCCTTTCCGTCCGCCCTGATTCTCCGCATGGCCGAAAAGGCTGCTCATGAGCTTTTCGGCCTCTTCCGCAGAAAGGCCGCGCTCGCGGCATATCCGATACATGGCATGGCGGAACGCTCCCTTTACGGAACTTCCCGGAACAACGAAACATTCCTTCAGTCCTTTGGTCTCGTAGTCAAAAAAAGGCGTCGAAGCAAACACCAGGTCATCTTCTCCCCGAAGGGAAGAGCCTCCGCCCACAATAAGCGGGCCGTCGGCCTCGAACGGAATGGTGAGAGCGCCGCTGAAGCCGTCGCCCCGCATGGGAAAAACTGTTTCCGTCACTGCCACGGGGTTTCCGCCATCGCTGCCGGAAAAAAAGGCCCCGGAAGAAAGCTCCAGCCATGCCTGCATTCCTGCAAAGGAGGTCAGGTCGAAGTCGCGACATTCCGTACAAAGCGCACGGTAAACACCCATGCCGTTCGTGCCGTGTCCTCCCAAAGACATGCCTCCCTGCGCGGCGAGAGCACAGACCTGATCGAAAAGGGCAAGTTCCCTTTCCACATCGCTCCTGTCCCACGGATCGAAGGCAAACTCCAAAGCAAAACGCGTCCCTGCCGGAACGATCTCTTCATCAAACTTCGCCCTGTCCTCCGCCGTTTCGTTCTCGCTGTTCAAGCGGACATGATCGCGAAGAAAAGGCCCCTGTGGGAGCTCGACCTTCTCGCCGGCGAGCAGCTTGTCCAGCACGGGCCGACCGTCATAATCCAGCAGCCGGGCGTCCGACGCCCAGAACATCGACGCCTTTTTTCCGCCGAACAGGCTGTCTGCAGCCGCGCTGTCCAGCTGTTCCGCAAGCTCCCGCAAGGCGCCGGCCACAGACGTTCCGGGGATGATCCAGTACCCGAATGCGTCGCGCACCACGGGCTGATCCTGCAGCCAGCTCTCCTCACCGCCTCCGCAATGGAGCGGAGAAAGACATTCCAGCGTCATCCGAAATATGCGCATGCTCAGTTCCTCCCGTCGGTGCCGGCAAGACTTTTTCGATTCCATACGGAAAGAAGCCTCAGCAGGAAAAGACGGTGAGCCTTCTCTCGTGCCGCATAACGCTCGACTCCCTCTTCCTGACCTTCAGGCAGAAACTCCTCCCCTCGCTTCATGGAAAGAAGCTCCTTCATGATGACGTCCATGTAATCGTTGCCTCGGGAAAAGGGGCTGAAGGCCACGGACTCCCTCCACTGTTCGCCTGCGCTCCTGCTGTTCTCCAGCATGCTGCCAAAGGCCGATTCCCAGCAGTCATGCGGCAATTCCGTGACAATGCGGCGAATGTTGCCGCGCTGACTTGCGCTGGGATGGGCATTCCGTGCCGCCGTGGAAAGAAACTGCTGCCAGCATTCCTCAAGCAGCATGGCATAAGTGCGCTCCTCGCACCGTCTGTCCAGCGCACGGCGGCGCATGATTCGCCACAGGGGAGAAGACTGAGGACGCAGGCCCTTCTTCTCGGGAACATTGAAATCCGTCGTCGGGATATCGGGGAATGACTTGTCCAGAAATTCCGGGTCCACCTCCATCCTGCCGTACCCTTCAATCCGGCTGCCGCCAAGCATGAGTTTTCCGGGAAGCCGTACCGCCTTTTTGAAGGAGCAAAGAAATACGCTGCCCTGCTCCATTGCCGTGCGGGAAGCCCGGGGCTTTTTCCACATGGCGTTGTACCCCTGGATTTCCACATAGGTGCAAAACTTCCTTGTCAGCACGGGAGGCTCTCCGCAAAGCCGTTCCAGCTCTTCGCACAGGCTTTCCACAGGAGAAAGCCAGGAAACGGAAGACATGTAGTGCGAGAGGCAAAATATGGCGAACTCCTGCCCGGCAGCGATGCTTACGGCCTCATTGTTCTGCACTTCTTCCGTCACTTCAAGAACGGAGACTCTGCCGTATCCGGCAGAGCGCGAACGGCCCACGCGAAAACTCTTCGTCAAAGACAGCAGATTCCGCAGATGCCGCCCTGTCTCCTCATCGCAACAGGTCACAGTGCAGGCAAACTCCGTGCCCGCCGCCATGCTGCTGTACCCGAAGAGCTGCCCCTCCAGAGCCGAGCGCTGAGTCCCCAGAGCAACATGAATATTCCATTCTCTCTTTTCCTCTGCAATCCTCAGGCTCTTTCTTCCCATGAAGTGCGAGCCAAACTTCTTGAGCTTTGCCGCCTCATCCTGTGCAAGAACGCCTCTTTCACGCAGAACCGCCGTAAGGTTGTCGTCGTCGGAAACGCGGAGCAGATTCACCACGACATGACCGTCGGCATCTTCCCCGACTCCAGGCAGGCCCTTGTGATTCTTCACCCGCATATAGGAACGGGGGACAGGAACGCCGGACTCCTCTCCGCACAGAGGAAACGCCATTCCCCAGGAAACGCCGCCGTCGAGAAAAAGACGCTGAAAGACAGGAGACGCGTCGGGCTCCACGCCGTGGTGAACGCGCTTCCATGACTCGGCAAACGCGCCGAGAAGCATGTTGCCGGGAATATATCCCAACATTTCGTGCGCCATGCTTTCCGCAGAGCCTGAGGTAATGACGAGCGGCTCTTCCGCCCTGAGCCGTATCGTAAATGTCATCATGCCATCCTCCAGTCCCGAAGAGCAGGTACGGGCACCTCGGCGCCGTGTTTCGTCATCAGCTGCAGCCTGCAACGCCCGAGCCCTCTGGCCCTGTCGGCTCCCATGCTTTTCACGGCCGCGCACACGGCGGCCATGTACGGAAGAATCCAGGCGCTGTTCTCTTCAGGCATATCGAAGGTGAGCCTGCTGTTGAAGACGGTTCCGGGAATGCCGCATTCCAGCGTGCGCAGAGAACCCTGTTCAGCCACGCCGTCCTTCAACGCCGTGCGCGAACGACGGGTCATCATGTACGAGACCTCTCTCCCCCTCTCCTCAAAGGAAAGGGAAAGAAGAAAGACGCGTATGTCTTCCGGAAGCGTGGCGGGAGCAACGTACAGGCGCCCCGCATGCTTTTCATTGACGCTCTGCGAGTCGGAACCGAAAAGAAGAGGCAGAGCCCGGGCATAGTCGCCTCCGAGCGCACAAAGACGCCAGGCTCCCTCCCGGAGCGCGCCCTTGACGGCACGACCGGGTATCACGGGAACGCCATCGGCATCGCGATTGAGCACAGCATCAGCAAGGTGACTTTCCCCAAGACCGCTGCCGCAATGCCAGTCCGAAACAAAGCTGATGTGCAGTTCCGCCTCCATCATCCGTCATTCTCCACTTCGACCAGTCTTGCCAGCAGGTCGTTCGTATCTACGGCCGAAGACGGCAGCAGATGTTCAAGCTCCAGATAATCGCCAAGAATCGTGCGCTTTTTTCCTGCTTCTGGGGCCGGGGAAAAAAATCCATGAGGAAACAGTTCCCGCAACAGCGCCGGGCGCATGAGGTCTCTGCCGAACCTTCCCCCCATGCCCTTATCCATGCTCCTGCACAGATTTTCCCAGTGCTGAGCGGCGCTCTCTTCGCCGCTGTGGCAGGCGTTCATGGCAGGGCGCAAGGCAGAGCGGGGAAGCGTCTTCAACACGTCCACGCCGCTTCTGACAAACGAGGCCAGAGACGTTCCCCTCTCCTGCCGCCCAAGAAGGAACGGTTTTGTTGTAAGCAGCGCTCCGTCGTCCGCCGTGCAGGCTCTGCGCCGATACGCTTCGACATCGTCTTCCACGTCCTCGGTAAGCACCAGATAGTCGAGACTGCTGGGCCTCGGTGAAGCGTTCAGCGTTGCCCCTTTGGCGCTTTCCGTCAGGCTCTCCACAAGAGAAAACGCTCTGGCGAAGGGATAGGACGCCTTCATGACGACCATGCCGGCCCCGACGGAAAGACGCTCTCCCAAACATTGCGACTCCCTTTCAAATGTTGCTGCAAAGCGGGCAACGAACAGCAGCGCAAGGTCGGCCCTGATGACCAGCGTGATGTCGTCGCCGCCCATGACCAGCGGGCGGAGCGGCATGACAAGGCGATGTACGGGCCTGCGGCGCAGCTCGAAATCCATGACTTCCTTCACCGCCGCCCGGAACGCCGCCTTATTGGCCCGGACGACGGTTTCCGAAAGCTCCCTCATGGAGGCTATGCTCTGCTCCAAAGGCAGCTCTCTGCCCTCTTCCAGCTTTTTTCTGAACAACTTGCCGAGGTCGTTTCCGTCCATGTGCACAAGAGCCACTCTGGCCTTCTCATTCCCCAGCATCTTGCCAAGGTCGTCTTCCCAGACGGCCTCCACGCCTTTCGGCTCTTCCGTCATGGTCCGGAGTCTCCGACGCGAATCGGCAAGGTACTCTTCCATCCTGCGCGTCGCCGACGGCACGGAAACCAATTCCCCCTTCTCCTTCGCGCAGGCGGGATATCCGTCGAGTCTGGCGGCCTCCAGAACCGGCAGCATGTGAACGCCGCACGTCACGGGAAAAAGAGCTCTCTGCTCCTCGATGCGCCGTTCCGCATTGCTGCGCGCCAGCCGGTAGGACTCCATGTCCCAGGTCATGGGAACCTGCGTTCCGTACAAGGGAAGTCCGGGAAAACGCTCCAGCGCTTCTTCGGAAAAACAGGTCAGAAATTCGAAGGCCTTGTCGTAATCGGACATGATGAGACAAATGGTTCCCGCGCCCCGCTGCACCTCGATACACCAGTCTCTGTCCGGTTCCGGGCGTTCAACCCTGCGCAGGGAAAGCTCCTTCAGCCTGTCGTTCAGAAAGGTTTCCGGGAGTGCGTCAATAATCTCGGAGCCTCCTATCATCTCCTTCAGCTTCCCCGTGCTGCAAAGGAATTTCTGGATGCCGCACACTTCCAGTTTCACAAATGCCAGTTGCCGTTCCATCATTCCTCCGTCGTCCGCAGTAAAAGGCGCAGGGTTTCGATGAGCTTCAGGAGCTCTTCCCTGCGGCACAGCAAGCGCCAGCCGAAAACCATGACGTTGTCGCCATGCATGGAAAAAAGTTTCTCATTGACATGGAGAAGCATTCTCAGAGCAAAACGACCCAGCCGTTCTCCCGTAGCAGCCACTTCGTCGGCCGCATCCTCCACGGAGGCATAGGGGTTGGCCTTGCAGGAAATGACGACAATGTCGTTGTTCCGACTGCCTGTCACGTCCAAATCCAGGCTGAACACGTCCGTCTCCGAAGACAGGCTGTTCTCCCGACGGATAGTCTTCTCTATGGCTTCCGGCCAGCTGAATCGAACCCGATACCTTACGTCGGTAAAACCTGCCTCTTCAAGCGCGGCGGCGGCCAGCTTTTCCAGCCACTCTCCGCCTTCCGTGGAAAAACGATATGCTGTGCCGCCGGCGGTGAGCACCCACTCCTTGCCCTTGCCCGGCTCAAGTCTCATGCCTCCGGCAGACACCGCTCTTTTCATGACGTCGTCATCCCGGTCCTCGTCAATGGAGACTCTCATGAAGGCAAGCATGACGCGGCACATCTCTCTGTCCGCCTCCGAAAGTTCTCCGCAACTGCGCAGCAACGCGCCCTCCACGAGGAAGCGTGTCTCCATGTCGCAGGGAACGACCTTCAGAGGCTGCTCGTCGTGCGGAGCGAACAGGGGAACGCAGAGTCCGTTTCTGTTGTCGATGGACCACACCGAACAGCCGTGACTGCGTCCCCACCATGCCAGCATGGCCCCCTGCCCCTTGGTGCCGGGAGTGATGTTTATGCTGACGTGCGCCCCCTCCGCCGGAGCGGGAAGAAGAGTCTCCAGATAATTGCCCTCCACCGTTACGCGGACAATGCGCACGGACTCAAACCCGAAGAAGTCTGCGGCATTTTTTATGCGCTTTGCCACGTCCTCAAGGTCTTTGGTGCAGCAAAGTACGGCATGACGCGCCTTGTGAGAGCGCAGCGCCGTAATCGTAGGCACAATATTGGTCCCTACGCTCACAATGAGCGTGCCGTCTTCCAGAGGAGACTCCGCCTTCTGCTTCTGGGGCTTCAGCGTCTCGGAAGCATCCTTGAACACGGCCCTGCGGGCAAACACTTTTTCCAGCTTGCCCCGCAAGGGAGAGTGTTCACCGAATTCGCCCGTTCTGTCCAACACCTCTATCTTTCCGCAGGACTCGGTCTGCAGGCGATGGGCAGTCTTCTCATCGCTTACGACGGCATAGACTCTGCGATCATACAGCTG
Organism: Mailhella massiliensis; assembly: GCF_020741395.1. Taxonomy (GTDB): domain Bacteria; phylum Desulfobacterota; class Desulfovibrionia; order Desulfovibrionales; family Desulfovibrionaceae; genus Mailhella; species Mailhella massiliensis_A. The sequence goes on along the minus strand of NZ_DYZA01000221.1, from coordinate 2,357 downwards.
CGTGCTGCGCTTTCTGTCGGCAGCCCATTGCACGAGTTTCCGCTCAATGTTGACGCGCTCCTTGGAATCTTTCGGAAGGAAGCGCATGTCCTTCATGAAGTTGATGCGGTTGCTCCCCGGATTCCAGACCACATCAAAGGTCACGCCGTCAATGGCGAGACCGGTCTCACAGCCTTCGGGCAGAGCCATGCCCTGCTGAGCACACCAGTCTACAAGCGGACTCGAAGAAGCAGCGCGACTCCACTCCACGCCCTGAAGCTCCAGCATTTCCCGGACGGAAAACCTGTCGGCATCGGCAAGGCGCTCCACAAGCCCCGTTTCCGTATCAAAGGCAAGGGAGCGCATTTCGGATGACTGGATGAAAACAGGACGATGGTTGCCGAGTGCAACGACACAGTCGGCGATAAGATAGTTCATCCCCCCATCGACATTGAAGAAGATGCGTCCTCCTGAGGCTTCCGCTTCTTCGGCAAGACGCGCAACAACGGCCGACGCGCTCTCCTTTGTTCCCGCCGTCATGGGAATGGAAAGAATATCGACGTCGCAACCGTCGTGCCTTGCCGCCCAGCTCTTCAGACGAAGAGCATGTTCCTCTGTTGCCTTGGTGGCAAGAAGTATGCTTCTGCCTCCGGGGCAGGCCCGGAGAAAAGCCTGCCTGGGATGCAGCGTTCCCATGATCTGGGTGCCGACTATGGAGACAAACGTATGAGACATGGAGTCATCTCCTGTTATATATCTTCCAAGACAATGCGCACAAAACAACGCTGAGTCTTTCCCTGCCAAACGCGCCTCTCGTCCTTTTATAGCAAAAAACATGCCAAAAGTATATCCTCGTCTCTCGCCATAAAACAAAGCATCTGACAGATAAAAACATACGGATTTTCGATTTTCACACGAAAATCCGTATGTTTTACAAGCCGAACTTCTTCTTTCTGGAAATAAAGGTGCTTTGAGGCAGACTCAACATTCTGGCAGCTTTGGCGTCGCTTCCGCCGCTGAGACGCAGTGCGCGCCGTATGAACATGGCATGTTTTTCATCAAGCCATGCATTGATGTCGGAAGGAATGAAATCTTCTCCGGCCTCCGGTTCCTGCTGCAGTTCCAGCTGTCCGCTCGCGTCGTCCGCCGTGATGACGGTATCGGACAACAGGCAGATAGTGGTAAGGCGAAATTTCATTTCCCGTATATTGCCGGGCCAGGCATAGGCAAGCAGCAGGGCTCTGGCCTCCAGTGAAAGCACACGCGGCAGGGCCATGCACCATTCCTTATTAATGGAGTCGAGCAGGTAGTCGAGAAGCCTGCTCCTGTCGTTCTCGGAATAGGCGGAAACAGGGCTGAGTCTGGGCATATACTGCGCCAGCCGGTAATAGAGGTCGCAGCGAAAACGCCCTTCCTTCACATCTTTCAGAAGATCTCTGTTCGTGGCGGCTATGATGCGCACATCGACCTTTTTGCTTCGATTCGAGCCCAGCGGCGTAATGAGCCCCTCATCAAGGGCCTTGAGCAGCAACGACTGAAGATTCAGGGGAATCTCTCCCACTTCATCCAGAAAAAGCGTCGAGCCTGAGGCTTTTTCAAAAGCGCCCTTCTTCTCCTCCACCGCGCCGGTAAAGCTGTTTTTCTTATGACCGAACAGTTCGGAGCGCATCATGTTGTGGTCGCCCGCCACTTCCGCACAGTTCACGGAAATCATTTCCTTCCCGGCTCTGTCGCTGCATGCGTGAATATATCGGGCAAGCTGCGTCTTGCCGGCTCCCGTATCGCCGACAATGAGCACCGATGCCCGCGTTCTGGCAATCTTGTTCCTGACCTGCTCGAAAATCTTTCTATTGACGCCGGCAATAAACGGACCTTCCGAAGGCGAAGCATCGGGGGCAATGCCGGAAAGAATATCCGGCAAGGGTACGATTCTGGCTCCGGGCTCCCCCGGAGAACGAAAATCCGGCCTGACAGTATAAATCGGAAAACCGGGAAACTTGACGCTCATGAGAAGCTGTACGGAGTGCATGGCCCCGGTACCGGACGTCAAGTTATAATAGTACGCGGCATGACCGGGCAGTGCGGAAAGCACACGGTATTCCGCCTGATAAATGGCGGCAACGTCGGCAACCTTCACATCCAGTACATGGACTTCCACATCCCTGCAACCAAAGAGCTGCACCGCACGTTTTATTTTAATCAGCGAGGGTTCTCCCCCCACCTGCCTGTCACACAATAGAACAACTTTCTGAAAAAATCCTTTGTCCTTTCCGCAATAGTGCTCAAGTATTGTATAAAATGGCCCTCTTTGTTCCTTATTGACATCTTCAATATGTTCTATATCCGCTTTTCCTATCCAGGAAATAAAAATATTCAAC
>NZ_DYZA01000220.1 GCF_020741395.1 Mailhella massiliensis | reverse complement strand
AGTCCTGGCACTGAACGGAAGCCAGAATCCAAAAGGCGTAACTTATCATGCCATTCAGCTTGTTGCCGACGAACTGAAAAAGGAAAATATCGGCCTTGACATAGTCCATGTCGGCGTAAAGCCTGTTGCTGGATGTGTTGATTGCCGAAAATGCAGAACAAACGGGCATCATTGTATTCACAATGACATAGTCAACAAGATCATCGACATGCTGCCCGATTACGACGGGCTGATCCTGGGCTGCCCTGTACACTACATGGGTATTCCCGGCCCGTTCAAGGCTGCCCTCGACAGGCTGCTCTATGCCACGGAGCACCTCGAAGGATGGGGGCCGAAGCCGGCCACGGCCATTGCCGTCTGCCGGAGGGCCGGAGCCGTCAACACCGTGCAGCAGCTCGGCAACTACTTGAACTGCGCCAACCTTCTCACCGTCAACAGCCAGTACTGGAACGTGGTGTTCGGGTGGAAGCCCGAGGAATTCCTCTCCCAGGACGCAGAAGGCGTGCAGACCATGCAGGTGCTCGGCAGGAACATGGCCTGGATACTGAAGGTACTGGAGGCCACCAGGGAAAGCATCCCGGCCCCCGTGTATGAAAAGCGCGTCCGCGCGAACTTCTGCCGCTGAGGGGGGATTATGCGAGCCATAGATTTCCGCCTCCGCCCCCCGTACAGGACCTACCTCAATTCCTTCATGTACGATATGCCCGCTCTGGAAAAATCCCACGCCATGCGCGACCTGGGCTCCGTTTCGGAAGCGGCCCGCCGGAAGGATACGGGGCTGCTCGTTGAGGAGATGGACAGGGCCGGCGTCGTGTGGGGCGTGGCCCCGGTACGTCTGCCCCAGAACGGCAGCAACGACGACGCCCTCTCCCTGATGGAGGAATATCCCGGACATTTTCTCGGCGTTCCGTGGGTCGATCCCCTCCATCCTGAAGCGGCTTGCACTGCCATAGAAAAATACTGTGTGAACGGGCCCTGCCGTGCCATCATCATGGAGCCGGGACTCTATACCACGCCGGTGAAATGGTTCGTCAACAATCCCGACATATTCCCTGTATACGAATACTGCTCGGAAAAAGGTATTCCGGTGCTGCTCTCCTTCGGCGGGCGTGTGGCAGACCCGCGCTGGTACGCGCCGGAACTGGTTTACGACGTGGCCTCGCACTTCCGCAACCTGAAGCTTGTGCTCTGCCATGGGGGATGGCCCTATGTGGCGGCCGTATGCAAAGTGGCCATGGACTGCCCCAACGTGATTCTCTCGCCCGACACCTGGGCCATGAGCTTCGCCCCGGGCGGCGCGGACTATATTCTCGCAGCCAACTACACGCTTCAGGATCAGATAGTCTTCGGCTCTTCCTACCCGGCCATGCCGCTGGAAAAAGCCGTGGAAAACTATGTGAGCCGCCTTCGTCCTGAAGTGGCGGACAAAATCATGTACCAAAACGGCGCCCGCCTCTTCGGGCTGGAAGACTAATCTACCCTCCCTGCCAGCAAAGGAGAACTTTCTATGGGACGACTTAAAGGACAAGTGGCCATTGTGACCGGCTCCACCTCCGGCATAGGTGCGGCACAGGCCGAAGCCCTGGCCCGGGAAGGGGCAAAAGTAGCCCTGACCGGCAGAAACCGGCAACGCCTTGATGAAGAAATAGAAAAAATCCGGTCTGTTGGAGGTGAAGCCATAGGCATGACCTTCGATATGCAGGACAGCGCCGCCATCAAGAGCTTCTATGACATGGTTATGGACGCATGGGGGCGCGTGGATATCCTTGTCACCACCCACGGTATTTTCGACCAGCGGCGAGGCTCGCTGGATGCCACGGAGCAGGAATTTCAGAACTTCATGCAGATCAACGTGATTTCCGTTTTCACGCTGTGCAACCTGGTCATGCCGCAGATGATACGGCGCGGTAAGGGGGTGATCATCGCAACGGCTTCCGTCAGCGGCATGAGAAATACCGCTATGGGCGGCCCCCGCGGCAGTGCCGGCGGCGGCTCCATGTATACCTCCTCCAAGCATGCCCTGGTGGGGTATATCCGCAGTCTGAGCGCCCTGTACGCATGGCAGGGCGTACGGGCCAACGTCATCTGCCCCGGCTCCGTGGTGACTCCCTTCATCCAGGACAGCCTGGACAACGACCCCGACGGCTATGAAAAGCGGGTGCGCGTCATTCCTGCAGGACGTCTCGGCATGCCGGAAGACGTCGCAAAGGTCACCGCATTTCTTGCCGGCGATGACGCCGGTTTCATACATGGCGCCGTCATTCCCGTAGACGGCGGACGTTCCAATGTTTAACCCGGAGGATTTGACATGATGAACCGAATGAAGCAACGCGGCCTCGCCCTTCTGCTCTGCCTCGGCCTGATCTCGCCCCTTGCCCCCGCCCTTTCCGCCCGCGCCGCCGACGACGGCAGCGGCATTTCGCTCTCTCTTTCCGGCGGCCCCATGGGCGGCGGGGCCTCCATGGCCCTTGCCGCCTTTATGAAGGCTTTCATGGATCAGTACCCCAAGGCCGTCTGTGATCTGCTTCCGGGCAACGGCACGGCCAACCCCGTGCGTGTGGCCACGGGCAAGGTACAGGTGGCCCACGCGCAGGGCGCCCTGCTCACCGCCGCCAAGGAAGGCAGGGAACCCTACAAGCAGAAATACTCCAATCTCCGTTCCCTGTTCAAAATCAACGACGACTGCCGCCTGCTCCTGTTCGTCCGCGACGATGCGCCCATCACCAGCCTCAAAGGGATTGCAGAACAGAAACAGGCCGTACGCTTCAGCCCGGCCACAAGGGGATCCACCAACGACATGTTCTCCCGCTGGGTGCTGGAAACCTACGGCATCGACTACGACAAGCTTCAGGAATGGGGCGGCGTGGTGACCTACATCACTTTCGACGCCATGGTGGACGCCATGAAGGACAATCAGCTCGACATGATCGGGTGGAACGGCCCCGGCTTCCCCTCCTTCCTGCGCCAGATACTGCTCACCAAGAAAGTACGCTTCCTGCCCGTCGGGCCTGAAGAAATGGAAATTCTGAAAAAACGCGGCCTGCGCGCCTCCGTCATCAAGGCCGGCGAGTTTGAAGGCGTGGTAACGGAAGACGTCCCTTGCGTCACCGATGTTACCGAAATCATCTGCAGCGAAGATCTGCCGGAAGATCTGGCATATAAAATCGTCAAGATCTGGACCGAACACAGCAAGGACATAGCTCTCGCCAACCCCGGCTACGGTACCTATGATCCCGCCATATCCTGCCTGAATACCGCTCTGCCTCTGCATCCCGGAGCCGAACGCTACTACCGGGAGGCCGGATATCTGAAATAGACATATCAGTGGCGGCTTCCGGGCGGAAGCCGCCCCCCCCAAAAAAAACACAACGCCCCGCTTCCCTGCTGCTCTTCTTTCCGAAAATCCGTATCCCGCACCACCCTCCGGGAGTTTCCCATGACCAGCAAATTCCGTTCGATGATACAGCCCCTGTTCGTGGTTTTCGCCATCGCCCTGTGCATCTTCCAAGTATACACCACTTCAGGGATCGCCATAGTCAATTCCACGCTTCAGCGTGTGGCGCATCTGAGCCTTGTGCTCTGCCTTGTCTTTCTCTCCGTCCCCATCCATCCCGACTATCGCAAAAAGAAAACCGAACCGGCCCTCTTCGTCGCTCTCGATATTTGTCTCGCGGCTCTGGCCCTGGGCATAGCGGCATGGTATTTCGCCAACAGCACGGCCATATTTGAACGCTTCGCCTATGTCGACGAGGTGGAAACCATACAAATGTGGGCCGGAACCGCCCTCATCCTCCTTGTACTTGAAGCAACGCGCCGCACCTCCGGCTGGCCTCTTGTCATAGTCGCGCTCTGCTTCATCTGCTATGCCCTGTTCGGCGAAAACATGCCCGGCCCCCTCGCCCATGTAAAAATTTCACCCCAGGCCCTGATAGAACAGCTTTTCCTGCTTACCGAAGGTATTTACGGCGTGGCCATGGCCGCCGCAGCCACCATGATTTTCGCCTTTGTCCTTTTCGGTTCCTTTCTTGAAGTCTCCGGCATGAGCAATCTCTTCATCGACCTCTCCTGACTCCTGACCAGGAACACCAAGGGCGGTCCCGCAAAAGTGGCTATCTTCGCCTCGGCGCTGTTCGGTACCATTTCAGGATCCGCCCAAGCAAATGTCTACGGCACGGGTATTTTCACCATTCCGCTCATGAAACGCGTAGGCTACAGCCCCGCCTTTGCCGGGGCCGTGGAAGCCTGCGCCTCCACGGGAGGGCAGCTCATGCCTCCCATCATGGGCGCGGCGGCCTTCATCATGGCGGACGTCACCGGTGCAGGTTATCTTACCATCGCAAAATCCGCCCTGCTGCCTTCCATACTGTTTTACCTTTCCCTGTACTGCATGATCCATTTCGAAGCGGTCAAATACAATATCGGCACCATGCCGGCCAGTGAAATTCCCCCGGCAAGTTCCGTCATTTCCCGCCTCTACTACATGCTTCCGCTCGTTTTTCTGGTCCTTGTCATGATTATGGGGCGCAGCGTCAACTCTGCGGCTTTCGCAGGATGCCTCGTCATATTCCTGCTCTCCCTTCTGAAAAAAGAAACCCGCCTCACCCTCCCCAGGCTCAAAGATGTAGCCGTGGTCGCCGCCCGCAACACGCTCATGATCACAAGCTGCTGCGCCTGCGCAGGCATCGTGGTAGGCGTCATCAGCCTCACCGGCGGCGGGCTGAAGCTCATCAACATCATCATGAACCTTGTCGACGGCAACCTTTTCCTGCTGCTCGTCATGCTCATGATCACCTGCTTCATCGTGGGCATGGGCGTCCCCACTGCGCCAGCGTACATCATCGTTTCCGTCCTTGCCGCCCCGGCCATGATCAAGCTCGGTGTACCCATGATCTCCGCCCACATGTTCTGCCTGTACTACGCCGTCCTCTCCACCATAACTCCCCCCGTATGCATGGCCGCATTCTCCGCCGCCGGCATTGCGGAAGCAAACGCCATGCGTACCGGCTTCACAGCCGTGAAGCTCGGCATCATCGCCTTCATCATCCCCTTCTTCTTCGTCTATCAGCCCGGCCTGCTTTTCCAGGGCGACCTGCTCGATATCACGGGAGTGACCATCACCTCCATCATCGGCGTTCTCGGGCTTTCCGCCGGCATGCAGCGCTTCTTCCTCGCTCCCTGCAACGCCGTGGAAGCCCTCATTCTCGTTGCCTCCGGCCTTGCTCTCATCTATCCCGGCACCGTCACCGATATCCTCGGCGTCAGCGGCATCGCCGCTATCGGTCTGATCCAGCGATTCCGCATCAGCCGGGCAGCAAAATAGGAGCCCGACATGCAGGAAATCATGGACTTCCGTTGCCGTCCGCCATTCGGGAACTTCCTGCGTGACTGGATCTTCTGCCTGGAAGACATGCCCGGCAACCCCGGGCTCAAGACAAAGTTCTCCCGCATGGGCATGGAGCTTCCCCCTTCGCTTCTGAAGCGTTCCATGCAGGAATTCTTCCGGGAAAACGAAGCCTGCGGTATTGTCCACAGCGTCGTCCCCCTGCGCGTGCTCCCCGGCCTGGACAACGACGACCTTGCCGCACTGCTCCAGGCCTGGCCCGGCCGCTTCACGGGATTTGCGGGCATACAGCCTTTTGAATCAGGCATGCGCTCCTGCCTGGAAACCATACGTCGCTTTGTCGTCCACGGCCCCTGTTCCGGCGTGTATATGGAGCCCGGGCTCGACCCTCATCCCTGGCAGGCAGACGACGAAGCCCTTTTTCCCCTCTATCAGGCCTGCCAGGACGCGGATATCCCCGTATGCCTGCTTTTCGGCGGCGTGTTCCACAGGCGCAATGCCCCAGACTATGACCTCTATTCCCCACGGCGCATAGAACATGTGGCAAGGCGGTTCCCGGGGCTGCGCCTCGCGCTCTCCCACGCCTGCTGGCCGTGGACGGCACACGCCTGCGCCGTCGCCATGAACTGGGAAAACGTATGGCTCTCCCCGGACGGGTTCATGATCGACCACCCCGGTTCGCAGGACTACGTCACGGCGGCAAACTATCGCCTTCAGGACAAAATACTGTTCGGCAGCCTGTACCCCAGCGTTCCCCTCGGATACGCCGTAGAAAAATATCGCTCCCTGCTGCGGGAGGAAGTGCAGCACAAGATCTTTTTCCAGAACATGAAAAACTTTCTGAAGCTGTAAGCCGGCATATCCATGAAAGGCCGCCGCAACGGCCGGACGCGATCCCTTGTATGAATCCTTCTCCCCTCCGAGGCGCTTTTTCCCCAAAACGCCCCGCCCCTCCTCCCGACGCGGACAGGAAAAGCCCCAAGGCTTCCCCTGTCCGCGTTTCCGTCATGCCCGATACTCCGCAAGGGGAACGTGAATTGACCTTCCTCCCCGACAAAGGTATTCTTTCCAGCCGTCAGCCATTCAGGAAATGCGTCAGAACGCATCGCTCCACCGCTGCCCGGCGCGCCCTGAACGCGCAGCAGCCAAACGACATGAGGCCTCCATGAGCCAGAACATCCCCGCCCCTGAAGCGGACCGCCCCCAGGGCACCGACTTCCTCCGCGCCCGCATCAACCAGGACAATCTCACCGGCCGCTTCGGCGGGCGCGTGCATACGCGCTTCCCTCCCGAACCCAACGGCTATCTGCATATCGGCCATGCCAAGTCCATCTGCATCAATTTCGGCCTGGCAAAGGAATACGGCGGGCTGTGCAATCTGCGCTTCGACGACACCAACCCCGTGAAGGAAGACACCGAATACGTCGATTCCATTCAGCGGGACGTACAGTGGCTGGGCTTTCAATGGAAAGGCGAAGTGCACTACGCCTCCGACTACTTCGACCAGCTCTATGAATACGCCGAAAAGCTCATCATGATGGGCAAAGCCTATGTGGATGAGCTTTCCGCCGACCAGATACGCGAATACCGCGGAACACTCACAAAACCCGGAATTCCCAGCCCTTGGCGCGACCGCCCCGCCGAGGAAAGCCTCGACCTTTTCCGCCGCATGAAGGCCGGCGAATTTGAAGACGGCAAGTATGTGCTCCGCGCCAAGATAGACATGGCTTCCCCCAACGTCATCATGCGCGACCCCACCATCTACCGCATCCGCCATGCCTCCCATCACCGCACGGGCGACAAGTGGTGCATCTACCCGATGTACGACTTCACGCACTGCCTGTCAGACTCCATCGAAGGCATCACCCACTCTATCTGTACTCTGGAATTCGACAATAACCGTGAACTGTACGACTGGGTGCTGGATACCCTCGGCGTCTACCACTCGCAGCAGATAGAATTTGCGCGCCTTCAGCTCACCTATACCGTGCTTTCCAAGCGCAAGCTCATCCAGCTCGTGAAGGAAGGCTATGTGCGCGGCTGGGACGACCCGCGCATGCCTACCATTTCCGGCCTGCGCCGCCGTGGCTATACCCCTGAAGCCATACGCGATTTCTGCTCGCGCATAGGCATAGCCCGCGCTGCGGACGCCCTGGTGCACTACAGCCTTCTGGAATTCTGCTGCCGCGAACACCTCAACGCCGTCACGCCCCGCTGCATGGCCGTGCTCGACCCCCTCAAGGTAATCATCACCGACTACCCCGAAGACAAGGTGGAGGAATTCGAACAGCCCCTGCACCCGGAAGACGCCTCCTTCGGCAGCCGCAAGGTACCCTTCTGCCGCGAAATCTACATCGACCGCGACGACTTCCGCGAAGATCCGCCCAAGAAATACTTCCGCCTCGCCCCCGGAGCGGAGGTGCGCCTGCGCTACGCCTATTACATCACCTGCACCGAAGTCATCAAAGATGCGGAAGGCAACATCGTGGAGCTGTACTGCACGCACGATCCTTCCTCGCGCGGCGGCTCCAGCCCCGACGGGCGCAAGGTCAAGGGCACGCTGCACTGGGTGAGCGCCCGCCACGCCGTACCCACGGAAGTTCGTCTTTACGAACAGATGTTCACCACGGAAACCGACAGCGATATTGAAGAAGGCAAGACCTTCCTCGATTATTTCAACCCTGAATCCGAAAAGGTGATCACGGCCATGGCCGAACCTTATCTGGCCACGCTTCCCGCAGGGAGCCATGTGCAGTTCGAGCGCGTGGGCTATTTCTGCGCCGACCCCGACGGCACGAAGGACCGGCCCGTGTTCAACCGCACCGTGACGCTCAAGGACTCCTGGGCCAAGATAGAAAAGAAGCAGTAAAAGAAGGGGGCGCAAAACGCCCCCGCCCGGCAGAACGGACTGCCTGTAAGGAGACAACATGTCCATTTTTGAGAAGAATCAGGCTCTGGCCCAGCTGTTTGAACAGCATAAGGCCCGCCTGTGCGAGGAAGAAGGGCTTACGGAGGAACAGATACGTTCCGCCATTGAGGCGGGCACCATGGTGCTTCTCGGCAACCCCGGCCATCAGAATGTAAAGCCCATCCTGGTGGGGCAGCCCGCCCGCGTGAAAGTCAATGCCAACATCGGCACCTCCCCCTTCCATTGCAGCGTGAAGGGCGAAATGCGCAAGCTGAACATCGCCCTGGAGGCAGGGGCAGACACCATCATGGATCTGTCCATCGCGGGAGACCTTGACGATATCCGCAGGCAGATGCTGGAAGCGTGCCCCGCCCCCCTCGGCACCGTACCCATGTACGGCGTGGCCCAGATCTATATCGACAGAGGCGAAGACCCGGCCACCATCGACCCGGAAGTCATCTTTGCGGATGTGGAAAAGCAGGCCGAACAGGGCGTGGACTTCATGACGCTGCACTGCGGGCTCACCCGCCAGGGCGCGGAATGGGGCGCGAAGGGCGGCCGCACCCTGGGTATCGTATCCCGGGGCGGCAGTATCCTTTCCCGCTGGATGCTGCGCAACGACAAGGAAAACCCCCTGCTCACCGGGTTCGACCGCCTGCTCGACATTGCGCTGCGCCATAACGTCACCCTCTCCCTCGGCGACGGACTGCGCCCCGGCGCAGGCAGCGATGCGGGCGACGCCGCCCAGTGGATGGAAGTGATCATGCTGGGCCAGCTGGCAAAACGCGGTCTGGAAAAGGGCGTACAGTGCATGATCGAAGGCCCCGGCCATGTGAGCCTGAACGAAGTGGAAGCCCAGATCATGGGCATCAAGAAGCTGACTAACGGCGCGCCCCTCTATGTGCTCGGGCCGCTCGTTACCGATACCACTCCCGGATACGACCATATCGCCGGGGCTATCGGCGGCGCTGTCGCCGTGCGTGCGGGCGTGGATTTTCTCTGCTACCTCACTCCTGCCGAACACATCACCCTGCCCGACGAGGAAGACGTGAAGCAGGGCGTCATGGCCTCGCGCGTGGCCGCACAGGCCGGAGAAAACGCGCTGGGCACGCCCCGAGCAAGGGCGAAGGAAGCCCGCATGTCCAAGGCCCGCATGGAGCTCGACTGGGACGCCATGCGCGAGATCGCCATAGACCCTGAACTTCTGGAAAAACGCCGCGAACCCCACAAAAATGAGGAAGCCTGCGCCATGTGCGGCAACTTCTGCGCCGTGCGCATGATGCGCGAAGGCAATCCCGCGGCTGTCATCCCCTCCCACTGCCAGCATCACCGTAAATAACTCTGACAAGGCGCGGCCCTCCGGGGCCGCGCCTTTTTCCGTGAAGGCCGCGTCGACCGATGCGGCCTTTCTGCCGGAAAGGACTCATCATGTGCAAGAAAACGGCCGTCATAGTGACGCTCATGCTTCTGATGCCCCTTTTCTGCGCGAAGATTTCCGCCGGGGAGGCAAAAGAGGGCAAAGCGCTGAACGCGCGCCAGGCTTTCGCCCTCATCCCCACGGAAATCTTTGAAAATACGCACTCATCCCTCAATGATGAGGAAAAGGAACAGCTCGCTGCGCAGGGCATCAGCGCACACTGGCTCATGACGGAGAGTGAAAAGGACGTGCTGCGCCTTGAATCCGTGGACGGTCTTTCCAAGGTCTGCCTTCGCCTTTTCCGCTCGGAACAGGGAGCCGTGGCGGCCTTCCGCACCGAAGACGACGCCGGCGAATGCATTTCCGAGCTGTGGTTCATCAGCTCCGGCGGCCATGCAGCGCCGCTTCCCCTGCCGCCGGAACCGGCAGGCTCAGAATTTTTCCGGCCCGGCCGGGAAGATCTCCCGGGCCGTCTTTCCGCAAGCTGTACCTTCTGCGTGTTCGACATGGGCCTTGAGGCTCTCCCCTCCTTCACATCCGACGGCATGCCCTGCGACCTCAAGACGGACAACGCCGTCTACTACCTCTGGAACGGAAAACGCTTTATCAAGAAAATTAAAAGTGCTGAGGAAAAAGTATGCGGGAAATGACGCCCTCATTCCGCCCGGAAAGGGAAGCATCCTCCCGCACGCAGAGGCTTATAAAAAAACAACCTCTTTCCGAAGGGAACAAACGGCGCACATGCCGCCGAATTCCGGGAAAGAAAGGAAAAAAGGCGGCCGGAGCCGCCTTTTCCGACACGGAGCAAAGCCCGTCGAAAATTTCCATACCTACTTCACGATTTCCGTGCCCACGCCCTGATCGGTAAGCAGTTCCAGAAGGAGACAGTTTTCCACGCGGCCGTCCACGATAGTCACCTTGTCCACGCCCTGCTTCAGGGCGTTCATGCAGCAGTTGATCTTGGGGATCATGCCGCCGGTCAGGGTACCGTCGGCAAGAAGGCGCTGAGCGTCGGCAGTATCAATGTGCTCGATGAGCTTCCCTTCTTTGTCCAAGATACCGGCCACGTCGGTAAGCATGAGCAAGCGGCGGGCCTTGAGCGCACCGGCCACGGCCCCGGCCACGGAATCGGCGTTGATGTTGTAGGTGTTGCCTTCCGCGTCCACACCCACGGGAGCAATGACGGGCACGAAGTCATCATGAATGAGCGACGTTAAAAGCTGTTCGTTCACCGCCGTCACCTCGCCCACATTGCCGAGGTCTATGATTTCCGGCGGCTGCTTTTCGCCGTGGCTGATGGTCATGGCAAGCTTGCGGGCTTCGAGAAGCATGCCGTCCTTGCCGGAAAGGCCTACGGCCCGTGCCCCGGTCTTGTTGATAAGGTTCACCACACTTTTGTTCACAGAACCCACCAGCACCATTTCCACCACATCCATAGTGGCCTTGTCGGTCACGCGGTGGCCCTGACGAAATTCCGACTTGATTTCCAGCTTGCTCAACATCTCGTTGATCTGCGGACCGCCGCCGTGCACCACCACGGGGTGAATACCCACAAGCTTGAGCAGGCTGATGTTGCGGGCAAAGGCAAGCTTGAGACTTTCCTCCGTCATGGCATGGCCGCCGTATTTCACCACAACGGTTTCGCCGTGATATTCCCGAAGATACGGCAGGCTCTCGATGAGGACCCGCGACTGCAGGCGGGCCTGTTCCACAGAGTGGGCTGACATGGCCATATATGCTCCTTTTGCCGGGCTGATCCGGCATTCATGTTGATACCGGCCATAGTTCCCGCAATCCACACGAATGTCCAGCCCCTTTCAAGAGGGCGTACGCGACAAAAAGAACGTCCGCCGCCTCGCATCGGGCGCTTAAACCATTGCGTAAAAAGGCGCAACAGGTTAAGAAGGTGGGGTCAAAGACGCGGACACTTTCCGCAAAATCAATTCTGGAGAATCTATGTTCACTTCCATCGCCTACGCCGCCGGCAACGCGGGCGGCGCCGCTCAGAGCGGCCCCATGGGTGCCTTCGCCTCCCTGGTGCCCCTCCTGCTCATGTTCGCCGTGTTCTACTTCCTGCTGATCCGCCCCCAGCAGAAGCGCAACAAGGAACATAAGGCCATGATCGAATCCCTGGGCAAGGGGTCTTATATCATCACTTCCAGCGGTTTTCTCGGCCGTATCGTGGATCTGGAAGGCGATATCCTCGTAGTTGACCTCGGAGAAACCAAGGTCCGTATGCCGCGCGGCTTCGTCAACGGTACCTACGACCCCAAGGCCCTCAACAAAACGGCTGATGCCGCTCCCGCAGAAAACAAGTAGTTTTCGGAACACCGTACTTTCCGCTTCCACGCCTCCTTCCTGCAAGGAGGCGTGGGGCTTTGTCTTATGTTCAGGCATAAGGTCTGACTTTATTAGTTTTTTAAGGATATCCCCATGAAAACTCTGCGTTTGCGCCTGGCCGTCTCCCTCATCGTGCTTATTGTGGTGCTCGCGTACGCCCTGCCCAACATCCCCCTCATCGGCAACTCCGCTCTGGGCACGCTCATGCAGGACCGCATCAGTCTCGGTCTGGATCTCAAGGGCGGCATGAACCTCACCCTGGGCGTGGATGTGGACAAGGCCCTTCAAAATACCCTGTCCGTCACCGGTCAGGACATGAGCGACCGCGCCAAGCAGGAAAAGATCACCGTCATGAAGCCGCGCGTCAACAGCGCAGGCCTGCTTGAAGTGACGCTTCCGCGCACCGACCAGGCCGAAGCCTTCGACGCCATGATCAGCAAATGGTTCCCCAACCTCCATCAGGTGAGCGCCGACAATACCGCTTCCGGCCGGGCCTACGTCTTCGAGCTTTCCGCCGAAGCCCGCCGCCAGACGGAAGACATGACCATGGAACAGGTGGTGCGCACCATCCGCAACCGTATCGACCAGTTCGGCGTGGCGGAACCTGATATCCGCAAGCAGTCGGACAATCAGGTACAGGTACAGCTGCCCGGCATGACCGACGCCGAGCGCGCCATACAGATCATCGGCCAGACGGCCCATCTGGAATTCCATATCGTACGCGACGACGTGGATCCTTCCGCCATCATGCTGCCCCCGGGCACGGCGCGCTACCCCCTCATCGTCAAGGGGCAGTACGGTACGCAGAGCGAAAGCACCATACTGCTGGACACCCAGGCGCTCATGGGCGGCGAGGATATCACCAACGCCCGCCCCGCCTTCAACGAATTCGGCCAGGCCTATGTGGCGCTGGAATTCAACAACCGCGGCGCGAACAATTTTGAACGCATCACCGGCGAGAACATCAAAAAGCGCATGGCCATTGTGCTGGACGGCAAGGTGTATTCCGCCCCCGTCATCCAGGATCGTATCGCCGGCGGCAAGGCCTCCATCACCGGCAACTTCACCACGGAAGAAGCCCAGGATCTCGCCATAGTGCTGCGCGCAGGCTCCCTGCCCACGCCCGTCTCCGTGCTGGAAGAGCGCACGGTCGGCCCCTCCCTGGGCAAGGAATCCATCAACAGCGGCATCAAGGCTTCTCTCGTCGGTGCGGCGGCCGTCGTGCTCGTCATGCCCCTCTACTACGGGCTCTCCGGGCTCATCGCCGACCTCATGCTCTGCTTCACCATCACCATCCTGCTTGCTGGCATGACTTTCTTCGGAGCGACGCTCACCCTGCCCGGTATCGCCGGCATCGTGCTCACCATCGGCATGTCGGTGGACGCCAACGTGCTCATCTTCGAGCGCATCAGGGAAGAACTCAAAAACGGCATGTCCGCCATAGAAGCCGTAAAGGCCGGCTTCAGCCGGGCCAGTATCTCCATCATCGACTCGAACCTGACGACGCTCATTACCGCCGCCATTCTGTACCAGTTCGGCACAGGCCCGGTACGCGGGTTCGCCGTCACGCTGTCGCTGGGTATCCTGGCCTCCATGTTCACGGCCGTCTTCGTTTCACGGGCCATTTTTGAGACATGGATCTCCCGCTCCAGAAGTCAGCAAATCAGCATCTAGGGCCGTTTCCCCCTGAAAGGCGCGCACCACGCCCTTCAAAAGACAAAAGCTCCTGAAACAAGAGGGCCTTCCCATGGCATTTGCAATACTTTCCCGCCAGACCAACATCGACTTTGTGGGCTTCCGCCGCATCGCCTTCAGCATCTCCGCCTTCTTCATCATTCTGGGCCTTTTCGCCATCATCTGGAACGGCGGCCTGCGCTACGGAGTGGACTTTGCCGGCGGCGTGATGGTACAGATAGAGTTCGCCCAGCCCATCCCCGACGAACAGGTAAAGACAGCCCTGCAGGACGTGAACCTGCCGGGCCTCACCGTGCAGCAGGTGGATACCGAAAATCGCGATTATCTGCTGCGCTTCTCCATGCCTTCCGGGGAAAATCAGGACCTGCGCGATCAGGTTTCCACGGCTCTCAGCTCCAGTATTCCCGACAATCCCTCCACCATACAGCGCCTGGAATCCGTGGGCCCCAAAGTAGGTAACGACCTGCGCAACATGGCCATAGAAGCCCTGTTCTACGCCGTGCTGCTCATCACCGTCTACATCTCCGGCCGCTTTGAATACAGCTGGTTCATGGCCGGGGCCATGGCCCTCGTACTCTGGGGCGCCGTGTACGGAGCCTCCTATCTCGGCTTCAACCGGCTCTGGGGCGTGGCCATCGGTATGGTCATAGCCCTGATATACTGCTGGAAGCTGAAGCTCAACTTTGCTTTAGGCGCTATCCTTGCGCTCATACACGACGTCATCGTCACCCTAGGCCTGCTCACACTCCTCGGCGTGGAAATCGACCTCAACGTCATTGCCGCGCTGCTCACCCTGGTGGGTTACTCCATCAACGACACCATCGTCGTTTATGACCGTATCCGCGAAAACCTGCGTGCCGTTCCCGCCGATGCCAATCCCAAGCCTACCATGGGGAGCATCATCAACAAGTCCGTGAACCAGACGCTCTCGCGCACCATTATGACGTCCGCCACTACGCTGGTGGCCAGCCTCTCTCTGTACCTGCTCGGCGGCAATGTCATCCACGACTTCGCGCTCACCATCACCCTGGGTATTGTGTTCGGTACCTTCTCCTCCATCTTTGTGGCCTCTCCTATACTCATCGCCTTCGGCGACGTGGATCTCTACCACTCCAAGACCAACCAGAAGAACGAATACGAACGCCCCGGCGAACACGGTATCGTATAACAGCCTCATTTTCCGT
>NZ_DYZA01000219.1 GCF_020741395.1 Mailhella massiliensis | reverse complement strand
GTCTGCGGGATGCCTCGCGCAACAAAGGACTTCTTCGCTGCGCGCAGGAAGAAATGCCCGAGGGCATAAAGCTTGTCATTGCCGACATTGCCGACATTCCTTTTTATGTGGAAGGGCGGGAAAAGCCCGAGTCCGTCGTCGCCCTTGCCGAGGGGGTGAAAACGGCCGACGCCCTTGTGCTGGCTGTACCGGAATACAATTATTCCGTGGCCCCGGCCTTGAAGAACGCCCTGGACTGGCTTTCGCGTGAACCGGGGGAAATCCTTGCCGGAAAGCCTGCCGCCATGATGGGGGCGGGCGGCGGCATGGGGACTTCCCGGGCGCAGTATCACCTGCGTCAGAGCTGCGTCTATCTTGATATCCGGGTCCTGAACAGGCCGGAAGTGTTTGCCAACGCCTTTTCCGACGCCTTCACCGCTCAGGGCGACGTATCCGGCAGTGCGGAAGGGCGCAAGCTGCGGGAAAAGGTGGCTGCGCTGATGAATGCCTTGAAGGACAGGGTGGAAAAGGGAGCTTGAACACTGAGCTTGTTCGCGCGGCGTTTGCAAGGGGCCTCTGTGCCGTAGGGTAGTCGCCATGACGCCGTGTTCAGAAAGGGCCGGGCCCTCAGCCGGGCCGCAGAGTCAGAAAGGGCTGATCCCGCCTCCGGGGGAAAGACGCGTTTTCCCGGAAGACCGTTTGCCGCATGCGTCTTCGGCAGGGGAAGGTGCTCCACCCCGGCGGGGCGGCAGGAACGGCTGACAAAATCCCATGCCGTGCGGAAAGCTGGCCGGGGCGGTGAGTGCGTAATTTCCGGGGCTCTGTATGCCCCCGGAGTTGTTTTGCTTCTGCCGCGTCCGCATGAGCGGGAATAACCCGGGCGCGCTGGATCATCCCGGTGGAAGGTTGGGGTGCGCTCAGGCCTGAGCGTCTGCCTGAGGAGGGTTGCTCTTTCCGCTCAGGGACAGGATGCTGATTTTTACTACTTCCGTGCTCTCCAGCACCTTGGGCGGGATGGGGAGCGTGCAGCGGCTCCGGTATTTTTCCGCCAGAGCGGCCAGGGCTCGGCTTTTTTCCTCCATGTCGACGACGCATGCCGCCTTTCCCGTGCCGCACAGGCTCTTGTAGAGCGTGGTGGCCTTTTCCCTGTCTATGGCAAGAACTTCGTGGACGGAAAAGCCTATGCCCGGGCTGCGCTTCAGGCAGTCCAACTTGCGTCCTTCCTTCGCGCAGTGGAAATACAGTGCGCCTTCCAGAAGAACAAAGTTGACGGGAACCACATAGGGGGCTTCTTCGGTCTGAAAGGCCAAGGTGAGGACTTCCGCCTGCTCCAGCAGGCCGGTGAAAAAGGCCGGAGCGTTACACTCCCTGTCTTTGCGGCGCATATTTTCTCCTTGTTTCGGGTATGGAGGCTCTTCGCCTGCGGAAGAGCCTGTGTTAATATGGAGCGGTGCGGGAGGCCTGCCGTGGAGGGAGCCGCCTGCCGGGCTGGGGTAAAAGCTTTTCATCGGGGGTAAGCCCCTGTCAATCTTTTTTCCGTGATTGCGCGCAACGCGGCATCATGTCTGCGGAAAGAGGAGAGAAAAAGCTTCCGCGGCATGTTTTCCCGCACGTTGCGTCCAGAAAAATTAATGTGATGCTTGAACTTTGGAGGAAGCCATGCTGGGAGCCGTTGTCGGCGATATCGTCGGATCGCGTTTTGAGTGGAGCAATATCAAAAGCAAGGACTTTGAATTTCTGACTCCGGCCTGCCGTGTGACGGACGACAGCGTGATGACTTTGGCTGTGGCCCGCGCCGTGCTGGAATGTGGGGATGAAAGGGAAAAGCTTGCGGAGGCGGCCGTCGCCTCCATGCGGGATTTCGGCCGCCGCTTTGCGCGCGGGTGCTACGGAGGGCGTTTCTCCCGCTGGCTGGCCTCTGAGAATCCGGCCCCTTACGGCAGTTTCGGCAACGGCGCGGCTATGCGTGTGAGCGCCTGCGCCTGGGCGGCGGAATCCCTGGAAGACGCGCTGGACATGGCAAGGCGCGTCACCTCGATCACGCACGATCACCCGGAAGGCATACGCGGGGCCGAAGCCGTGACTGCCGTCATCTGGTACGCACGGCAAGGGGAGTCTCTGGAAAGGATACGCAGGCTTGTGGAGGCTTCCTGGTACAGGCTGAATTTCACGCTGGACGAGATACGCGGGGACTATGCCTTCGACGTGAGCTGTCAGGGCTCCGTACCGCAGGCCGTAGAGGCCTTTCTGGAAGCCGTGGATTTTGAAGATGCCGTGCGCAACGCCGTTTCCCTGGGGGGAGACAGCGACACCATCGCCGCTATGGCGGGCAGTATGGCAGAGGCCCGTTACGGCGTTCCCGAGGCGTTGCGGGCGCGCGTCATGCCCTTTCTGGCCGCGCCGCTTCGCGAGGTACTGGAGCGTTTTGAAGAGCGCTTTGCTCCCGTGCCGGGGCGGCGGGACTGAGGGGAAGCAGAGCGCAGCTTCCGGCAGAGCGTTCGTCGGAAGGAGCTTGTTATGCCCGGAGATATATTCCCGGTGCTATGCCCGGGAGGTCGGCATACAGCGTGCCGTGCATGCCCGGGTTGAGGCGCTCCGCTTTTTCGCCTCTGTGGTTTTCCAGAACGTAGCTTCCCGCGCAAAGCTTCGGCCGCCGCATGCCGGGCAGAAGGAGCGAGGCGTCGGTATCCGCGTTCCAGGGAGAACGCACTTCCACCTGCCAGCCGCCGTTCGGCCCGGGTTCGACCACGCGGGCCACTACGGGCCTGGGGGAAAAATCGTGCGGCGCTTTTTCCACCACGCGTTCCGGCAGGAAGAAGCCGGAGCAGAGCGGGCGTGAGGCCGTGTGCAGAAGCTCTTCCACAAAAGCATCCTGGGGGAGCCCCTCAGCGTCCTCCGGCGTTTTTTCCCCCAGAGTTCCGGCAAGGGAGAGGGCTGTGCGATACACGTCCGTCACCTGGGCGACGTAGCTCCCGCTCTTGGTGCGCCCTTCCAGCTTGAGCGCAGCGGGATGCATGCGCACGATTTCCTCCATCCAGCGCACGAGGCACAGGTCCATGGGAGCCCAGACGGCGCTGAAGTCTTCTCCCTGCTCGATATCGAGGAAAGGGCCGTCGCGGCGCAGGGCTTCCTCCACCGTGAGGGTGATGCCCCGGTACTCGAAGCGGCAGGGCTGCGTGCACAGGCCGAGATTGGCCGGGCGGTTGTTGACCCAGGCGGAGATGAGGCAGTGGCCGGAAAGGGAAAGGCACATGGCCCCGTGGACGAAGATTTCAAAATCCATGGAGGGGAAGCGCCGGATAAGGCTCTCCATGGCCTCTTTACTCAGTTCGCGGGCCAGATTGATGCGCTTCACGCCGACTTCGCTCCAGAATTCCACAGCGGAGGCATTGACGGAGTGGGCCTGAGTGGAAAGGTGCAGCTCCACACCCGGGCAGCGGCGGAGCGCAAGGCGTATCACTCCCGGGTCGGCCGCGATGAGTCCGTCCACGCCGAGGTCGGGCAGCGCGTCGAGTTGCTCTTCCACCAGCGGGAGATGTTCGTCGAAGGGAAGGGCGTTCAGGCAGTAGTAAACTTTTACGCCGTGCTCGTGGGCAAGGCGCACGGCCTCTTCCAGGGCCTTGCCGTCGAAGCCCTGACATTTGGCCCGCAGGGAAAGGACGCTTCCGCCGAGATACACGGCGTCTGCTCCGTAGAGAACGGCGGCCTCCAGCTGTTCCCGGCCTCCGGCCGGGGCAAGAAGTTCCGGGAGCGAATATTCCTTCATGGCAGTATCGGGGTTAAAAGAAAAGGGGGCGCGGTATTGCGTGCGGCCCGGGGTGCAACAAAGCTCTAGCCTGCCTTGCGAGGAAAGACAAGACTCCCGTACTGGACAAAGGAGGCCCTTGCGCTTAATGAAGGGACTGCCGCCTTGGCGGCAAGGGAGTATTCCATGAAATATATGCAAGCGGCTTTTTTCGTTGCCGTCTTTTTTTTCTGCAGGGCGGCGTGCGCCCTGGGGGCTGGGGCTTTCGGTCTGGAACTCGGGAGCGATATCGGCAGGTACGGCCACGGGGAGCAGCCGGTTTCCGAACGGTGGGAAATCAGGATGTATGAAGTGACTCCGCCCGCACCCGACGCCCGGTTCGATACCTATGCGGTGGATACCTTCAAAGGCCGGATCATACGGATCATGGCTTCTTCTTCCGACGACCTGAGCGCCGAGGGAACGGCTACGCTGGAGGTGCTTCACAGCCTGAAGGAAGAGCTTGTCGCGAAATACGGGGAGCCTTCCCTCAATGTGGAGGATGTGGAGGACGCAGGGAGCGACCTTCGCGGTTACCTTGCCGATGAAGGAGGCATGGAGGTATTGGAATGGATTTTCCCCGTTTCCGGAGCGGCTGACGGGCCGGGCGCAGTATACGTCTTTCTTGCCGGTTCGGAAACCGAGGGGGGAAAGCAGGCTTCCTACTGTACCTTATATATGGAAAGTCGGGACTACCCCGCCATCAGCGATCAGGCGGAGCAGAAGGAACAGGGCGCGATACAGCCGTAACTGACTGTTGCTCCACACCGGCCTGCCTGAGGCCGCGGGGAGCGAAGGGAATTTTTTCCGGCAAAACCGGGGTAACATCTTGCTGAAAAGGAAAAGACATGGAAAGAAGTGCCGCTGAAATACGCCGTGCATGGGGCTGCCTGCTCGGCCAGATAGCCGGCGATTCCCTGGGCAGTCAGGTGGAGTTCAAAGATGAGGAAAAGGTGCGAGCCCTGTACCCCGCGGGCATGGACGAGCTGGAGGGCAGCGCGCTTTACGGTACCCTTCCGGGCCAGCCTACCGACGATTCGGAAATGGCGCTCGCCCTGGCCCGCAGTCTCGTCACAGAGGGCGGATTTCATGCAGAAAAGGTGCGCGCGGCCTATGCGGCGTGGCTGGGCAGCCACCCTGTGGATTTTGCCCACTCGGTGTTCCGCGCCCTGCACGGCAAGGTGGATGCGCGGAGCGAAGCCAACTGCGCGCTGATGCGGGTGAGCCCGCTTGGTATATTCGGCGTGCGTTTCGTGCCGGATACGGCGCTTCCCTGCGATGACGGCGCTGTGCCCGACATGAAGGCTCTTGCTGAAGACACGGGCATGAGGAAGCTGGCTCTTCTGTCCATGGAGGAAGCCGCACTCACGAACCCGCACCCTGTGTGTCGTGCCGCAAGCGTCTCCTATGTGTCGGCCCTTGCCTGCGGAATAAGGAGCGGCTCTCGACTGGCTATGTGGCGGGCTGCCTGTGCCGTGGTCGAGGCGCTTCCCTTATGGAGCGATATTCCGGCGGCCGAATCTGTCCGCGTGCGCGACTGCCTTGAGAGGGCGAGAGCGCAGGAGCTTGCGAATTATCAGGAGAACATGAGCCATGTGCTCACCACGCTGCACAACGGTTTCCGGCGTCTTCTCCTTGCCGGAAGCGCCGGGGAGGGGGTGCGCGATACAGCCATGCACGGGGGCGATGCGGCGGCCAACGGAGCGGTGGCGGGGGCTTTGCTCGGCGCAGCGCTGGATATTGATTCTTTCCCTCATCAGTGGGCGGACGCCGTGCTTTCCTGCATGCCGAAGGAAGGACGGGTTGCCCGTCCGAGGCCCGAGGCTTACTGGCCCATGGATTTCATGCCCTTGGCGGAGCGGCTCCTGGGCTGAGCGCAGGAACCGCTCCGGGGAAAGTGCTTCTCCATACGGGGGGTGAGCTTTCCGAGGTATGGCAGTAGTCCCGGAAAAGAGGGAGGCAGGCCGTGCGGCCCGCCTCTTTTTTGGTTAAAAGAAACCCCCCAGCTAGGCTGGGGGTTCCCGAAAACTTATAGTTATGCGTAGGTTATAAACACTCCTTTTGATTTGCTAAGAAAGAGGTGCGGTCTGGCAACTGCG
>NZ_DYZA01000218.1 GCF_020741395.1 Mailhella massiliensis | reverse complement strand
CCCCGCCGTATACCGTGTAGTCATGGAAACGGCCCTCAGGGGCAGGGAAAGACTCGGAGAGGAAGGAGAAGCAGAATGAGCGGTAACTTCCAGCCCGGTGACGACCATACCCGCAATGTTTCCGAGATGTTCGGCCGCATGACGCCGTGGTATGATCTGCAAAACCGCGTCTTCAGCCTTTTTCTCGACTGCTGGTGGCGGCGCAATCTGGTACGCTCCGTGGTGCCCGGCCCTACGAATACGGTCATCGACATGGCCGCAGGCACGCTCGACGTATCCCTTGCCCTGGTGCGGCGCTACCCTTCCCTTCGCGTATATGCCACCGATATCTGCGAGCCCATGCTCCGCTACGGCGAGCAACACAAAATGCGCACAAGCGAACGCTCCCGCGTGACTACCATGGTAGCCGATGCCCGCAATATGCCCCTTCCCGACGGCTGTTCCGACGCCGTCACCATAGCTTTCGGCATACGCAACGTGCGGCCGCGTATGGACGCCCTGCGTGAGATGCACCGCCTGCTGGTTCCCGGCGGCCGTGCCTGTATTCTGGAATTTGCGCCCGTGTCTACTCCGGTGTTCGGCCGTTTCTACCACTGGTATCTGCGCCGCATCATGCCGAAACTCGCAGGCCTGGTGAGTCATTCCACTTCGGCCTACGACTACTTTGCCGAGACTATTGAAAATTTCCCGAAGCCCGACGATTTCAGCAATGAACTTCGCGAGGCGGGCTTCGCCTTTGTTCAGCATATCCCCTTCACGCTGGGCGTGGCCAATCTTCATATCGCCGTGCGCGGCTGAGGCTGCCCCCGTTTTCCCCGGAGTTTTATCATGGCACTGAGTCTAGGAATCGTCGGTCTGCCCAACGTAGGCAAATCCACCCTGTTCAACGCACTCACCAAGGCACAGAATGCCGAAGCCGCAAATTACCCCTTCTGCACCATAGAACCCAACAAAGCCACCGTGGCCGTGCCCGACAAACGCGTAGACGCCCTCACCGAGCTCGTGAAGCCCGCGAAAACCATTTATGCCACCGTGGATTTCGTGGATATCGCGGGCCTTGTACGAGGCGCAAGCAAAGGCGAAGGCCTGGGCAACCAGTTCTTGGCCAACATCCGCGAATGTGCCGCCATAGTGGAAGTGGTGCGCTGTTTCGACGATGAGAATATCGCCCATGTGGACGGCAGCGTCGACCCTCTGCGCGACGTGGACACCATTGAAACGGAACTTCTTCTCGCCGACCTGGAAAGCGCGGAAAAGCGCCTTGATTCGCTGAAGAAAAAGGCAAAATTCGATAAAGAGATGCAGAAGGCCCAGCCCGTGCTGGAAGCGCTGGTGGCTCACCTTGGAGAAGGCAAGCCCGCCTCGGCCTTCGAGGTGCCTGAGCTGAACGAGCCTTTCCATCAGGTATGGCGCGAGCTTTCCCTGCTCACGGCCAAAAAATTCATCTACTGCGCCAATGTGGACGAAGCGGGCATTGAGGAAGACAACGCCCATGTGCAGGCCCTGCGCGGCCTTGCGGAAAGCCGGGGCTGCGGCATGGTGAAAATCTGCGCCCGCCTTGAGGAGGAGCTTCAGGGACTCTCCGACGCGGAACAGACGGAAATGCTGGAATCCTACGGTATTACCGAAAGCGGTCTGGAGAACATCATCCGCATGGGGTACCATACCCTGGGCCTTGCCAGCTTCCTGACCGCCGGCCCCAAGGAAGTGCGTGCATGGACCTTCAAGCAGGGCTGGAAAGCCCCGCAGGCCGCGGGCGTCATCCATACCGACTTTGAAAAAGGTTTCATCCGTGCCGAAGTCATAAGCTATGAAGACTACATGAAGCACAAGTCCGAAGCCGCATGCCGTGCTGCGGGCGTGCTGCGCGTGGAAGGCAAGGATTATGTGGTCAAAGACGGCGATATGATGAACTTTTTGTTCAACGTGTAAGACTTCCTCTTCAACGTGTAGCTGATAGAATCTGTTTTGAGCTGTATGTAATTATCGAAAAATATTGACAAAGCTTGCAGGCACCCTTGCAACCTGCTATATCCAAATATCTCCTCTCGGGCTACCTGAGGGGAGATATTTGCATAATTGGGGAGATGCCAGGGGAGATATTTTCCTCCCTCTCTGATTACTCCACAGGTTCCCCGCAGGAGTCTGCCATGAGCATGAAAACCAGCCGCACCAGGTTCACAGGCGTGTACACGAGAGAAAGCACCGAACGCCGCCACAACGGCAAGCCGGACGTCGTCTTTTACTACTGCCTCAAAATTGACGGCAAGAGAGTGTGGACAAAATGCGGCTGGCGCAGCGAGGGCATGACCGCACAGGCTGCCTATCAGATGCGAAACGAGGCGCTGGCAAAACGCCGCGGCCTGCCCACGCAGGTGCCGCGCATATCTGACGCCTGGGAATACTACAAGACGCATCATCTCCTGACCCTCAGGAACTCCAAAGCCACAATCAGTTATATGCAGAAGCATATCCTTCCGGAGTTCGGCCACATGTTCATGGACGACGTGACTCCGGCAATGGTCACCCGTTTGAAAAATGCTCGGCTGGCCAGTGGGATGGCGCCGGCTAGTGTCAAGCACATGCTTCATGTATTAAGCTCCCTCTACACCCAGACAGAAAAAGCAGGACTGGGTAAATGTAAAAATCCTGTAAAAGACGTTACCCCGCCTAAAGTGGACAATCAGCGTACCCGGTACCTTACGCATGCAGAGGCCCGTATGCTTTTGGACGCTCTGGCAAAACGCTCCCCGGTCTGGCATGATATTGCAGCCCTCAGCCTCTACACTGGGGGACGACTGGGGGAGATTCTCAGTCTCACCGTGTCCTGCATAGACCTCACGGCCGGCGTTGCGGAAGTGAACGGAAAAACCGGACGCCGTATGCTTCACCTGTCGGCGCCGGCCGCAGATATCATGAAACGGCTCATCAAAGGGAAACTCCCCACCGATCATATTTTTCCTGGAAAGGTAAACGGTCATGCCTGTGTTACTCACAATGTTTTCAATGAGCTCACGTTCAAGCTCGGCCTCAATACTCCCGAAACGCCCAGGGCGCAGCGTGTCGTTTTCCACACGCTGCGCCACACTTTTGCCAGCTGGCTTGCCATTGACGGGGTTCCTCTACTGGTGATCTCTCAGCTGATGGGGCATGCTTCCATTACCATGACCCAGCGCTACGCTCACCTGTGCCCGGACAGCCGGCAAGCTGCCGTTGCCCTTCTGGCTACACACTTCAAGAGCCCCGACGGCGATTCCGATTGATATATGCCTCGATGTCGGAATGCCTGTAAAAAACCGTACCGTGCTCGTCCTCCTGAATGTAGTCCGGCCCGCCCCCTCGGCTCCGCTTGAAGGCCAAGGTCCGGGCATTGATACCATACAGTTCTTCCACCTCCGAAGAGGTCAGCAGCTGCTTCATACTCAAAAGCTCCATCCGCGCAGTTCTCGCCACCGCGGCGGATATGGACTCCATCAGCTGCACCAGCGCCTGTCTCTGGATCATTTCCTGGCTCATGCGCATCCCCCTTTGACCACCCATCCGTGGACGGGGATATCAACAATTCTTCCACCCTTGCACAGGCGGTGCAGTCCATCCAAATAGTCCCGCAACTCTTCCCGTCCGCGAAAACGGAAGGAAAAAAGATTGACGGGCGCAGTCTTCCGCTGTACGTCTTTTCTCATACGCACTCCTATGGTATGTTTGCGTTCTGGCCCGCCGGGAACTTCCACTTCCCGACGGGCCGCTTTTTATTCGGCTTCCTTTCCGGCCATTTTCATGACCTTCATCACGGCTTCCAGCACCTCCTGCCCTTGTTTGGTGATTCTGTCCGCTTCCTCTCTGGAAATCACACCGTCGCGCAAAGCGTCGCCCAGCGCTTCCAGCAGGTCTCCAAACTCCCGGACCGACGCAGCCATACCATCCAGCATGGGCTGCTCCACGTCGCCAACGTCCGGCAGGCGGATAAAAAGACATCCGCAGGCTCTGCCTATGGCCTTCAGCGGTGCGTCGCTGCCCGTGGCCCGCACGAGAGGCACAAGCAAGTCCAGATTGAACTTGTGCCGTTCCGACCCGGACAGCTCCGCCATCATGGTTTTGTAGTTCACGCCCAGCACATCGGCCACATCTTCAGCAGACAGTCCGGAAGGCGCGCACTTCACAGCCGCATGGCAGATTCTTGTGAGACTTTCCATCGTAGAATCTCGCTTCCTTTTTTACGTTCAGTTCAAGCGCCGGCCCTGCTAGCCTGTTCCCAAACAGGAACCAACGGCGCTCTCCCCCTATGAATGTAGTCTTCAGCCCTGGGCAGAAGTTCCTCCGGAAAGCCCAAGTCCACGAACTCGGCATGGCGCTTGACCGATATGCGGTCCGAACGAAGCAGGCGCGCCACCCCGACATCGCTTATGCCAAGCTT
>NZ_DYZA01000217.1 GCF_020741395.1 Mailhella massiliensis | reverse complement strand
TGGATTTTCCGCTGCCGTTGGGGCCGAGAAGACCGCAGATTTCTCCGGCCTTCACCGTAAGCCCCACATGGTGAAGTATGGTTTTCCTGCCGTAGGAAAAGGAAAGGTTGCGTATGTCGAGCGCGGCTTCTTCAGGGCAGGAGGAAAGCGCCTGCTCCGTTTCCCTGCCGCGGAAAAGGTGGAAGAATCCGTGCCCGCCGCCGTGGAAAAGGAGACCCGCCCGGGGAAAAAGGCCGGGCAGGGAGGTACTGAGGCTATGCTCCATAGAGTTCCCTTCCTTTCGCGCGGAGCAGCCAGAGCAGGTAGGGTGCACCCACGATGGAGGTGATGATTGCGATGGGAATTTCCGCGCCGGTGAGCGTGCGTGCGAGGGTGTCGCAGCAAAGCAGGTACAGAGCCCCGAGCAGGGCGGAGGCGGGAATGACCCAGCGATTGTCCGGCCCGAAGAGCATGCGGGCGGCATGGGGCATCATGAGGCCCACCCAGGCGATGATGCCTGCGGCCGATACGCATACGGAAGCGGCAAGGGTTGCAAGAATGATGAAGAGCGCCCGCAGCCTGTCGGGGTGAAGCCCCAGGCTCCTTGCCTCCTCATCGCCCAGGGAAAGGATGTTGAGCCTCCATGCCAGAGCGAGGAGCAGGGCCAGGCAGGGGAGTACCGCGCAGGCACAGAGGAACACGTCGTCCCAAGTGGCATAATAGAAGCCGCCCATCATCCAGAAGGTGATTTCCCTGAGCTCCACATCGGAAGCGAGGTATTTCATGATGCCGATTCCGGCGGAGAAAAGCGAACCCACGATGATGCCGGAAAGCACCAGTGTGACGGGCGGCGTCTCACCTCTGTTTCTGGCAAGGAAAAAAGAAAGGAGCACGGCGGCCATGCCCATGAGAAAGGCGGAAAGCTGCCCTCCGGGCAGAAGAGCCGGGAACACTATGGCGAGCGCCGCCCCGCAGGACGCTCCCGCCGAGACGCCCAGAATGTACGGTTCCACCAGAGGATTGCGGAAACACCCCTGATAAACGGCCCCGGAAACGGCCATGGCCATGCCGGTGAGCGCGGCAAGCAGCAGGCGTGGCAGGCGTATGCGCCAGAGGATGATCTCGTGCGTTTTCTGCACCGTGCCGTCGCCAAGGCCAGGATGGGAGAAAAGCGTGTGCAGAACGTCGCTTATGCCGAGCTCGTATTCCCCTGCAATCAGCGAAAAGCAAAAGGCCGCCGCGAGAGCGCAGCCGAGAAGCACGGCAAGGAGGGGGCGTAGTGTTTTCATCGTCTTCCTCATGAGGCGGAGGGAACGCGGCGGGAAAATGTTTTCATCCAGAGCCTGCGGGGCGGCAGGAAGGCTTTAAAAGCCGCTTTCCGCCATCCAGTCGAGAAGCTGCGTGCTGCGAAGCCCCCGGGCCTTTTCCTCATCTACGCCGTAGACGTTCTGATAGAAGCGCAGGGCGAACTCGTACACGTTGATATCGGCAAAGCGCTCGGGGTAGGCGGCCTTGGCGATGATGAGCATATCCAGCGGGTATTCCATGCGCCTTGCGGCGTTCATGGGCGACCAGGGCAGGGCGTAGACGCGGCCGCTTTTCACGGCGCGGAGTTCCTGAAGGTTCTCGTAATAGGGGGCTTCGCAGAGTTCCATGGGGGGATGGTAGCCGTTGGCCGTGGGCAGGATGATGACGTCCGGGTCGCAGGCATACACCTGTTCCGCGCTCATGGGCACGCTTGTGCCGCTGCCCCGGAAGGCGTTTTTTGCATGGACGATTTGCTCCAGAATATAGGATTCCGGAGTGTCCCTGCCGTGTACGGTGCCTGCCCCGCCTTTTTGCCGTATGTCGGGCCGGAGACCGAGAAGCAGCACGGACGCCTTTTCCTCCTCGGGGATGGAGGAGGTGCGCTGCCGTATCAGCGCTTCCGTTTCTGCCAGATGATCGGCCAGGGCCTCGGCTTTCTTTTTCTGCCCGAAAAGCTCTCCGATGATGCCCGCTTCCGTCTTCATGGTGGAAAGGTCGGATGTGCGGAACCAGGTGGGGGAATAGAGCACGATAAGCGGAAGCCCCAGGGCCTCTATGGTGTCCACTGTCTTCTGTACCTTTTCCCGGTCCGTACCCACGGTAGTGTCCCCTACGCGCAGCAGCACCACGTCGGGCGCAGCAAGGGCAAGGGTCTCATAGCTGATGATGTTCCCCTGCGGGGAGTTGACGCAGGGCAGAGCGTCCAGCCACGGGTGCAGATATTTCATGGTACTCCAGCCCCGGTATTCGCGCGCTTCGCCCAAACGGGAGGGTATGACATAGCGGTAGTCCCTCTTCATGGACCAGGATCCTATGGCCTTGACGCGGTCTATGACGCCAAGGTGCGTCATAACCCCTTCGATGAAGCCGTCGTCGATGGTGGCCACGGAGGCGGGATCGTCGGGAACGGACACGGCCTTGCCGCGCATGTCGACGATGATCCCGGCCTGCGCCGTGGAGTAAAGCAGAGTCAGGACTGCGGCCGCAAGGGAAAGGGAAAGCTTCATCGTGCATCCTTTGTGGTTTGGCGCCTGCCCTGAAGGGCGGAATTTCGGCCTGTCGTTGCCGGGGGAGGGATTTTTTTGTGCGGTCAGTGGTAACACGAAAAAATAAAGCGTGCTACGAAGACAGAAGTAGCACGTTTTTAAAAAAAATGCCATGAGAACTTCGGGCGTGAAAAAGGCGGCGGAGGAGATGAGGAACGCTTTTTTTCCGCCCCCCGGGACACTCCCGAACTCTCCGCAAGGCGCACAAAAAAAGCGCGGGCGTCTCGTGCCCGCGCCTTTGCGCCGTCATGACAAGGCTACGTTATTTTTTCAGGATAACGGCCTCTTCCAGCGAGATTTTGGGTACGCAGTGCTCGTCGTTCTCATCGCGGTAATAGGTGAGTTTGCCGTCGCTTCTGCGCTCCACGATGCGGCGCTTTTCATCAGCTTCGCCCAGGGCCAGCACCAGCTTTACCTGCATGCCTTCGGGCAGGCCGAGCAGGGCGGCAGCCTCTTCCTTTTTCACGGCGCCTATCATGCAGCAGGCAAGACCCGCCTCACAGGCGGCCAGATTGATGCTCTGAGCGGCGATACCCACGTCCATAGTGGCGAAATCGTCCATTTTTTCCGGCCCGGCAATGACGATGAAGCCGCCGGGGTGCTGCTTGTCGGTGGCACGCTGTTCGGGCGTGAGCGCTCCGCCCATGACGACAAGGCCGTTCAGGGCTTCACAGGTGGAGGCTTCGGCAACGGTGACGAAGCGTATGACCTGCATGTTGCGGGCCGAGGCGGAGAGGCGGGCGTGATCCACAAGTTCCGCCAGAGTTTCCGAGGAGAGGCGCTTTTCTCCTTTGAAGCGGCGGCAGGTGCGTGCGCTGGTGATAAGTTCCTTCAGTTTCATACATAGCTCCATGGCAAGAAGGCACGGGCCTGAGCCCGGAAAAGAAAAAGCCCCCTCATCATACGATGAAGGGGCGGGAACGGCAAGGGAAAGCGGACAGGCCCTGGGGCTAGCGCCAGCAGCCGTGGCGGCCGTGGCCGTAACCATCGCGGGCGCCGTAGCCGTAACCATCGCGCCCGCCGTGCCAGGCGCAGCCGTAGCCGCCGCAGGGCAGGCCGGCCTTGGCCATATTCGTATAGCATTCTTCATTGGCGGCACGTATTTTCGCGTGCAGGGCGGCGATTTCAGCGGTGAGGGCCTTCAGCTCCTCGGGTTTGACGTTGGGGTTGGGGGAAAGGGCCCGCAGTTCCATCCTTTTTTCCATGAGCTGGTCGTACAGGGGGGCCACGGCGGCGCGGTGCTGTTCACGGAACTTGTCCATCTCGGCGATCTGCTGCTCGCTCAGCTCGGTTACCGGGCAGGGAGCCATGCGGTGATAGCCGTAGTGCCTGCCACCGTCGTCGTAATGAGGGCGGGCCATGGCGACCATGGGAAGAGAAGCGAGCACAGCCAGGGAAAGCAGGGAGAGGGAGAGGCTTTTCTTAGTCATGGAAGATTCCTTTATACAGGGGGTGAGTGGTGCGGTGAAGATGGATATACCTATAGGCATGGCAAGG
>NZ_DYZA01000216.1 GCF_020741395.1 Mailhella massiliensis | reverse complement strand
ATTGAATTGTACAAGAAATGTAAAGTATTATTTTTCCCTTCATTAAGTGAAGGGCTGGGTATCCCCATCATTGAGGCTCAACTTTGTGGATGCCGGGTTCTTACTCGCAATGCCATGCCAATGAATCAACTTCTATGCCGTGGAAGCCGTGTCATGAAAGAAGCTCCTGCTGAGAACAGTGCTCTCCTCGGCAAAATGCTTTCAGAAAATTTTGACTATGAAGAGCTCGCCCAAGATGCACACCGCAAATTCTCTCTTGAGAAGGTGTACCATCATCTCATGGAAATTCTTCACTAAGGATGACTCAGCGTGAACAAGAACCTCTTCTTCCGTTCCTTCGCCTATCGTCATCTGCAAAGGCTCCCTTTCTGCGGGTTCTTCCGCGGCAACGCATGGCGCGAGGCCGCCGAGGATGCCGAGCAGGCGTTCGTGCGCCGTCTTTTCCTCTGCGGAATACCGGTTCTGACCCTGCGCGAGCTGGATGATCTTGTCAGCGTCGAGCTGGGCAAAGGCCTTCCCGTTCTGGCCGTAAAGCGAAGCAGCAGCAAGGTGTGCGGCTATATCGGCTTTCTGGAGATATTCAAGCTGCGCTACACGGGCGTGTACCCCATGCCGCGCAAAGGCATGAGCGTTTATCCCGTATCCCGTCGGACGAAGAAGTTTTTTTTCGATATCGGCAGGGTACGGGAAAGCGATACGAAAAGCGGCATCACGCGGACGACGGTCTCCCTGTTTTCCGCCATGAAAAATCTTCTGCCGCAGGGGTATGAGCTTCGTCCCGTCTATTCCCGTCAGGGGGCGTTCGGGTACTTCTACGCAGACGGTTTCCATGGAAAGTATGCTTCTGGAGAATATGATTCTGCAAATGATATGCCCATTGATATCGCTCCGGGGGATATTTTTCTTTCCGTCATTACGGATTTTGAAGCTACGGCGGTACAGAAAAACGCGCTGACAGCCATGAAAAATGCGGGAGTTCGCCTTTTTTCCATCATTTACGACCTTATTCCCCTGACGCATGGGCAGTATTGCCCTGATTCCATAGTGGAGCACTACCAGCAGTGGATACAGGTGATATCCGGCTTCCATGGCGTCATCGCCGATTCCAGAAGCGTGGCGGAAGAATACCGCCAGTGGAGAAAAGAGCACTGGCGGGAAAAGGACGGCGATTTTTCCATCTCGTGGTTCCATCTCGGCTCCGAGGTGAAAAAGGACGCAGGCAGCGGCGGTATTCCCGGCTCTGCGGAACAGGTCTTTTCCGCCATGGCGGCGCGTCCCAGCTTTTTGGAAGTGAGCACGGTCGAGCCGCGCAAGGGCTATGCGCAGGCTCTTGCCGCGTTTGAACTTCTGTGGGCGAAGGGCGTGGATGTGAATTTCGTCATGGTGGGCAGGCCGGGCTGGAAGGTCGACGGGCTGATAAAGGCAATCGAACAGCACCCTGAAAACGGCAGACGGCTTTTCTGGCTCAAAGGCATCAGCGACGAATACCTCGACAAGGTCTATGAAGCCGCCGCCTGCGTGCTTTTTCCCTCCGAGGCGGAAGGCTTCGGCCTTGCCGTCGTGGAAGGCGCGCGTCACGGCAGGCCGCTCATTCTGCGGGATATCCCGGTGTTTCGGGAAATTGCCGGAGAGAGCGCCGCCTATTTTGCCGGAAAGGAACCGGAATGCTTGGCCGCATGCCTTGAAACATGGCTTCGCCGCCATGCCGAAGGAAAAACCGTTTCCTCTGCGGGCATACGTCCCCTTACCTGGGAGGAAAGCGCGAAGATGCTGCTTTCCCGCCTGCCTCTGGAAGAGAGGGGAGGAAGCTCATGCCCACGCTGATCCCTTTTTTCGACAAGGCCGGCCATCAGGTGGCGAAGCTGCGGGAGGCATACCCGGCGAACCCCAGGCTGGCGGCATGGCGGCTGGCGCTCTGGGCTGCGGGCAGGGCGCTTTGGGGAAAAATTTCCGGCGAAGTCTGCCTCACGCGCCCTTCGCACCGCGATGAGGTCCTGCACCTTGCTTTTCTGCTGCGCGGCGGGATCGGCGACGTGGTGCTCAACCTCGCCTGGATGGATGCCCTTGTCGAGCTTTCCGCCTGCCCGTGCAGCGTGGATATCTATACCAACACGCCGGAATCCTGCATGAAGCCCCTGTGCTTCTCCTGCCCGTATGTGGGGAAGATACATACCCTGAAAGAGAACATGGATGTTTCCTCCTTTGACGCCGTGTTCGACGTCATGCAGAACCCGCAGCTCAAGTCGTACTGCGGCGAGCGCCTGCACAGGCTTTCCCCGCCTCTTTTGGAGTATGCGCGGAGCCTGCTCGCGTTCCAGTCTTCCCATTCGGCGTTTTATCTCGACGAATGTCAGGCCATGGGCCTTCATTATGCCGAAGTCATGGGAAATTTCCGTCGAGGGCAGGCGGATTTCAACGGCGCGCTGAACCTGAAAGACAGCGCCTTCACCCTGCTTCCCCGCCTTTCGTGGGAAGAGCTGGCCCGGCGCTTTCATCTTCGCCCCGGCTACATCACCCTGCAACGGGAAGCGGGAGCCACCCCCACGTCTCTGAAGCTGTGGGATGCGGCCAAATATACCGCGCTTCTGGAAGCGCTGCACCGTCAACATCCGTTCCTTCCCGTGGTGCTGCTGGGCATGGAAAAGAATTTCCCTGTGCCGGCGGGGATGGAGGACCAGGTGACAGATCTGCGCGGCCGCACGGACTTTGACGAGTTCATGGCGCTTGTGTGCCATGCCCGGCTGCACATAGGCTGCGAGGGCGTGGTGCCCCACATGAGGCACTACCTGCGCGGCGGGCCTTCTCTCGTGCTGTTCGGCCCTTCCTGTGCGCGCATGCTCGGCTACCCGGAAAATGAGGCCCTGTCCGGTACGGAATGTCCCAACGGATGCGAAGGAATTCTTCCCGTATGGCAGAAAGTATGTCTGAAAGGATATGGCTTCTGCCGCTCGCTGGAAGAAATCACCGTGGAACAGGTAATGGCCCGGGTGCGGGACCTGTTGTGAAAATATAAAAGGATATATTCATGGTATTTTCCTCCCCTTTATTTCTTTTTCTTCCGGCGCTGCTTCTGGCCGATGCTCCGGCGTAACGAGGCGCAGAAATACGGTATTTCTTGCCGCCGTTTTCTATTCCCGGGGAGAGCCGCAGGGCTTCTCGATATGCCCGACGTTATGTGTAGGGGAACAGCTCGGCCTCCGGGGCCGCCGATGCCGTGGCGCAATGTCAAAATCACCTTCCGGCCAGGGGCTGTGGAAGGCGCGGCATGCCCCGGAGTTGTTATCAGGGACAACAGGGACGCAAGGCTGCTCGGCGTTTTTTGTTCCGACTTTTTGGTGCGGGAGCATGAGGCCCCGGCGCGCCCCGCCGCGCGGCCGTGAAGCTCCCCGCGCGGGGGAGGCCTGCGTTTTCGCGCGGGGGAGGGCACAGCCTCCGGGCGCATGGCCTTCCGCCCGCTTCTGGGCAGGGCCCGGCCGCCGTAGGCGGAAAGTCCCCTGCGCCGGGCCCGCCTTCCCGCCCCCTTTGCAGGAAAACCTGAGAAAAGAGGAAAAAAATGCTTGACGGCCGGAGGTAAAACGCCTAAACACATTCCTGCAACAACGAGTTGCTTCGTTCCCCGATAGCTCAATAGGCAGAGCGGGTGACTGTTAATCACTAGGTTGGCGGTTCAAGTCCGTCTCGGGGAGCCAGAGAAAGCAAGCCCTCACGATGAAAATCGTGAGGGCATTTTCTTTTAACAGCGAATTTTTTCCTTCTGTCCCCCTGATTTTCCGAGGACATGGAGTGAAGGCGAGGTAAGTTTTCAGGCAAAAGGGAGAATCTTACACGGAAGTTGCTTCGTTGCAGGGAGTAAAAGAGCTGTAACGCGAACGAAAATTTTTGGTCCAGCGAACGGCAATTTTGGTATAGTAAAATGAGGCCATTCTCAGATATAAAAAAAGCCCTAAAAAGGGCTTTTTTTATATCATCCTACTCTCGTTTGGGGTAAGGCAAAATTTTGAAGTTTAGCCGCTTCTTCCAGTCAGTTTTGATGAAGTAGATATAGCGAAACTGCCGGAAGGTCTTTTTCTCCGCACGATGAAACTCACGTCGCAGGATCTCTCCTCTTTGCCCGGACTTCTTATAGGCAGTCAGCAGCATCTCATGATATGTTTCTCCATCCAGCTCATAAAACGAAGTTAAGTGGTATCCAATATATAGAAAGTTTGAGGCCTGATAGACCACACCTAACCCACCACATCTTTCGTCAGCAAAACTTTGAATCCAAGCTACTGTTGGACATGCTCGTTTTATGAACTTTATGGAGTAGCTGATTGCTTGGCTCTCCGAATTCCTTGGAGCAGAGTCGTCAAGCCACATACGATTCAGCTCCAAGTATTCCCCTTGGTGTGTATCTTTTACAATTTTACCGGCTCGTGCAGGATTGAGCGCGTATCCGAATTGCAGCACGCCTACCCAGGCCCCGTCCAGAAATACGCCGAGATGCACATAGCTGTTGTTTACAAACCTGTGGGAGTAGTGTTTTTCAAGGATGACTTTTCGTGCTTCACGGCATGAGATTTGAGCCACATAAAAAGCTTTTCGCCCAAAGCCCTGCACTCCCGACTCTCCCATGATATATTCAGGAGTTTCCGATTCCGGGGGCAGATACGCGGTTAAAATTGGAGGATGATAAGCCTTCTTTTTCGTTGCCAAGATAATTCCTACCAAGGGGCTCTCGGCTCTCTTGATCGAAGTTCTTGACTTTCAGGATATTATACGCTCCGCAACGCGGACACTTGATTTCAAAGATTCCTACTACGACCTTAGCCAGTAGCTTTTCACACTTTCCACACCGTAATTCTTTAAACTCCATGTTTTGCAAGTTCCTTAACTTGCCCCTGCGACTTCGTCCTGATAGTGTTTACGGGCCCGACTTCAGACTGGGCATAAACACAGGCGGACACTCTGCGGAAGGCTCCCTTCCTTCCGTGGGGCCGTGGTGCGGTGCTTTCTCACCGCGCCGGTGGGGGCGTTGTTGTCGCCCCCGCCTCTGCCTAGATTTTTTTCATGCTAACATGCTTAACGCGATCACGCTCTTCAGCGCGCTTGCCGTCATTGAAGCGTTCCAATCCGCCGACAAGGTAGCCGGTAATCCGGCGAATGCGCTCAAAACGAATGCCTTGCCCTACAATCTTTTCCATGCGCTTTCTACTCCTTCAGCGCGACGGGAAGTTCCGGCCATGCCACGTCCGTGGGGAAGCCTTCCTGGGCAGGAAGGTCTCGCAAGGCCTGCCGGTAGGCCTTGACCAACTCCAGTTCCTCGGCACCGATGGGATAGTCCGCCATCAGAAGATAATCGGACGCCGCCAGCGAAGCGTCACGCCGTGCCCGCACAGACGCGGACGCCATTTCCATGGCTTCTTCCTCCGACTGGGTAGGAGCTTCCAGCAGCGCCCCTTCAGGAAGCGGCCCCAGCTCGGTGACATAACGGGCCTGCGTGCGCCATGTGTCGCCGGGCAGCCAGTACGGCGTTCCTGAACCTTCTACGATAACGCCGCCCTTGTCCCTGGTCTGCCGGTGATCGTCCACAAGTTCCCAGTCTTTCCCCGTCCAGCGGGCAGCCTGCTTTTCTCCGGCCTGCGGCGGCTGCTGAACCGTCGCCCCTATCACGTCCGTGATAAATTCACCATTCGGGCGCACTTGTGCTTTTTGCGTGCCCTTGTATTCGCCACTTTTCAAGTCATATCTATAAAGGTCCATAACTAACCTCCTATGTGTTGAAAATGACATAGAAGGGTAGAAAAAAGTCAT
Source organism: Mailhella massiliensis (assembly GCF_020741395.1). Taxonomy (GTDB): domain Bacteria; phylum Desulfobacterota; class Desulfovibrionia; order Desulfovibrionales; family Desulfovibrionaceae; genus Mailhella; species Mailhella massiliensis_A. Next base: position 1,266 of record NZ_DYZA01000216.1, on the reverse strand, counting down.
CCTGAACATGTACAGGGTATTTTTTTCAACTTCGCAGAACTTTCACTCGTGGAATCGAATTAACAGCCTTTATCTTCAGGCTATTGCTGACATGCTGATAAACAGATAAAAGCATGTTGTAGTTACTGTGCCCCATAATTTCCGCTATACTCTTTATATCTCCGCTTTCCGCCATACTTATAGTGGCAAAGGCGTGGCGTAGGTCGTAGGGACGTATTCTTCGGGAGATCCCGGCTTTGTCTCTCACTCTTCTCCAAGTCTCAGAAACGCGTTTTACCGGCTTTCCCCGATAATGAATGACGCAGGAACATGCTGCTCCATCCTGCTTTTTCCATGCCCTGATCTTTGGTAAAAGAGCCTCATGGATGGGGACATAGCGTGCCGATACCTTTTGGGATTTATACGCGCACGGCATATAAATAACGCCTTCATCGAGTAAAATATCATCCCATCGAAGACGGAAGAGTTCGCATGGACCTGGACGTGCTCCCGTGTACAGACCGAGAAGAATAATCCGTTGAATGTGTTCCGGGGCGTGCTTCAATAAGCGATCGATCTCCGGTATGGTTGGCGGTTCTATGCGACGGGAAGGCGCGTGTTGCAGGCGCATATTTCGTATGGGCGATTCTTTCAGCAGTCCTTCGGAAACGCCCCAGTTGCAGGCGGCGCGAAGAATGGAAAGACGGCGGTTGATGGTACTTTGTCCGACTTTTCTTCCGCGTTGTATTTCGGAAAAGATGCGCACGTCGTCCAAGGTGATACTTGCAGTCCTTCGGGGGCCGAAAAGCTCAAGAATGGGCTTTACATGGTAGCTGTTGGCGGCTCTCGTAGTCTCTCGAATATCGGTTCTGGCCTGAAAAGCAGAAACAAGTTCAGCGATTGTGATTGTGGGTATATTCGCCTTTGCCCGCCTTCTGGCCCGTGCCATGAGGGCCTTTTCCTGTTGGTAAATGACCCGTTGAGCTTCCTCGAAAGCCGACGCCTTCTCTTCCGTCTCAAACCATCGCACCCGAAGAATACCTGTCCACGGATTCTTCCATTCGACTTTCCAAGGTTTTCTACGCCACGGGAAATGTTTTATCATGCTGGTCTCCTACTTGTCAGATTTTTCTTGCAAATTATCAAGGATACAAGAGAAATCATAGACCAGTCAGTCTTTGCGGAACGCGGGAACTGCGGGTCGCTACAATGTCCCTGGACTACCTGACGTAGTCGCGGGATGGAGCAATATGCAGGTATATCGTGACCGGGAAGCAACCATTGGCT
>NZ_DYZA01000215.1 GCF_020741395.1 Mailhella massiliensis | reverse complement strand
GCCGCATGCGGCAGGATATGGGCATGGTGTTCCAGTCGTTCAATCTTTTTCCCCACCTGAACGTACTGGATAATCTCATCCTTTCCCCCATGCGCCTGCGCGGCATGAAAAGGAGCGAAGCCGAGGCCATGGCGGACGAACTGCTTGCGCGCATAGGCCTTGCCGACAAAAAATTCGCCTTTCCCGACGATCTTTCCGGCGGACAGAAACAGCGTGTGGCCATTATCCGCGCTCTGGCCATGAAGCCGCGCCTCATGCTTTTCGATGAGCCCACTTCCGCCCTCGACCCGGAAATGACGGGGGAAGTGCTGGAACTTATGGGCTCCCTGGCACGGGAAGGCATGACCATGCTGGCGGCGACCCATGAAATGGGCTTTGCCCGTGAAGCCGCAGACAGGGTGCTCTTCCTCGATCAGGGGGAGCTGCTTGAAGAAGGCTCCCCGGAGGATATCTTTGAACGACCTCGGCACCCGAGGCTCCGGCAGTTCCTTCAGTCCCTGGCGTAAGCCGCCTTCCCGGGAGAAGGCCCTGCATCACGCCTCCATAAAAAAGAAACAGCGTGTTGTGGAAGAACCCGGTCCCGCGAACGAAGATCATCCTGCCCTTCTCCTGCTCCAGACAGGCGTATACTTCCGGAAAAAGATTAAAGCAGCCGGAGATATGCCCCTCTTTCTTCCGTACAACACGCGGAAGACTGCTCCGCCCCGTGCCCCCGTGATTTTCCGTTCGGTCTTTTCCACGTCCCTTGCAAGTCGGGCACAGCCATGCTAGTGCTTGCATCATGTCCCGCAATATCCGCCAGATACTGTTTCTTCTGGGTGCATGGCTTCTCTTGTGCCCGCTCTCCGGCTGCGGACTCATTCAGCACGCCTCAACCCGGCAGGAAGAAGCCGAGCCTCTTTTTGAAAGCGACCCCGTGCGCTATGACGTAGACATACGCATAGAGGGCGACGCCGTGCCGGAACTCCGCTCTTCCATGGAAAAGCACAGTCAGCTCGTTCAGCTGAAGGATCAGCCGCCCGACGGCACGCTCGGCCTCATGCGGAGGGCTCGGGCGGATGAAAAGACCGCCGTGAAGCTTCTTCAGTCCCTCGGGTATTTCGACGGCACGGCAAGTGCCCACGTCTCGGAGGCGGAAAGCCCTGAAGCTCGGGCCCGCGTCACCCTTTCCCTTCTGCCCGGCCCCCGCTACCACCTGGGAAGAACGGAGCTTTCCTATCAGCCTTCGCCCGCGCCTCTGCCTCCCTTCCCCGGCATCACGCCTCCCCCGCCCCCGAAGCAGCTTTCCGGCCTGGGGGGAGACCAGCCCGCCGTGGCGGACAAGGTACTCGACGCCGTGGAAGACGTGCCCGACGCGCTGCACCGTTCCGGCTACCCGGAAGCGGCCGTAGCTTCCACCCGCTATACGCTGAACAAGAGCGAAAAGACACTGAACGCCGATGTTGTGGTCGACCCGGGGCCTGCCGCCGTTATGGGCAGGGCCGACATACGCGGCACGAAAAAGGTGGAACCCGAGTACCTCGCCAGGCTTATCACCTGGAGGAAGGGAGAGCCGTGGGATGAAAGGCGGCTCCAGGCCTATCGCCGCGAGCTTCAGAAGCTGGGGCTGTTCCGCTTTGTGGAGGTGAAGCCTGCCCCTTCCTCGCAGGGTACGGCGCTGGAAGGCGAATCCTGCCTGGAGCTCCCCGTTCTGGTGAACGTGAGGGAAACCAGCTTCCGCACCGTAAGCGCCAGCGCGCGCTATGCCACGGATACGGGCATGGGCCTCATGGGGGAATGGCAGCACCGCAACCTTTTCGGTGCGGGAGAAAAGCTGACCCTGAAGGCCCCCTTCGCCCAGGACAAGCGCGGCGTGCAGGCCGATTTTGAAAAACCTGCTTTCGGCCGCCCCGACCAGAAATTCCTGGCCGGAACCTCCTACCTCAGAGAAGATACCGACGCCTACGATACCACGGCCTTGAACGCCTATGCGGGTGTGGAACGCAAAATTTCCCCCTCGTGGTGGGCGAGTGTGAAGCTTTTCGGCGAAGAAGGCTCGGTGACGCGCACAAGTCAGGACGAATACCGCTATGCCAGCCTTATCTTCACCCTGCGTCGGGATACCCGCAACAACATGATGAACCCCGTGCGGGGGACCTATCTGCAGTGGGAAGCCGCCCCCACCACGGGCTATTACAACGGAAACTTTTCCGGGGTCTCCACCCAGGTGACCGCCTCCGGCTACTACGCCCCCTTCGGGGACGACGCCCTGGTACTCGCCGCAAGGACTTCCGCCGGATCCTTTCTCGGTGTTTCCATGGGCAATATTCCCCCCTCGCTGCGCTTCTACTGCGGCGGGGGCGGTTCCGTGCGCGGCTATTCCTACCAGGCCATAGGCCCGAAAGACAGCGACGGAGAACCCAGAGGCGGAAGATCCTTCCATGAAGTGAATCTGGAAGCCCGCTTCCGCGTTACCGAAACCATAGGCATCGTACCCTTCCTCGACGGAGGCATGGTATATGAAAGGGAAATGCCGGATCTGTTCAGGGACTTTCAGTGGGGCGCGGGCATAGGCCTGCGCTACTACACGCCCATCGGCCCCGTACGCCTTGATATCGCCGTTCCCCTGGACAAGAAAAGCGACGACAGAGGCTATCAGATCTATATCAGTATCGGGCAGAGCTTCTGATGAACGACCATACCCATGACGACAGACTCAGGGAACAGGCCCCTCCCCCGGATCCGCACGAAACAGGAAAAACCGCGCACAGGCGGCGTATGCTGCGCCTTGCCGTGTGGAGCCTTGCCCTTCTGCTTTTCCTCATCGCCGCAGCGGCAGGCGGGGGCCTGTTCTTCTTGAGGACTTCTTCAGGCGATGCCTGGCTCACCGCCACACTGAACAGCGCCCTGGGGCATCTTCCCGGAGGCCTGAGCGTTACCGTGGAAGCCTTCCACGGGCCGCTCCCCTCCCGGGCGGAACTGTCACGCATTGTATTAAAGGATGAGCTCGGCGCCTGGCTGGAAGCGGAAAGCGCCTCTGTATCCCTGGACTGGTCGAACCTGCCCAAGGCCGTCGTGATTACGGAAGTTACGCTGGAGACCCCGCGCCTTCTGCGCCTGCCCGTGCTTGCGCCGTCCCCCGCATCCGAAGAGTCTTCGCACCCCCTCAGCCCGGGGCAGGCCATGGCCGACGCGGGGAACCTTTTCCGGCACTGGCCCTCCTGGCTGCCCGAAGTACGCTTGGAACGCCTCGCCGTGAACGAAGCCTCGTTTCCTGCGGAACTTCTGGGGGAATGTGTGGTTGCGGGTCTTGAAGCCTCCGCTTCTGCGGGCCGAAACGGGGCGGAACTTTCCCTCACCCTCAGCCGAGGCGGCATCCCCTGCAAACCTCTTGTCCTGAAGGGTTCCTTTTCTCCGGACGCCGAGGGCCGCCTCAGCCTGCTGGGTTCCGATATGGGCTTTCTTGCGCTTCTTCCGCAGCAGGCCGGGCAGAACGGGGAACTTCTGTTCAGCCTTTCGGCCGACATTTCCCCAAAAATCCTGGAAGCCCATTTTTCCGGCAATATGAGAAATACGGAAAGCGGGGCACAGGAGCTTGCGGCGGCAGCTCAGGTAAGTTTCGACCTTCCTGCCGAAAAAGGCAACGGCTCGCTGAGTATGGATATTTTCCCCACGGCGGAGCGGTTCTGGTCTCTTGCCGGTCAGAAGGGGGCCACCCTTTCCGCAACGCTCGACATGAAGGCGGAAAAGGGTGAATCCCTCAGCCTGCACGCCGAAACCGACCTGAATCTTTCCGGCATGTCCTGGGAAAAAAGTGAGCTTGCCGCCCTTTTCGGAGAGGAATGTTCCCTTTCCGCTGCCGCGGGCCTCAGCCTGGAAGAAAAAACGCTGGAACTCACTCTGGAAGAAGCCGCCCTTCAGGCCGCACGCATACGGGCGAAGGCTGCGGGCTCTCTCTCCCTGCCCGGCATGGCCCTTTCCCCCGGTACCCGGGTTGAACTCCATGCCGAAGGCGGCCTGGAAGACGGTGCAGCCCTTTCCCCGGAGCTTTCGGGAGGGACAACGCTCCGGGCGGATATTTCCGGCCCCATGGACGCGCTTTCCGCGCATATTGCCTTTTCCGGCGACAAGCTCAGCCTCCCCGGCCTCACCCTGGAAAAGGCGGAAGCGGAACTTGCCCTCCCACATGCGGACATTCCCCGCCTGCTGGAAGAAATGCCGCACCTTTTCGCCAGGGTGCAGAAAGCGGAAACGATAAAGGAAGAAAACGCCGCGCCCCTGCCCGCCCCGGAGGAGCCGCCCCTTCTTGCCGGAAGCCTCGCCTCCTCCCTCCTGGCCAACGGGCAGAAAACCTCTCTGGAGGCCGCATGGAGCATGAAGGAAGGCACAGGGGAAAAAGGCCCCGGCCTTCTGCTTTCCCTGGAACGCCTTGCCCTGCACCTGGAACAAAACACTGTGGAAGGGAATGTTTCCGCCTTTGCGCCCTTTGCCGCGCCGCTGCCGAAAGAAGGTACGGTGGCGGCCCTCGCAGGTACGGTCCTGCCCGACCTGGACGGCACTTTGCGCGTCGATGTGCGGCAATGGGCTTCCTTTGCCCGGCTCTCCGGCCTGAATATCACAGGCTCTCCCCTGAATCTGGAAGTGAAGCTTTCCTCCCTGGAGGGGCAGTCGCTGGAAGCCAGAGGCTCTCTGGAAAGGCTGAACATACGCACAGGCAAAGAAAACATCGCCCTTGCGGGACTGAAAACCAGTCTCAAAGCCAGGGATACATGGGGGATGCCCGACCTCAACCTTGATGCACGGCTGCAAACCCTCTCGCTCCCGGCTCTTTCCCTGAGCCGTATTTCCGCCGTGGCGAAGGGCGGAGAGAAAGGTATTCAGGCAAGCGCGGAAAGCCATGGCGATATCCGTTCCCAGATAAAACTGCGCTGGAAGCCCGGAGAACTTGTTCTGCAGGCTTTGGAAGCCGAGGTCGTGCCCGGACTGCTCGGCCTTTCAGGCGCGCAGCCCGCCGGGCTGCGCCTGAACGCCCCGGCCACGCTTCGCTATGCCGAAAACCGCGTTTCCTTTTCCTCCCTTTCCCTGTCCGGCCTGCCTTCCGGCAAAATGGTGCTTTCCGGGTCCTGGACTCCGGAAAAAGCCGATATTACGGCCGAGTTGCAAACGCTCGACCTCGGACAACTGAACACACTTTTCCCAAGCCTGCCCCGGGGCATGGTGGAAGGCCGCGTCGCATTTGCAGGAACGCCGCAACGGCCTTCGGGAAACTTCATGTTAAACTTTAAAGAAATACTGATTCCCGGATCCACCCTACCCCCGCTGGACGGAGAAATTTCCGGCCGCCTTGCCGCATCCGGCAAAAGGCATACCCTCATCCTCTCCCTCGCCATGCCGGAAAAAAGCCGGAAAGCCCTGGGGCTGGAAACCCTGCACGCAGAAGTGAGCCTTCCCCTGTTCTCCTCTTCCGCTTCCGTACCCATGCCCGACATGGACGGCCCCATGCAGGGTGATATCGCCTTTTCCGGCGACCTTTCGCAGCTGTGGAAGCTCGCGCCCGTGACGGATCAGAAACTTTCCGGAAGGTTGAACCTGGAAGCCTCACTTTCCGGAAGCCTCTCCTCTCCCGTGCTCACCCTTGACGCCGGGCTTGAGAACGGAAGCTTTGCCGACATAGCCCAAGGCGTGGAGTTTCGGCATATACGCCTGAGCGCCCGGGCCGACAAGCTGCATCTGACGAAGAAATCCGAAAACCGGCTGGAATTCACTTTTTCTGCCGACGACAACCGCCAGGGCATGGTGAGCCTTTCCGGCAGTCTCGACCCCGCCACCCTGGCCCTTGACGTAGAGGGGAAGATCAACCGCCTTTCCCCCCTGCGCAGGCAGGACGCGAGCATCATGCTCTCCGGCACGCTGAGCGTGAGCGGTACGGCCCTTGATCCCTCCATCCGGGCCGATATCACCGTAGACAAAGGACAGGTGCAGCTTGCGAAGCTTCCCGGCGGGGATATCGTCACCCTGCCCGTCGAGGAGCCGGGCCAGAAGGCAAAGGCCGAGGCCGCGCCCCTTCAGGGGAAACTCAATGTGCGCATCCATATCCCCAATCAGTTTTTCCTCCGGGGCTACGGACTGGATTGCGAGTGGAAGGGCGACATACGCCTGCGCGGCCCCCTTGCCCGGCCGGTGGTGACGGGCGAGGTCCAGGCCGTGCGCGGCACGCTGGATATCCTCGGCAAACGGTTCAAGCTTTCCGAAGGGGAAATCACCTTCGACGGCGGCTGGCCCGTGAGCCCGGCTCTGAATGTGATCATGCAATACACCTCCAGCAGCATCACGGCCGATATCACGGTAAGCGGCACGGCTGCCAAACCGGAAATCACGCTTTCCAGCGAACCGGAAATGCCCCAGGATGAAATACTCTCCCAGATCATGTTCGGCAAGGAGGCCAACTCGCTCAGCCATGTGCAGGCGCTTCAGCTTGCTGCCGGAGCGGCGGAGCTCGCCGGATTCGGCGGAGGCGGAGTCATGGATTTCGGCCGCAGGATACTCGGGCTGGACGTGCTCAAGCTCAATTCCGAAGAAAACGACGGCGACACCGACAGTTCCAGGACTTCGCTGGAAATGGGCACCTATGTGCGCGACAACGTGTATGTGGGCGTGGAACAAGGATTGGGCAAGGAAAGCGAAACCGAGGCCGTGGTGGAAATAGAACTCTACCCCGGACTGGAAGCTCAGGCGAAGACCTCCTCCTCTCGGACGGAAGTGGGCCTGGAATGGAAGAAAAACTACTGACCCGCGCGTATGCACGGTAAAAATATCCGGCCGGCCCCGGCAGGATATGCAGAGAGGTACGATATGCCCGTCTTATCCACCCCGGCGGACGACGCTTCCGAGCTGCGTCTCATGGTCCGCTACGGGGAAATCGGTGAAAACGGAGTGGCCACGCTTCCCGCCCTGGGAAACTGGCTTCAGGAGGCGGCGGGCAGGAACGCCGACGCCCTGGGCTTCGGCGAAAAAGCCCTTCTGGCCTACAACCTTACCTGGGTGCTCACCCGCCTTGCCCTGCGCATCGCCCGCCTGCCCCGAGCCGGTGAGGAGCTTTGCATCCATACCTGGCCTTCCACCATGGACCGCTTCGGCCACCGGGGCTATAAAGTGTACGACGCTTCGGGGGGGCTCATCGCTACGGGCAGCAGCGCATGGTCTGTCATGGAACTTTCAAGCCGCAGCATGGCGCGCCTTCCTGCAGCGCTCGCACCGAAATACCCTGCAGCCCCACGCCCGTGCGAGACTTTCAGCTGCCGCGTCATTCCGCGCCTGCGGCCGGAGGAGGCTTCCTCCTGCCCGCTTCGAGTAAGAAGGGATGACCTGGATATCAACGGCCATGTGAACAACACGCGCTACCTTGCCTGGATTCTGGAAACCCTGCCTCCCGCACCGGCTCTCCTGAACGGCTGGCGCGAACCTCTGACGCCGCGCATGGTGGATATCACCTTCAGGGCGGAAAGTTTCCCTCAGGAAGAGCTGGCCTGCCTCTGCGCTCCGGCGGAAGCCCCGGAAAGCGCGCCGAAAAGCGTGCTCGGCCTTCCCGCGCCCTGTGCCCGGCTTCATTCCATCCAGAGAAACTCCGACCGGTCGGAGGTATGCCGGGCCCTCACCTTATGGGAGCAGCCCCCGGAAAAGGAAGGCTCCTAGAAAAAGCTGATACTCACGCCGGACATGAGTATCACGCCTCTGCGCCCTTTTTCTTCCTTCGCTTTGCCGTATGCTGAAGAAAAAGGAGTTCCTATGGAAAGTACGGACGCTTTCACCGCCATTTTCACAAGGCGCAGCATACGCAGATTCGCCTCAAAACCCATCGGCAGCGCCGCACAGCACCTTCTGCTCAGGGCCGCCTTTGCCGCTCCTTCTTCGGAAAACGCCCTGACCAAACGCTTCATCGTCATAAACGACAGGGAGATGCTGGATCATCTCCCCTCCCTGCACCCTTCGGCCGAACCTGCCCGCGAAGCGCCTCTCGCACTTCTCATCTGCTGCGACACCTCGGCCGCCCCTCAGACGGTGTTCTGGCCGCAGGACTGCGCCGCCGCGACGGAAAACGTCATGCTGGCAGCAAGGGCCATGGGCATAGGCTCCCTGTGGTGCGGCATACACCCCGTAGAGGCAAGAGAGGAAGCCTTCATGAAGGCCTTCGGTCTGCCGGGCATGGTGAGGCCTGCAAGCCTCATTATCCTGGGCTATCCGCTTCAGGACTTTTTGGTGGAAGATCGCTATGATGCGCGTCTGGTCCGCTCCGATCACTGGTCGCACCCCTATACGCCGGAAGAAACGCCGCAATTCTGACCAAAGAGCGTAACCCCATTGCCGGAAAGTTCTCTGCACCGCAACACGACGCAGAAACGGCAAATCCGCACGCCCCGGCAACGCGACCGGCTTCCGGCAGAAATCCGTGGACATTCCGCTTCCCGCCAGAAAAGGGGCCCCACCGGCATAGCCGGTGGTTCCTCTTATGCGCCTGTAAGGCTTTCTTACCAGCCGCGCCCTAGCAGGCGCATGTACGGTCTGACATCTGCATTTCTGTTACCGGCGGCCCGTAAACGGG
>NZ_DYZA01000214.1 GCF_020741395.1 Mailhella massiliensis | reverse complement strand
AGCAGCGTCTTGCCGGTGCCGGGAGGCCCGACGAGCAGCACGCCCTTGGGGATGCGGCCGCCGAGGCGCGTGAACTTGCGCGGGTTGGAGAGAAATTCCACCACTTCCGCAAGCTCTTCCTTGGCTTCGTCCACGCCCGCCACGTCGGCGAAGGTGACCTTGCCCACCTGGTTCTGATCCTGCATGCGCGCGCGGGAACGGCCGAAGGACATGGCCTTGCCGCCTCCTCCCTGCATCTGCCTTGCAAAGAAGATCCATACGCCGATGAGCAGCAGCATGGGGAACCAGGAGATGAACACCGACATGGCGAGCGGAGTTTCCTCGGGCTTTTTCACGTCGATGAGGATGTTTTTGTCCTTGAGGCTCTGGATGAGGTTCGGGTCGTTGGGGGCGTAGGTGGAGTAGGTGCGGCCGTCGTGCGTGCTCACGGTGATGTTGCGGTCCTCAATGACTACCTGACCCACTTCGCCGTTTTCCACCTGCGAAAGGAAAGTGCTGTAGGCGACGGAATGTTGCGTGCCGCCCCCCGGTTCATTGAACATGCTGAAGAGGGAGATCATGGCAACGGCAATGATACTCCACAGCAGAATATTGCGGGAAAACTGGTTCAAAGCTGCCTCCATGGCTGCTTATGATGACTCACTCAAACGGAGAAAGGCCCGGCTCGGGCCGGGCGGCCACAGGTGAAACGGCAGGCTCCGCCGGAGGCTTGTCGCCACCCCCGCCGTTTTTTTATACTTGTAATGCCAGTTCTCGACTTTGACAATGATGCTGCACCCTCTTTTTCTCTGGAGAATATTTTTTCTGCAAGAATCGTGCCGCAGCGGCATTTCCCTGCCCGTCCGCCTGTGCCGGCCCTGAGGAAAGGTGCGGGCCGCGCGGGAGGTTTTTTCGTCTTCCGCAGGCGGAAAGCTGCCGGGAAGGCGCCGGGAGGTTTTTTTTAGTGCGGGCAGGGTACGGCAGGGAAGAGGGCGGGGAATGAAAGGGAAAGTACGGGGCCTTCGGTTTTTCCCGCAGGGGCATGGGAAAGGGCGAGCACTTATCCGGCAAGACGGCCTCCCTATTTTCTTCCCCCCTGCATGGGAAAGGGGCCGGGGCAGTCCATCCCCCGAGGGGGGAGGGGGCGAGCAGTCTTTCCCTGTCCGTCTTTTTCCGGCAAGGCCTTGCCATTGCCGCCGCCCTGGGCTAGCATCCCCCGCAGGGGGCGGAAGCCTCTGCGTTTTTTCCCGTTTTTCTGTCCGGCCCCGGCCGGGCGCTTTCCCGTCGGTCCCCAGCATGTTCGTCGATTTCCATACCCATGTTTTCCACCCCCGCATCGCCGAAAAGGCGAAAATGAAGCTTGCGGAGCACTACAGGCTCTTCTGCCGCTGCAAGGGCACGCCGGAAGATCTGCTCCTTCGCGCGGGGCGCGCGGGCATCGATCACTGCGTGGCGCTGTGCGCGGCCACGAGCGCGCTTCAGGTGCGGCCCTGCAACGCCTACGCCTGCTATCTGCAGAACAATTATCCCCGCATCACGGCCTTCGGCTCCCTGCACCCCGACTGTGCGGACTGGAAGAAGGAGCTCGACAAACTGCGCGCCTCCGGCGTGCGCGGCATCAAGCTGCATCCGGATTTCCAGCATTTCCGGCTGGACGACAAAAGGCTTTTCCCCATGTTCGAGGAGGCACAGAAAGATTTTATCTTTCTTATCCATATAGGCGATTCCCTGCCGCCGGAAGAGAACCCTTCCTGCCCCTACAAAATGGCCGCCATTCTGGACGCCTTCCCCCGCCTCAACGTCATAGCCGCCCATCTCGGCGGGTTCCGGCAGTGGAAGTATGCCCTGGACGCCCTTGCCGGGCGCGATGTGTGGATGGATACCTCCTCCTGCATGAAGGAGATTCCCGGCGACGTGCTGCGGGCTATCCTGAAGAAGCACCCGCGCGAGCGCCTGGTGTTCGGGACCGACTATCCCATCATGGATCCGCAGGATGAAATCGACGCCCTCCAGCGCAGGACGCGCTTTTCCGACGCGGAGGTCGACGAGATACTCGGCAACGGCACCCATCTTCTCTTCGGCTAGGGCCGGAGAGGGCTTTTCCGGGACGACGCGGCCCGGAAAAGCGGGGCGGCCCGGATTTTTCTCACGCACGGGGCGGGCTTCTCCTGCATGTGCCGAATCCGCGCACGCCTGCGATGTTTCCGCACGCGCGGGGATTTCTTCTATGCGGTGAAGTTACCCTTATCAGCAAGTAAGCTTTTCCCGCACGCGGGCGCCTTTTCCGAGTTTTAGCAGGTGTTGAGGTCAGTCCGCTTCCGGTTCCTGGAGAGCGTGCCCTTCTCCGGCTGCCGCCGGGCTGCGGGGCCTTTTTGTGTGAGCTCGGCGGAAGGTTCCGGTGCCCCGCGCGCTTTTCCCCGGCGGGGCTGTCCCGGCATGAAAAAGCCGGTCCTTGTGCCCTTTCGGGGCAGGGACCGGCAGAATGTCGTTTTGCCTTTGGGGAGTCGCGGTTCCGGCGTCCGGCTTGCACAGGCCTCGCAGGGGCCTTCAGCGCAGCTTCGGGGCGAGTTCGTCCGCAAAGTCCCTGAGCAGGAGGGACTGGGCGTCCACCATGGTCTTGAGGCTGTCGCCTGCGGCGCGGCTTTTCAGCACATGGCCGGACATGAGTACCTCGCCGTCCTTCTGCAGCGTCCATACCACGTCGAGCACCACGTCGCCCCCCAGGGGGCCGTCGAAGCGGCGCACGTCGAGCATGAGCTTTTTGTCCACCTTGGTGCCCGTGCGCAGGCTCACGGCGGAGACGCCCCGCGCGGAGAAATTGTCGCACATCACGCGGGAAATGCCCATGGAAAGCGCCTCACCCCAGCGGTCGAATTCATGGATATCGAGGTTCACGCCGTCTTTTTCGCGCAGCACTATCTGCGGCCGGGTAAGGTAGCCTGGCAGCATCACGGGAATGACGCCGATATCCGGTGCGCCCGGGGCCGTGACTGAGGGCGCGGGCGCGGAAGGAGCGAGGGGCGTGAGAACATAGTAGCGCACTTCGGGGAAGGACTGGGAGGGCAGGGTGCAGCCCGCGAGGAGCGCGGAGAGGGCGAGGGCGGAGAAGAGGGCTTTCATTACTGGTTCCTCCCGAAGATGAGGGCGTTGGGCTTGATTTCCAGCAGGGTTGCCAGCTCGGAAAGGGCCTGCGCCGCCCTGCGGAGGGAGAGCATGGTTTCGCTGAATTCCAGGACGGGCGCGGAATCCTCGCTGAAGAGGCTGCCTGCCGTGTCGGCGCTTTTGCGTATGCCGCGCATGGCGCCCTGGGCTTCCTGCATGACTTTGTCCGAGGTGCCGGCAAGGGTGTTGATACTCTCCAGCGTATGGTTCACGCGGGAGAGGGTGGCGCGTATGTCTTTTTCCATGGAAGAGGCGAGGCGGCTGTAGGCCTGGAGCGTGCCGCCCGCGCTTTCCTGGAGCGAGCCGAAGCGCCGCACTTCCTCGCGCACGGCGTCGCTCGTGTCGCGCAGGCTGGCCACGAGTCCGGAAAGGTCGAGAGCGCCTATCTGGTCGCTCATTTTCTGCACGCTGCCCACCACGTCGTAGAGAATTTCCTGAATGGGGATATCCTTCAGGGTGTTGAGCGCCGCATCCAGGGAAGAGAGCCTGGTGGGGATCTGCGGGGAGCCTTTGTAGGGCACGAGGGAGGCCGGATCCACCGGTTCGGCTTTGGGCGTGATTTCCAGTTCCACGCAGAGCTGCCCGGTGAGTATGCTGGCGATGCCGAGCTTGCCGCGCAGGCCCGCT
>NZ_DYZA01000213.1 GCF_020741395.1 Mailhella massiliensis | reverse complement strand
AAAAAGATGCTGCCTTAATATCCGGTAAGATGGGACAATGCGTTTCGTATAAGGCGCCGTTGTCGAGACGGGAAAACGCTGTGCGGAGGGATGCGGGCAGGAACCGCAAGGCGGAGCTTCTTCTGTGATACAGGGAAAGATCGTGCGATGCACGGGCTTGTGGGGAAGCTTTTCGGTATGGACGGCTTTCGATACGGGGTTCCCGCAGTAAAAGTTTGGAGCGGGAGGGATCGCAACAGGACGGGCGTTTTCCTGTGGTGCCGCCCATCCTGACTGCGGGGCGGGAGCTGCTGATATCTAGAGGAGAGGGGCGGTGAGCGCTGCCCGTTGCAGGAGCGCTTTTTCCGCACAGGTCAGCGTATCATTTCCAGGAAGGCTTCCACGCGCACCTTGAGTTGTTCGGTATCGGCGGGGGAGTAATCGGTTACGATTTGCAGGAAGGGAATATCCAGTTCTTCACGGATGAATTTTTTGAGAGAGAAGGATTCCACGTCGTAGGTCTGACAGCCCTGCCAGGTCAGATCGACGACGGCATGGGCCTTGAAGTTCTCCACCAGCTGCTCCAGTACGGCATAGCGGTTGGGGTTGGGTGACATGACGGCGCAGGGCGTATCCAGATAGCGTTTTGCCAGAGCCGTGAGCGGGTCGGCTTCTTCGTCGATCATAAGGCGCACTTTTTTATAGCCGCTGCAGTTGTCGAGGCATACCACGCAGGCGCCGCAGTCTTCCAGGAGCTGTATGACTTTGTGCGATCCCATGCCCGCCGGAACTCCGGTCACAATGATGCGCGCTTCGTCTCTGGGGGCTTTGATACAGGAGGCCTTCACTTCGGCGGCAATATCCTGAAGCATGGCAATGGCCTGTTCGTAATCGGGCATGAAGGATGCGCGGAAGCAGATGTTCAGCATCTGCATGCCGTTAAGGGGAGAAGGGTCGAGCCTGGCAAGGTCGAGCACCTCCTTCAACGCGAGGCGGAGGCGGTTGCAGAGGCGCATGGCTTCCTTCAGCTTCAAGGGAGTGATGGTCGTGCCGAGATCTTTTTCCAGGCGTTCCTGGAGCTTGCCATACTGGCCGCGCCAGTAGGAGAGCGCGTCACCATCCTGTACATGGGGGAGCTGAAGCAGCATGACGGGCTTATACTTGCCGAGCAGCTCATACATTTTCTTCTTTCCGTCGCAGGTAGTGTCGGCCACGACGATATCGGAAGCGGCAAGATAGGGGCAGCTGTCTTGAAGGGCAAAGCCGAAGCTGCTCTTGATGAGGGGGCAGAGGCTTCGGGGCAGCACGGCCTCGGCAGGCGGTATGGAGTCGTTTTTGGTACCGCATAGGGAGACGGGCACGGCTCCGGCGGCCAGGGGAATTTCGAGGGGGGAATAGATGCAGTACTGGCCTACGACTTTTTTTCCCGCCGCTTTGGCTTCCTGAAGGGCAAGGACGTTTTTGTCGGTCACTTCATAGAAACGGTCGAGACTGGCATAATTCATACTTCACTCCTTTTCCGGGCTCTGTTGAGCCAGGTTTCGGCCAGAATGGCGGCGCCGAAAGCTCCGGTGTGCTGCGGATGGTCGGGAATGTTGATGGGGACTCCGAGTTCCCGGGAGAGGATATTGCCGAACGCGGCGCTGACGGCGAGTCCCCCGGTAAAGGTACATTCCCCTGCCATGGGGATGCGGGATGCAAGGGCGCGCATCCGGCGTGCAATGGAAACAAGGACGCCAGCGGCGATATCGGCCGGCGGAGTCCCTCTGGCCAGCAGGCCGACGATTTCCGTTTCGGCGAACACGGCGCACATACTGGAAATAGGGGCGGGCGTACCCTGCATGGCCAGAGCGTTGAGCCCTTCGAGATCCTGATTGAGGATACCGGAAAGCACCTGCAGAAAGCGCCCCGTGCCTGCGGCGCATTTGTCGTTCATGAGAAAATCCTGTACGGAACCGTCGGCATCTGTACGGATGACTTTGCTGTCCTGTCCTCCTATGTCGAGCACCACACGGGTATGGGGAAAGAGACGTACGGCTCCCGCAGCATGGCAGGTGATTTCCGTGGTCGACTTGTGGGCGAAAGGCAGGGATACGCGGCCGTAGCCCGTGGCTACGATATAGTCCGGTTCTCTGATCCCTGCTGCGGCACAGGCTTTCTGGAGTACTTCTTCTCCCGCAGCCTTCGGATTCCAGCCCGTGGGCTGAAGGGCCATGCCGGCAACCGTCCGGCTTGCAGTATCGTAAACAACGGCTTTTGCGGCAACGGAGCCGATATCCACTCCGACTGTGAACATGGTGTTTCCTCTGGGCGATGGGGCCCGTACTGGTGCGGCCCCGGAAAAGGGGCATGGACGTGGACTTCCCGGAGACGGCGGCAAAACCGTTTTCCCGGCAAGACCTGCCGAGGGCTGCGGAGCGGGTGGAGGAGAGGAAACGAGGATCAGCGAAGAGCCGTCCTCAGGCTCCCTGAAGCGCCCGCTCCGGCCATGTGTGACTTCAGGTGAAGCGGATGGCGCGATCCTGAAGGGACATGAAGAAGGGGCGGAAAGATGCGGGCATGGTATCCTCAAAAGGGAGACGAGGGAGGGGATGAGAATGAAACAGTGTTGAATATAAAATCCGCAGTCCTTTTTGGCAAATGAAAAATACCTTCCATGACAGCGGGGGTAATGTTCCCTCCAAAGAAGGAGGAGGTTGATATCCGGCGGATCCGGGGGGCGGAGTTGTGCGGCAGGAAAAGGGGCAGAACACGGGGCTGTGTGGACTCGGCCGGGATGCAGCCGGACTTCCCTGGGGAAGCAGAAAAAGCCCGCTCCAGAGAGTTATGACTCTGAAGCGGGCACGAGGATGCGGAGGGAAGAACCTAGATATCGGCTCCTGTGCGCATAAGCTCGAAGGTGAGGCCTCCGGGGACGGAGACGAAGGAGTAGTCGTCGCTGGCCTTGTTGAGCAGGCGGCCGCCGAATTTCCCCACAAGGGTTTCGGCCATGGCGTTGGGGTCGTCCACGCGCACGCCGAGGTGGTTGACGCCGCAGGCGGAAGCATCGGGCATGGGAGAGCCTTCGGGGATTTCTTTCAGGAAGATCTGCGTGCCCGCAAGGGTGAGCACGGCGCCGTCGGCCGTGCCGAACTTGCGCAGACGCACAAATTCTGCTCCGAAGGCACTTTTCCAGAACTCGATCATGGCGTTCAGGTCAGTGCAGCAGATGTGGACATGGTCGAACGTAGTCATAGTGTTCCCTCACTTGTGGATATTTCGGTGAAGCATTATTGCAGGCCGGAGGTGAGTTCCGGCCTTTTCCGCGTGGCGTTTTTTTTGTGGCTGCCTTGCAAAGGGGAGAAAATCCCCGGCGCGCAGGACAAGCTCGTCTGCAGGCCGTGTGGAAAGTTTTCCGACGGCCCGGGGCCGATTCAGGCGCCTTCCGCCTCATTGCCGCTGGAGGCAAGGATGCGGAAACATGTGGCGGGGATGAGCAGGGTGCCGTTTTCATGCAGCCTGTGAGTAGCTGCTTTGATGGCGTTCCCTGTGGTTTCATGGGTCATGAGCACGAGGGAGACGCAGTCTTCTCCAGTGAGGGAGACGCAGTCGTCCCGCGTGGCCGCCTTCTGGATGATCTGGGCGAAGCTGATCCCCTCTTCGGCGAACACGGTGGCAATGTCGCGCAGAACGCCGTAGGTATCGCGTACCGTGGCGCGGACGTACCAGGGGCTGATGGCCTCATCGGAAGGAAGAATCTTAGCGTCGGGCAGGGTGTTGATGAAGCCGGTGTTGGCTTCGGCGCTGTTGACGCTGTCGCGGCGGGCAAGGGCGAGCAGGTCGCCGAGGACGGCGCTGGCAGTGGGGCGGCTGCCCGCGCCGAGGCCGTGCAGGAACAGGGAACCTACGGCGTTGCCTTCGATGCGCACGGCGTTGTAGGCGCCGTTCACGCGGGCCAGCAACATGGAATGATGCACGAGGGCGGGGAAGACGCCGGCCTCTATTTTGCCGTTTTCATCGCGTGCCTGGCCGATGAGCTTGATGCGGTAGCCGAATTCGCGGGCAAACTGGATATCCAGCGGGTTGAGCCCGCGTATGCCTGCAACGGCAAGTTTGGAAAAATCGTAATGCACGCCCCAGGCGAGGCGTATGAGCAGCACGAGCTTGTGGGCCGCATCCTGACCGTCGATATCCAGCGAGGGGTCGGCTTCGGCAAGGCCCAGGTCCTGCGCCTCCTTGAGCGCCGTGGGAAAGTCGAAGCCGTGGCTGTTCATTTCCGAAAGAATGTAATTGGACGTGCCGTTCAAAATGCCCATGACGGAGGTGATGTGGTTCCCTGCCAGGCTGTCGCGCAGCGTCTGGATCACAGGTATGGCTCCGGCGGAACTCGCCTCATAACCCAACGCCACGTTCTTTTCCGCCGCCAGGGCAAAAATTTCACGCCCGTATTCCGCAAGCAGCGCCTTGTTGGCGGTGACTACGGACTTGCCGTTCTCCATGGAGCGCAGAATCAGTTCCCGGGCCACGGTAGTGCCGCCCATAAGCTCCACCACCACCTGGATATCGGGGTCGTCGGCAAGGGAAAGGGCGTTGTCCGTAAGCAGGACGCCCTCCGGCAGATCGCGTTTTTTGGCGATATTGTGCACGGCTACGGCTTTTATGGTAATTTCGCGGCCGGTCCTGCGCAGAATTTCGTCGTGATTCTTTTGCAGCATTTCCACAAGGCCGCTGCCGACGGTACCGAGGCCGGCTATGCCGATACAGAGATTCTGAGACATGCAAGCTCCAAAGGAGAGGAAAGAGGTTTTCGGGGAAGGCGACGCGCTTTCTCCTGTTTGGGGGAGACGGGCCGCGAGGGTCCGCCTCCTGGGAAAAAAGGACTAGCCCTCCTGCAGGACTTTTTTGATGCCCTGCAGAGCCTGGCGGGTGCGCTTCTGATTTTCAATAAGGGCGAAGCGGACATATTCGTCGCCCATCTGTCCGAAGCCGATGCCGGGCTGCACGGCCACATGGCCCTTCTGCAGCAGAAGCTTGGAGAATTCCATGGAGCCCATGGCCCGGAAGGGTTCGGGGATGCGGCCCCAGGCGAACATGGTGGCCTTGGGAGGCGTGATGGGCCAGCCTATGCGGTTCAGCCCTCCGCAGAGCACGTCGCGGCGCTTGCGGTATTCGTCGCAGATTTTTTCCACCGCGTCGCGCGGGGCGTTGAGGCCCACGGTGGCCGCGATCTGGATGGGCTGGAAAATGCCGTAGTCGAGGTAGCTCTTCAGGCGGGTGAGAATGTGGACGAGGTCGCGGTTGCCGAGGCAGAAGCCCATGCGCCAGCCGGCCATGGAATAGCCCTTGGTCATGGAATAGAATTCCACGCCCACGTCTTCCGCCCCCTTGGCCTGAAGGAAGCTCGGGGCCTGATAGCCGTCGAAGCAGAGGTCCGCATAGGCCATGTCGTGGATGACCCACATCTTGTGTTCCTTGGCAAATTCCACGATGCGCTCGAAGAACGCAAGATCCACCACCTGTGTGGTGGGGTTCTGCGGATAGCTTATGATGAGAAGCTTGGGTTTTGGCCAGGTCTGCTTGGTAGCGGTGAGAAGATCTTCAAAAAAGTCGCGGTCTTCCGCTACGGGGATACGGCGCACGTCCGCCCCGCAGATGACGGGGGCGTACACATGGATGGGGTAGGTGGGGTCGGGAGCAAACACCACGTCGCCGGGATTCAGCATGGCGAGGCAGAGATGGGCCAGGCCTTCCTTGGAACCTATGGTGGCGATAGCCTGGGTTTCAGGGTCGAGGTGCACGTTGAAGCGGCGTGCATAAAGGTCGCAGATAGCCTTGCGCAGATTGGGAATACCGCGCGACACGGAATAGCGGTGGTTCACGGGCTTGCGCGCGGCTTCGCAGAGCTTGTCCACAATGAATTTCGGCGTGGGCAGGTCGGGGTTGCCCATGGACAAATCGACAATGTCGATATTCTGCTGGCGGAGCTGCTTCTTGATCTCGCCCACCACGGCGAAGGCATAGGGGGGCAGACGGTCTATCCTCGAAAATTCGGGCATACTGTCCTCACAGTACAAAGACCGGACCGGGCCGCTCATTTCCTTTCGGCGCTGGCATGACGCTTCCGGGTTGCCTCGGCGAGGCCGGACTGCTGAGGATTACGGGCATGCCGGGCTTTGTGCGCGGCATACGGGAAAGGCGGGCCTTGGCCGATGCCCTTTCGCGCTGGCATGACGCGGGAAGGCGGACCTGCCTTGATGATATTCCCCGTTTATAGTAGGACAGCAAGGGAGTTGTAAAGAGGCCGGCAAGAGGGCTGCCCGGCTTTTCTGTTATTTATTGAAATGCGCGGCCCGTGGCGGAAACATGGAACAAATGGATATGCTGGCCCAGGAGGGGCCCGACAGGCCGGAGGAGTTTTCCGGTACGCTGGAGCGCATAGTTTTCCACAATGAGGAAAACGGCTGGACGGTGTTCCGGCTGCGCGTGGAAGGCAGGGAAGACCCCGTGGCCGTGGTGGGCAGCATGTCTTCTCCCCAGCCCGGAGTAAGGCTGCGCGTCAGGGGCCGATGGATAAGCCACCCCAGGTTCGGCCGCCAGATACAGATGGTTTCCTGCGAGGAGGAACTTCCGGCCACGGAGGAGGGCATACGGCTTTTTCTTGCTTCCGGATGCATCAAGGGCATAGGCCCCAAATGGGCCGACCGCATAGTGGCCCATTTCGGCGCAAGCACGCTGGAGGTGATGGACCACGACCCGGACCGCATGCTGGAGTTGCCGCGCTTCGGAAAAAAGCGCCTTGCCGCCATGAAGGAATCCTGGGCCGAGCATCAGGGCATACGCGAGCTTATGATTTTTCTTCAGCCCCACGGCGTGACTGCCGGGCTTTCGGTACGCATTTACCGTCAGTACGGTGCGCAGGCGCTTGCCGTGGTGCGCGAAAATCCCTACCGCCTGGCCATGGACATTCACGGCATAGGCTTTACCACGGCGGACGCGCTGGCCCGCAAACTGGGTTTTGAGGAAGACAGCCCCCTGCGGGCCGAGGCCGGGGTGCTTTACACGCTCATGCGCCTCACCGAAGACGGGCATATTTACTATCCGCGCGATCTTCTGGTGGAAGAAGCCTCCGGCAAACTTTCCATATCTCCGGAGCTCGCGGAGGGTGCGATAGACGATTTGGAGCGGGAAGAGCGCGTGGTCATCGAGGATCTCGGCGATCATGAGGGTGTCTACC
This sequence comes from Mailhella massiliensis, assembly GCF_020741395.1. Lineage (GTDB taxonomy): Bacteria > Desulfobacterota > Desulfovibrionia > Desulfovibrionales > Desulfovibrionaceae > Mailhella > Mailhella massiliensis_A. The sequence goes on along the minus strand of NZ_DYZA01000213.1, from coordinate 3,694 downwards.
TTTCCCGCAACCACATGTACGAGTCCAAGATAGCCTTCTACATGCAGCGCCTGCTTCATTCTCCGAAATCAGTGCGCTTTCAGGAGCCGAAGAAGCTTGTGAAGCGCATCCTTGAAAGCATGCCCATGCAGCTTGCCGAGGAGCAGAAGAAGGCCGTGTATACGGCGGCCGCCTCCAAGGTCATGGTACTCACGGGCGGGCCGGGCACGGGTAAGACCACTATTTTAAACGCCATTATCAAGGTGTTTCAGGATGCGCGGGCGCGTATACTGCTTGCCGCCCCCACGGGGCGCGCGGCCAAGCGCATGTCGGAAGCGAGCGGCATGGAAGCGAAAACCATACACCGCCTTCTGGAATACAGCCCGGCGGAAGACGGCTTCAACCGCAACGAGAACAATCCCCTGGCCTGCGGGCTCCTTGTGGTGGATGAAGCCTCCATGATGGATACCATGCTCATGTACCATCTGGTGAAGGCCGCGCCCGTGGGGGCCACCTTCATTCTGGTGGGGGACGTGAATCAGCTTCCCTCCGTGGGGCCGGGCAATGTGCTGCGCGACGTCATAGCCTCCGGCGTGGTGCCCGTGGTGGAACTTCTGGAAGTGTTCCGCCAGGCGGCGGAGAGCGATATCATCTGCAACGCCCATCTCATCAACAAGGGTAGCCTGCCTGAGCTGCATCAGAGCGGCGGGCGGAAGACGGATTTTTATTTCTTCAAGCAGGACGATCCGGAGGCCGCCGCCGACCTCATCGTCGATTTGGTGCGCGACCGCATTCCCCGCAAGTTCGGCTTTCGTTCCGAGGAGATACAGGTGCTTTCCCCCATGCTGCGCGGGGGCGTGGGGGTGAACAGCCTGAACCGCCGGCTTCAGGATGCCGTGAACCCTCAGCCGATTTCTCTGGCGCGCGGTGAGAGACAGTTCCGCCTGAATGACAGGGTCATGCAGGTGCGCAACAATTACGACAAGGATGTATTCAACGGCGACATGGGCACCATCATCTATCTTGACGCCGAGGAGCGGGAAGTGACGGTGCGTTTTGACGAGCGCAACGTGAACTACCTGTGGGAAGAGATGGATGAGCTGGTTCCCGCTTATGCCATTTCTATTCACAAGTCGCAGGGCGGCGAGTATCCCGTGGTGGTCATACCGCTCATGATGCAGCACTACATGCTGCTTCAGCGCAACCTCGTCTACACGGCGGTGACGCGCGGCAGGAAAATGGTGGTGCTGGTGGGCGAATGGCGCGCTCTGGCGACGGCGGTGAGGAACAATCACATCCGCAGGCGTTACACATGGCTGGCCCGCAGGCTGGCCGGAAGTGAAGGCGCGGTGCATGCCGATATGCTCCCCGAAGTGGGAGGTTCCGCCCGCCGCGCGGAAAACAATGGGGAATGAATATGACGGAGAATGTCCGCCTTTTGATACGCAGAAGACATGCGACGCGCTTTTGCACCCGCGGGGCTATGTTGGGTCTTGCGCTTGCCGGGGCCGTATTTGCCCTGGGCTGCGCACGGCAGCCGGAAGTACCCCAGGCGCAGAATGCGGCCGGGGAAGTCGCGGATCTTGACGTGATCCCGCAGAATCTTGCCGTCTTCGCCCGTGAGGCCGGAGGGAACGCGCTGCTTCGTTCCCATGCGGCGGCGGAAAAGGATATGCAGAAGTTCCGCCGGAGATTCTTTGCCCCGTGGGAAGCCGGAAAGCCCGACCGAAACGCTCTGAACGAGTTTGAGGCTGTGTTGAACCGGCCTTCGGGCAAACGCGGTTATGCCGAGAACATGCGCCCCTGGTCCGATGCTGCTTGGGAAGAAATGCGTGAGAATGCCGCTCTCGACGCCGTTTCCGGTACGGGCAGGCCCGCCATAGTCACGCGCGCGGCCGACCTTCGCCTCGCGCCCACTGAGAAGCCCCGCTTCGCCCGTATCGAGGGCGCGGGGCAGGGCTGGCCTTTCGACGATTTTCAGCAGAGCTCCCTGCATGTGGGCATGCCGCTCATGGTGTACCATGCCAGCCTCGACGGGGCCTGGCTTCTGGTATGCGGCCCCATGGCCTGGGGCTGGGTGGACGCTTCCAGCGTGGCCTTTGTGGACGGGGCGTTTCAGGAGGCATGGCAGGATTCCCCCCTGGGCGCCGTGGTGAGGGAGGGGGTCTCCCTGAGAAACGGCGAAGCCTTCCTTGCGCTTGCGGACATAGGCGCGGTGCTGCCCATGGAAGGCGCGGGTACGGCGCTCGTGCCCGTGCGCAGCTCCCGCGGGCAGGCCGTGATTGTCCGCTCTCCCCTGTCGCCGGGCGACATGCTCCCCATGCCGCAGCCCCTTACCGCGCAGGCCGTAGCCGCCGTAGGCGACCGCATGATGGGGAAGAATTACGGCTGGGGCGGCATGTACGGCAACAGGGACTGTTCGGCTATGATGCGCGACCTTTTCGCTCCCTTCGGCATCTGGCTGCCGCGCAATTCCGCCTCTCAGGCCAAGGCCGGGGAATTTCACAGCGTTGAGGGGATGGGCATAAAGGAAAAGGAGGAGGAGATCCTTCGCGGAGGCGAGCCGTTCCGTACCCTGTTGTGGCTGCCCGGGCACATAGGCCTGTATGTGGGCGAGTTTCAGGGCGGGCCTGTTTTTTTTCATGACGTGTGGGGGGTGAGGAGCAGGCTGAGGGACGGCCGCGAGGGCCGCATCATCCTCGGCCGCGCGGTGATTACCGGCCTGAAGCCCGGAGCGGAGCGGTCCGATATCGACCCCGAAGGCCTGCTTGTTAAAAGAATACGCGGCTATACCGTGATCGGCGGGTGAGTCATGGAAGAAGTATTTCGATTTTATGCCGTCACCTACGGTTGCCGGGTGAACCAGTATGAAACGCAGGCCATACGCGAATGGTGGCAGAGCCTGGGCGGCGTGGAAACCGACGAACCTGCCGAGGCCGACGTCATACTCATCGACTCCTGTGCAGTGACGGCCGAGGCCGTGAGCGACGCGAGGCAGATGGCGCGCAGGCTCGGGCGTGTCAACCCGCGCGCCCGCATATTCGCCGCAGGCTGCGCGGCTTCCTCCAATCCCGGGGACTTTGCTCTGCCGGGTGTGGCTGCGGTGATCCCGCAGAGGGAGAAATATGTGCTTCTTTCCGGCCATCCCCTGTCCATGACGGATTTTTCCGTGCCGGAAGAGGGAAGGCCCCGCTTTGCGCCTTTTTCCATCCGATCCTTCCGGCGGGCGAGGCCCGTGGTCAAGGTGCAGGACGGCTGCTCCCAGGGCTGCGCCTACTGCATCATTCCGCTGACGCGAGGGCCGGCGCGGAGCCGCCCCGTGGAGGAGATTCTTGCGGAAACAGGGCGTCTCCTGGAGGCGGGATATCGGGAAATCATGATTTCCGGGGTGAACCTGCGCCAGTTCCACTCCGACGGCGGGGACGGGAAGAACTTCTGGTCGCTTCTGCGCCGCATGGACGCGGAATTTTCTCCGAAGTGGCAGGGCAGGGCACGCTTTCGCCTGAGCTCCCTGGAACCTGCACAGGTGACGGGGGCGGAATGTCTGGAGACGCTGGAAGGATGCCGCATGCTCTGCCCTCACCTGCATCTTTCGCTTCAGAGCGGGAGCATGGCCGTACTCGGGCGCATGGGCCGCTCTCCCTATTCCCCGGAAGGCGTGGCCGAGGCCGTGGGGAACATGCGCCGTTTCTGGCCCGTCATGGGGCTGGGGGCG
>NZ_DYZA01000212.1 GCF_020741395.1 Mailhella massiliensis | reverse complement strand
TTGCTGCGCGCGAAGGCTTCAACAATGTGTTCAGGAAGGGCGGTATCCCGGAAGACGCCATTACCTGGAGCGTGAATTCCGCCGAGGACGACTGCACCCCTGTGGCCATTCTTGCCGCCACCGGGCTTGTACCCTCCCGCGGTGAGGCCAAGCGCAAGATTGCGGCCGGTTCCCTCAAGGTGAACGGGGAAAAGATCATCGACGGTCTTCTGCCCCTGCCTGCCGGGGAGTATACACTCAAGTACGGTAAGAAGGGCTTTGTGGTTCTTACCGTGAAGTAGGTCGACATGCTGGATATCAAGCCTCAACCTTTCGGTCGCTGCGCTGAAACGCGATGCCCTGGCCGTTGTCCCTACCGTGACCCGGAACTCATGACAGCTGAGGGCCGCGCCGCGCTGCTCGACGGCGTTCGTCCTGCCGAGGGAGAACCTTGGCCGGCAAAGGTGGTGCACGTCCTTCGTCAGCCGGAAGAATCCGTGGAGGAGGTGCCCCGCATGAAGGCCAAGAACGTGGGGATCCTGCTCAAAACCCTGGGATTACGCCAGGGGACGGCCATTGTGGCCTGCGGCGATACCCTGCTTACACCTGACACACCCCTTTATCCCGGCCAGCATGTGCTGGTGAGAACAGTCATGAGCAGCGGTTGAGCCGAGACGAAAAAAAACTACGGCAGCCCGGTTGCGCGGAAAAGATGCGCAGCCGGGCTTTTTTTCATGGGAAAAAGCCGACGGTTATCCTGAGGATGCATACAGGAAGCATACGGGCGGAAGCCGTCCGACTCTCAGGAAGGGGGCAGGAGATGTTCCCTAAGAGACGAGCTGCGGCCGGGCATGGGTCTGAAAGGACGGCGCAGAGGGCGACGGCTTATCATTGTTTTTCTGCGGAAAAACGTGTTTTTTCAGAGTGAGCCATGCTGCACGTCCTCAAAGTCCGGGGGAAGGGGCGGAGTTGTCACCGTTTTCTCCTGTATGTTGAAATCAGGAACGATTCCCCCTTGACTGCCGGGCGGGCATGCTTATTTCAATGTCGATGCAGGAAAATGATGCATCACAGGAGAACATGATATGGGTGTGGCTTACAAGGATTATTACAAGTTGCTGGGCGTTGAGCGTTCGGCATCGAAAGAAGAAATCGCCAAGGCGTATAAGAAGCTCGCCCGCAAGTATCATCCCGACCTGAACCCCGGCGATAAGAGCGCTGAGGAAAAGTTCAAGGATATCAACGAAGCCTATGAGGTGCTCAAGGACGAGGAAAAGCGCCGCATGTACGATCAGCTCGGCCCCAACTGGAAGGACGGCCAGCAGTTCACCGGCGGCCCGGGCTTTGAGAACTTCAACTTCAATTTCAACGGAACACAGGGCGGCTTCGGCGGCGGAATGAACAGCGACTTTTTTGAGGCGCTGTTCGGCCAGATGGGGCGCGGCGGCTTCGGCGGACGTGCGGAGAGCGATCCGTTCTCCTCCTTCGGCGGAAGTTACGGCAGGCGTTCCCGGCGCGGTTCCGACGTGGAGGCTGAAATCGAGATTTCCCTCGAAGATGCGCGCAAGGGCGGCACCAAACAGGTGACGCTCTCCAGCGGCGGTTCGTCGAGCAACCTTCAGATCACCATCCCTGCCGGCATACGCGACGGCGGCAAACTCCGCCTTCGCGGCAAGGGCAATCCCGGGGATCCCGCCGGAGATCTGTACCTCACGGTGCGCTATGCGAAGCACCCCGTATTCCGGGTGGATGGGCTGGATGTTACCTGCGACGTGACCTTGCAGCCCTGGGAAGCCGTGTTCGGCGCGAAAAAACGCGTACCTACGCTGGACGGCGAGGTGGAGATGAACATCCCTGCGGGCTCTTCCAGCGGGCGCAAGCTCCGCATGCGTGGACGCGGCCTTGGCCCGGCTTCGGGCCGTGGCGATGAATATGTGAACATCGCCATCAGCGTTCCGAAACCGGAGGACTTGAACGAAGAGCAGCTGAAACTGTGGAAGGCTCTTGCCGGGCGTCAGTAGGCTCTGAGAGTGATATTCGAGGTGGGATATGGCGATTGAAATGATAACCGCGTGCTCTCCCGCAGCCTCGGCTCTGATAGCCTGGGCCGAATTTCTGGAACAGACGGGCACGCCCGAGGAACGCGTGAGGGAGCTCATGGAGCTTGGCTGGCTGGAACCGGCGGGCCGCGCGACCCATGCCGTATTGTTCCGCCGCTCCGACGTTTACCGTACCAGGAAACTCTCGCGCCTTTGCGAGGATTTTGAGATGCCCTGCGTGGCAGGCACCATCATTGTCGACCTTCTGGACCGCATCGCGAGCCTGGAAACGCGCCTGCGTGAGCTGGAGAGAAGGTAGCTTCGGCCGAAAGGCCCCCTTTCCGGGAGGTTCCCGGTTTTCATAAAGAAAAAAATTTCGCACGGCGCAGACGAATCTGCGCCGACTTCTGAAGTGCGGGCTTTGGAAGGCCGCAGGCCTTCCCGGTTCCGCAGGGAGGACAGGTTATGGATATGAACAAGTTTACCATGAAGGCGCAGGAGGCTTTGAGCGACGCTCAGAACATCGCCCTCATGCGCAATCATCAGGAAGTGGACGTCGAACATCTGGCTCTCGCCCTTCTCAGGCAGAAGGACGGACTTGTTCCCGGCATTGTGAACCGTATGGGCGTCAGGCCTGAAGTGGTGGCCGCGGAACTGGAGCAGGCGCTGGATAAAAGGCCTTCCGTCACAGGCTCCGGCGTGGATCAGCAGGCCATACGCATTACCCAGCGTCTGGCCCGCGCCCTGGCCCAGTCGGAAGAGCTGGCCCGTCGCCTGAAGGATGAGTACATCAGCGTGGAGCATATTTTCGCGCAGCTCATCGATGCGGGCGGAGCCATGGGCGATATCTGCCGCAAGAACGGCGTAGATCAGGAAAAGTTCCTGCGCGCCACTGCCGAAGTGCGCGGGGGCCAGAGAGTGACTTCCGCAAGCCCCGAAGATACCTATGAGGCGCTTTCCAAATACGGGCGCGACCTTGTGGAGGATGCGGGGAAGGGCAAGCTCGATCCCGTCATCGGCAGGGATCAGGAAATCCGCCGCACCATACGCATTCTGTCGCGCCGTACCAAGAACAACCCGGTGCTCATAGGCGAAGCGGGCGTGGGCAAGACGGCTATTGTGGAAGGCCTGGCCCACCGTATCGTGAAGGGTGACGTACCCGAAGGACTCAGGAACAAGAAGCTCATCGCTCTGGATATGGGCGCGCTCATTGCGGGTGCGAAGTATCGCGGCGAGTTCGAGGAGCGCCTGAAGGCCGTGCTGAACGAAGTGCAGAAGGCCGAGGGACGCATCATCCTGTTCATCGATGAGCTGCACACCATCGTGGGCGCGGGCAAGACCGACGGCGCCATGGACGCGAGCAATCTGCTCAAGCCCATGCTGGCCAGGGGCGAGCTGCACTGCATAGGCGCAACCACCATTGATGAATACCGCAAGTACATTGAAAAGGATCCGGCGCTGGAGCGCCGCTTCCAGCCCGTGCTTGTGGAGGAGCCGAATACGGAGGACGCCATTTCCATCCTGCGTGGGCTCAAGGAGCGTTTTGAGGTTCATCACGGCGTGCGCATCAGCGACTCCGCCATAGTGGAAGCCGTGGTGCTTTCGCAGCGCTACATTTCCGACAGGCAGCTTCCCGACAAGGCCATTGACATTATCGATGAAGCGGCGGCCATGATCCGCACGGAGATAGACTCCCTGCCTTCGGAACTGGATGAGATCAACCGCAAAGTCATGCAGCTGGAGATAGAACGTGAAGCCCTGCGCCGGGAAACCGACGATGCTTCCCGCGAGCGTCTCCAGAAGCTGGAGAGCGAACTTGCCGATATCCGCGGCACGCAGGAGACCCTGCGCGCACGCTGGGAAGCGGAAAAGGGCGCCATTGAAGGCGTGCGTGCCCTCAAGGAAAAAATAGAGCAGACCCGCCATCAGATCGAGGAAGCGGAACGCTCCTATGACCTTGCCAAAGCCTCGCAGCTCAAGTACGCCACGCTCCCTGAGCTGGAAAAGCAGCTGAAGGAAACTGAGGAAAAGGCGGCCGCCGTGAGCGACGGCAAGGAAAACCGTCTGCTGCGCGAGGAAGTGGGCCCCGACGACGTGGCCGATATTGTAGCGCGTTGGACGGGTATCCCGGTAACAAGGCTTCTGCAGTCGGAGCGCGAAAAGCTCCTGGAACTTCCCGCCCGCCTGCATGAGCGCGTGATCGGGCAGGACGAGGCCGTGCAGGCCGTGTCGGACGCAGTACTCCGTGCTCGCGCCGGTCTTTCCGATCCCCATCGTCCCCTGGGCTCCTTCATTTTCCTCGGCCCCACCGGCGTAGGCA
>NZ_DYZA01000211.1 GCF_020741395.1 Mailhella massiliensis | reverse complement strand
CTGGAAACCATTGAAACCAAAGTCCGTCTTTCTGCGGAGCTCATGGACATCGTCAACGAAGGCGGCCTGGCCAACATTGACGGCGTCTGCCTCATGATGGCCGAAGCTTCCGATTCCCTTTCTTCCATTGTGAACAATCTGAAGGCCATGCACGACAAGCTGCTTCAGGATGCCCGTATGGGCGGCACCTGGGTCATTACGCTCTGCCCTGCCCGCCCGGACGACGCTCCCGCCGCTTCCGAACTGGAGGTGGCCCATGCGTAACCTTCCCGCCTACGATCCGTATCTGGACACCATTCTCTGCATCCGCTCCGCGCATCACAGTCCCGACGAAGAAGCCGCCCTCATCCAGAACGTGTTTGACGCGCTCCACCTGGTGCAGCACCGCCGCCAGAAAAAGGAAAGAGACTTGCCCGGCCTGCCGGAAATGCGCCGGCTCCAGCCTGAGTTCATCCCCGCATTGCCGCTCTTCCAGTCCCGCATCCCGGAGGCCTGCCATGCGTAACGAAGTCTCCCCCGTCGGTCCGCTGGCCGGGGAAGTGATCAACGAGCTGCTCACGCCCATGATGGCCTATGCCGAAATTCTCAAAGACTCCGGCCGCAAGGCGGAAAGCAAAATGGTCTGGGTCATGCTCGAAAACCTTGACCGCAGGCTCTGCGCCCTGTTCATCGACATCCACCGGCAGGCCCCGCAGGTACGGCTGCATCTTCCAGACCTCAATTAACGCAAAAGAGCCGCCTTCAGCTCATTCTGAAGGCGGCTCCCGTAAAGGACGAAACAGCGTTATGCGGGCCTTCCGGCCGTTCGTGTGGTTTCTTCTTCCGCGCTATCTCCCAAAAGGAGTTTCGTGGTGAGCTGTCTGTTCAGCTTGCGCTCGGCGTACAGCTCTTCTTCCAGTCTGCGGATCTTCTCGGCGGCGTCGGGCGCTTCGATAACGACCTGCCCGGCAATCAGCTGATAGATGGTCTTGTTCATGCCGCTGGCGTCTCTGGCCATCTGTTCAATGGCGGTCTGCACTTCCTGCATGGGCACGGACTCGTGCATGGGCACATCCTTCCCTATGAACATCGGCCCTTCCTCGAAGTACAGCCACTGACGTGAAAGACGCGGATAGACTTCCAGAATTTTCGGAAGAACAGGCCAGAAATTATCCTGACGCTCGGCACTCATCCACCCGTTGAGCGTGCGAGGATGAATAGAAAGCGATTCCGCAAACTTAGCCTGTGAAACTTCAAGTTTTGCCGTAAGTTTCCGTATGCGCTCAAAAAGTTCCATAGGAATAAAACCTTCCTTTAGTCACCTTTTCATTCTTGACATTAAGATAATATCAAGCCTATCTTTACCCATATATAGGCTAGATACTCTCTTGTTTGACACTCTTGTTTTCTTATCAGGAAAGAAACATGACTGCAAGAAAACTCAGCGCCACTCCCCTTTCTCAGATGTCTGCCGAGCAGAAGGCCCGTGTCGAAAAGCTGTACGCATGGATGGCCGGCTACGACATTTCCATTCCCGACGTGGCCCGTCAGCTGGGCTGGCCGTATTCCAGCGCAAGGCAGCGGCTCATAGAAAGCTGCCCTCCTCAGTATAAGGAGCGTCTGCTGGAACTCGGCTTTCCTCTGGAACTGCTTCCGCCCGAAGGCAAGGGCCGCGGCCGCGGAAAGCGCCCTCCCCGCTTTCCCGGCCTGATGAAGAACGAGGAAAAGCCGCAGGTCTGATTTCAGCTTTATCGAATTCATTTCTCTCTGAAAACGCAAACCTTTTTATGCAATACGCAAAGGAGCCCTTGCATGGAAAGCCTTGTTTCCATTCTTCACCGTGACGTGAAGGAAGCCCCCAGCGGCCTGACCGCAAAACAGATTGCGGCTGGCGTGGGCAGGGACTACCAGACATTGATGTCTGAACTTTCACGGCAGCCGAATCACAAGCTCGGCGCGAATCTGGTTCTGCCGCTCATGAAGCTCACCGGCAGCATGGAGGGATTGAAATATCTTGCCGCGGGCATGAACGCCGTGTGCGTGGTCATGCCGTCTCAGGAAGGCAATCATCCGGTACACAGGCAGTGCCTTTCCACCGTGGACGAATTCGGTCAGCTCATGCGCACCATGGCGCAGGCTCTGGAAGACGGCACCATTACCCGCACGGAACGCGATGAAATAGCCTCCAGCGGCTACGACGCGCTGGCGGCCATTGTTTCTCTGCTCAAAAGCGTGGAAACGCATTACGAGGAGGCCATATGACCAAGACCATGCCCGAACCTCCCCAGCTTACCGTCCTTCAGCCCCTGGTGGACAAGCTTCCTCCGTTCATTGCCCGCAAGGCGGTCAAGTATTTCACCGGAGGCGCCATTTCCGCCAAAAAGCTGGCCAACGACGATTATCGCGCCGTCGGCCCTGCGGTCCGCATGAAAATCGGGGACACCGTCGTCTATCCGACGCCCTTCCTTCTGGCCTATCTGGAAAATCAGGGAATCTCGATTATCGAAGTTCCGAAGCTCTAGCCCTTTCGGCTTCGGCCAGCGCCCGCCGGCGCTTGTCCGGGTCGCACAGGTGCAGGTAAACCTCGGTGGTGGTGACCGAGTGGTGGCCCATCAGCACCTTCAGCGTGTAGATGTCCACCCCGCTCTCCAGCATTCTGGTGGCGAAGGTATGCCGCAGCGTGTGCCAGACCACCCGGTTGCGGGGATCGGTCACCCCATCATTGTATCCCAGCTTCTGCATGAGCCGGTCCATGACACGACTCAGGCAGTCGGCACGGCGCGGGCCGCCGCCGCGGCCGGGGAAAAGATACGGACTGAAGGCAGGCAGGCTCAGCCGCCACCTCAGCATGGCAAGACATTCCGGGAACAGCCGCCCCACGCGAACCAGCCGGGTTGCCCCGCCCTTTGTGGAACGGTCGGACCCGACGCCGCCGGTAAGAATGCGCACGGTGCCGGTTTCCGCATCTACGGATTCCCGGCGAATGGACGCCAGCTCCCCGGCGCGGACGCCGGTATCGAGAGAAAACAGAATCATGTCGTGGATGTCCGTCGATTCAGGATTCCTCAACGCATAGGACAGCAGACCATGAATTTCGTCATCATTCAGAACACGCAGCCTGCGGGAATCGTATCGGGGCAGGCGCACGCCGCGTCCCCTCTTCGATATGCGGGCCGGATTGGCTCCGGTAAAAAGCATGACGCCCGGCTGCCCCTCAATGGGTGTTTCCAGGGCGAAGTTGAACACCTCCCGCACCGTCTTCAGAATATGGAGCACCGTGCCCACGGCCAGCGTAGCCTTCGGGTCGCTCAGGCCGCGGCCGGTCTGGGGGCGCTTTTTCGACACGATGTCCTGAAGCCGGGCAATGTCCTGCGAGGTAATGTCCACGGCTCTCATGTCGCCCAGAACAGGCAGGATATGGTCGTCGAGAAGCTGACCGGTAAGATGAGCGCTCTTGCGGTTATGGTTCGCCCATTCCCGATAACGCTCCGCCAGATAGCCGAAGGTGAGTTCGCCGGCCTTTATCATCGTGGCCCGGCGCTCCTCTTCCTTCTGGCGGCGCATGGCCATTTCTCGCTTCTCCCGAAGCGACTGCGGCCGCAGACCCAGCCGTATGTTTTCCTTCAGCTCACGCAGCAGGCTCACAGCATGGGCGATGGTCCAGCCCTGAGACGTCCAGCCGAGCGATTCATGATGGCGCTTGCCGTCGCCGGTTCTGTATCGTATGGAAAGACAACGATCCGCCGTGCGGCCATGTCGCCGCGTGGGGTGTTCCCTGTACATCACCCCTTCTTTTCCGCTTATCGTCTTCCACTGAATCGTGCCGCCCTTGCCTGCGTCATCGTTCTTCTTGTCACCCATCTGTCACCCACTCCGCTCGAATTTTCGGGTATTTCGAGGTACAGATTTACACAGGCAGGAATAAAAATGCAAATTAATCAACAGGGTAAGTCTTTTCAGGGTATTCTGTCCGATGTTCTCCTAAGCAGTAGGCCGCGTGTTCGACTCACGCCGGGGACACCATCTTTTCCGATGGTCGCCGCCACCTGCGGCGACCTCTTTTTATGTCTGAACGAGACTTCTCTGGAAAAATATCTCTGAGGCTTCGGCACAAGCCGCCCGGAAGAAAAACTGCCTTTTCTTTTCCCCACTTCAGGCGACGCCTCCGAAAAAACAAAACTCCTTGACTTACAAAGGAGTGGCATTTCACCACCCAAGGCTTATCCCATCTTCCCTAACCTGCCGATAAGACAGAGTAGAGTTCTCGGGACCACTGCCCGGCACGCAGAAAACCATGCCCTAATGCCTCTGCCCTGCGCCTGCTGTCTTCTTTCCGCCGGCAGAGCCTTTGCCGAAGGACATATTTTCACCGGTACCGCCCCGGCAACCGTCTCCTGCTGCTTGCCCGCCTTACTCCGACCGGGTATACTGCAATCCACCTCGGCCTTGACAGGCGGAACTTGTGCTATCCTGCCCTTTACGGCAGGACAACCTTCTTTTCCGGCAGAAACCATGCTTTCCTCTCTGGACTTTCTCACTCTGCCCCACGGCTCTCTTCTCTGGAACCCGGAACTTGTACGGCGCTGGACCGGAGCGGCGGCGCGCTCGGGCAAGCCCGACCCCTTCAGCTGCACTCCGGCATGGCAGCTCGCCTTTCACGACGCCTTTTATCCCTCCCGACGCCTGCTTATTGAGGAAGAGGAAGGAAACATCATGGCCTTTGCGGAAATGGCCCTGCCCTCAGGAAGAGCTATTTTTACCCCTCTGGAATCGCACTGGATCTCCGGCTGCCCGCTGCTCGGCCCGGACGCAGAGGAGCTCCTTGCTCACGCCGTCGCCCTTTTTGCCCGGAACACGCATGTCCTTCCGCCCGCCTTTCTCATAAGCGGCATGGAGATGGACAGTCCCCTTCTTATGCAGCTTTATCGGAACCTGGGACACTTCTGCCGTTTTCTTGAACAACCCTTCTCCTTGCAACGCAGCGCATCCCTGGAAGGAGGCATGGACGGATACCTTTCCCGACGTTCTGCCAACTTCCGGGCAAAAATGAAAAAAGCCCGCCGGAAGGCCCTCGCTCAGGGGGTGATGATGGAACGCCATGTCCCCGCCGAACCTGCGGAGGCGGACAGGCTCTACGGGCGCATGCTGGCCGTGGAAGAAAAAAGCTGGAAGGGACTGGAGCATTGCGGCATGGCGGAAACGCCCTCCCGAGAATTCTATCATACCATGATACGCCGGCTTTCCCTCTACCAAGGGGCCCGTGTCATGTTCGCCACGCATGAAGGCAAAGACATAGGATTTATTTTCGGCGGTATGGCCGGGCCGTACTATCGCGGCCAGCAATTCAGCTATGCCGCAGACTGGAAGGCCTTTTCCATAGGCGATCTGCTCCAGCTGGAACAGCTTCTCTGGCTCTGTGAAGAAGGGGCCCTGCGCTATGACATGGGCATGAGCGACCACCCCTCCATGGCCTATAAGATCCACTGGGCGGAAAAAGAACAGATTCTGCAGGCCTGCGTCATACTTCCAGGACGAGGGTAAAGTTCGCTGCAAAAGCCCGCCTCTCTCCGCAGAAGGCCCTTTCCCCGCACCAAAAACGCTCCATGCCGGGGAAGAAAGACCCATGCAAGGTCTCAAAGTTCAGGCGCATCGTGCCGACACTGTCCGTTTCCCAGGAAAAGCAAAAAACGTGCCGGTCTCTTCAGGCGGAACCCGCTTTCCTTTTCCCCTCTCCTTGCCGGCATGGCCGCTTTTTTCCTGTTTATAATGAGCGGAGATTCTCCCTGTCGTCGCGTATGGCCCCCCGCCGCCATGGAGAAAAATACTTTGCTGCAAAGCACAAAATTTCAGCCTCTCGCCTCCGTATGGTGGATCATATCGTACTCCAGGCGGATATCGTCCGAGCCGAACAATTCATGCACAGAGCGGCCGACCAGCCGTCTCTGCATTTCCATGAGCACGGCATATTCATAAGCGCGGGCCATTCTCGCCCTGCCGCCGCGGCCTTCTATGGCGGCCATGGCAAACTGCGTCTGTTCCCAGAGGCTCATCAGTTCCTGATCGGGCAAGAACTCCAGCTCGGCAAGCACGGAAACTTCGCCCAGCTCAAGCGAAGAGGCGGAAAAAACGGGAACCATGACGGGCCTCCTGAAGAATATTGACAGCGGCGTATGATGCTGTGCCGGACAAGACTCCGGCTCTGCACAAAAAAACAGCTCTGCAACGAAGTGTTTTTTAAGGAAGAAGCCCGGTGCTAGCTTCCGGGCTTCTTTTAGAAGAGGCAGCTCGACTGCCCTTTATCTAAACTCCCCATAAGGAGAGATTTACCATGCATTCCTTTGTTCTATCTTAGCATGTTCAGTTTAGATTATTTTCTATACGCCTTTTTTTTTACACAGGCAAGCACTTTTCTCCTCAGCTTCCAGTTTTCCCCCGGTCGCGAAAAGACTATCCCCCGTCAGGGATAAACGCTTTCCTTTCGAAGAAGCAAGCCCTCGCCAATATTCCGAGCAGCTCTTCCATGAGCATCCAGCCGCCCGCGGAAAGCTCCATAGCGCTGCCGGCATTTTTTCGACGCCTCCTGCCCATAGAGAAGCTTCTGCTTCCTTGTCCGGCCCCGTGCTGTGCTCACTTCGTAACCATGGAGCAGAGCGCCGTATGCCCCCGGTCGGACAGAGGATATATTTCCTGCCTCTTCCACGAAACTGCGCCGGGGAAAGACGCGAAAGCCTCTTGACAGCCGGCGAAGCGACATTAAAAATACAGAAATTCTCAGGGCGGGGTGTAATTCCCCACCGGCGGTAACCCGCAGAGGGAAGCCCGCGGGCGCGTTTTCAAGGGAAAATGCGCAGATCCGGTGAAAGTCCGGGGCCGACGGTAACAGTCCGGAAGAAAGAGCATGGACTCAGTATTCTGAAGCACTCTCCTCTCTCCTAGCGCCTCTTGCGGCCCTGATGTGGACATCTCCAGGGAGTTTGTCATGCGTCAGTTATCTTCTCTTTGCTCCATAGAACAGGCTATCGACGATATCAGAAACGGCAGGATGATCGTTCTTGTGGACGATGACGACCGTGAATGCAGCGGCCATCTGGTCATGGCGGCCGAGCGCGTAAACGCCGAAGCCGTGAACTTCATGGCGCGGCATGCCTGTGGCCTGGTATGCCTGGCCCTTACCCCGGAGCTGGCCGACAAGATGGAGCTTCCCCTTATGCCCTCGAGTATGCCGGGGCACGGTTCCGCCTTCACGGTATCCATTGAAGCTCGCGAAGGCGTGACTACGGGCATTTCCGCCGCCGATCGCGCCGTTACCATACAGGCCGTCGTGGCCGACGGAGCCGGGCCGGAAGATATCGTCACCCCCGGGCACGTTTTCCCCCTGAGAGCAAAAAAAGGCGGCGTACTCACCCGCGTAGGTATAGCCGAAGGCAGTGTGGATCTTGCTCTTTTCGCCAACATGAAGGGCGCTGCGGCCATCTGTGAAATATTGAAGGAAGACGGCTCCGTCGCGCGCATGGACGACCTTGAGACCTTTGCCGAAAAACATCATCTGCACATAGCAGCCATACGCGATATCATCCGCTATCACATCCGTTACGGCAAGCTGGCCGTACGCCGTGTGTCGGAAGCAAACATGCCTACCAAATACGGTACGTTCCGCATCATCGCCTACGAAAGCGACGCCTCTTCCGACACGCATATCGCACTGGTGAAGGGCGAGGTGGATGAAAGAACCGATCCTTCCCCCGTGCTGGTACGAGTGCACAGCGAATGTCTCACCGGCGACGCCTTCGGCTCCCTGCGCTGCGACTGCGGCAATCAGCTTGCGGCCGCTCTCATGCAGATTGAAAAGGAAGGGAGGGGCGCCCTGCTCTACATGCGGCAGGAGGGGCGCGGCATAGGCCTTGCCAATAAAATACGTGCCTACGCCCTCCAAGAACAGGGATACGACACCGTAGAAGCCAATATCAAACTCGGCTTCGCTCCGGATCTTCGCAGTTACGGAGCGGGGGCGCAAATACTGCGCGATCTCGGTATAAGCCGCCTCCGCCTCATGACCAACAATCCCCGCAAAATCGTGGGGTTGGAAGGGTACGGTCTGGAAATCGCAGAGCGCGTGCCTCTGGAAATCGGTCTGTGCGCCACCAACGAGCATTACATGCGCACCAAGCAGGAAAAAATGGGGCATATCCTCCACTTCGGCAAGAAGAAGTAGCGGCATGCCCTTCCAAGACTGCCTTTCCCGGGGGAGGCTCGAAACAGCCTCCTCCCGAAACACGGAAAATTTCCCCGGGAAAGAAGCGGAAACTCTTTTGGAGATGCTCCGGGAAACAGCGATACTGCCCCGCGAATCAGCCTTTTCCCTGCCGCTTAAGCTACAACATAAAAGCGACTCCGGCCTGAAGGCGGATCATGCCCTAGAAAAAAACAGGACAGACTTCATGGACATTCTTGCCCTGAACGGCAAAGCCTGGGAAGAAAAGGCGCGCCGAAAAAACCCCTGGACCGTGCCTGTGGACCATGAAATCATAGCCCGCGCCCGCAGAGGGGACTGGAGCATAATGCTCACCGCTTCACGCCCGGCGCCGAGGGCATGGTTTCCTCCGGTGAAAGATAAAAACATTCTGTGTCTGGCCTCAGGCGGGGGGCAGCAGGGGCCCGTGCTCGCGGCGGCCGGGGCCGACGTGACGGTGCTCGACCTTTCCGAAGCGCAGCTTGAGCGGGACAGGGCCGTAGCACGGCGTGAAGGGCTTGAAATACGCACCGTCCTTTCTTCCATGACGGATCTTTGCATGTTTGCCGACAACTACTTCGATATCATCGTGCACCCCGTATCCAACCTGTTCATCCCCCATATTCAACCTGTGTGGAATGAGGCCTTCCGCGTCCTGAAAAAGGGCGGCGTGCTCATGAGCGGTTTCATGAACCCCGCCTTCTACCTTTTTGACTGGGAGCTTCAGGAGCAGGACATTCTTCAGGTAAGCCACCCCCTGCCCTATTCCGACCTCGACTACCGGAGCATGGAGGAACTGGCGCAAGACCATGAAGCTGCGGAATTCGGCCACAGCCTGGAAGAACAGATTCAGGGGCAGCTGGCGGCGGGCTTTGTGCTCACTGCACTGTATGAAGATACCTTCGGAGGAACACGCCTGCCGGATCGATTCTTCCCTTCCTTTCTGGCCACCCGGGCCGTCAAGCTGCAACGCGCTTCCTCATATTGAGCACATGTTTCCCGGACACTCAGGGGCGGCCTTTCTGACTCGGAGCGCCTTCCGTGCGGAACCCACCGCGTCCGGGCCTCACTCTGCAAAACTTTCCGGTACGGATCGAAAAACACAAGACTCTCCACGTTACACCTTCCGAACGTGTACGCAGTTACAAAGCTCAACTTCTGCCCGACTGTGAAAGAAAAAGCCCCGCCAGCGTCAGCGTTGTGCCCAGAGCGGAAAGGGCTGTGAGCCTTTCCCCCAGTACCGCTACGGAAACGGCAACGGTGATGACCGGCACCAGGTAGATGTACAAACTCGCACGTACCGTGCCCAAGGCGCGTACGGCCATATTCCAGGTGGTGAAACACATGGCCGAGGCAACCAGACCGAGAAAGAGCAGATTACCCATATTTACGGGGCGAAGCAGCCTCTCAGTATCCCAAGAGAAGCCGAAAAAACTCAGAAAGGGAAGCATGAACAAAAGGCCCCAGCCGAAGGTGATACGGGTGATCTGAATGGGATTGCAGCCCCAGAACCCCATAATGCGCGTCAGACAGGCATAAAAGGCCCACACCAGCCCGGCCGTTACGGCAAGAATATCCCCCACAGGATTCAGGGAAAACCGGACGCCGTTGAAACAGATAAGGCTTATGCCCGTCATAGCCACAACAAAACCGAGATAAAAACGCAGCCCGAGCCGCTCCTCTCCCCTCAATACGAAACGGGCGACCAGGGCAGTGAACATGGGGGTAGCCGTAAGGATGACGGCCACATTGGAAGCCATGGTATGGGCAAGGGCCATGTTTTCCAAAAGGTAATAAAGGCAGATTCCGGTGAGCCCAGCAGCGGCGGAGATGAGACGGCGGCGCGCCGTCATGCCCGGAAGGGGTCCGGGACAGGCCGCGTACAGGACACAGAAGGCCATGACAAAACGCAGAAACAGGATTTCAACGGGCTGAAAATCCGTAAGCAGTACCTTGGTACTTACAAAGGTGACGCCCCAGACGAAAACGGTGAAAAAAGCCAGTGCGTGACCGGAAAAGGAGCGGGAAAGATTCATGGTAAGGAAGTACGGGGCTGTGCTGAAAAAAGCTCCCGGACTCTTTCCGGGAATCATCGACAAAGACGACAAAAGGAAAAAAGGCCGCCGCGTCCGCCTGCAGAGGAATCACAACAGACCGGACAGGGCTTTTCCCGGAAAAACATGCCACGACCTTCCGGGAAAAGGATATTTCCGCCGTAGCGGAAGCCGGAAAACGGGACAGAGCTTTCCGGGACATTCCAGCACCATACAACATGCTGAAATGCCCCGGGAAAGGACTCTAACGGATAAAGTTCGTCCGAACCATGGGTTCCATTTCCGGCAGCGGCACACCAGCGGCGCGGCCCGCCTCAATGCAGCGGAGCAGCCAGGCCATATTGCGGGCCAAATGCCGCATGGTCTGCAGGCCTTCCGCATCCTGCCGCACTTCCTCGGGAGTGTTTCCGTGCACCTGATTCCAGTATGTGGAGGTGACCACGGGCATATTGTTCATACCGAAGTATTTGTTCACCTGCTCGAAGGCGGCAGAAGCCCCGCCGCGGCGGCAGCTCACCACGGCCGCTCCGGGCTTGTTGGCAAAGAGCGCGGAGCCACTGAAAAAAAGCCTGTCCATGAAGCTCTCCAGCTGGCCTGAGGCGGATGCGTAGTATACGGGTGTACCGAACACGAAGGCGTCGAACTCGGGCACCAGGGCGAGAACCTCGTTCACCTTGTCATCCCGGAAGCAGCGCCCCGTCTTGCGGCACACGCCGCAGGCAATGCAGCCTGCCACAGGCTGGGTGCCCAGCTGAAAGATACGGGAACCTATACCCTGCCTCTCCAGTTCCGAAGCTACTTCGGAAAGAGCCGTCCATGTGCAGCCCTTAGGGTGAGGGCTGGAATTGATGAGAAGAACCTGCATCGTTGCATCTCCTTAAAAAATGACAAAAAATATCCCCGCACGGAGAGCCTTTTCTTCAGCTGTCGGCAAGCCGAGAAGAGGGGCTTTAAACGTGAAGAACCCCGCCGACCGGGCCGTCTTCGCTTTTTCCGCCCCTGCCCATGAGCCTTTCCTCATAAGGCTTGAGCGGCTGTTTTCTCACGTTTCAAAGTAAAAACGGAGACAGCGCCCGAGGGCGTGCTCCGTTCAAGCTTCTCACGGCATATTCCGAAAACATGCTCTATGTCGATGCCCCATGGCCGGCAAACGTACAGGCTATGGCCATGCAAGGCTTTCCGGCACAGGTCGGGGATCAAAACCGGGCAGACTACCTGGAAACAATGACGCGCGCCGGGCGCAGGAGATGCTCGTTGAGCCTGTACCCCTTCTGCATCACACGCACGATGAACCCTGCTTCCATGCCCTCGGACTCTTCCTGCCCCACGGCTTCATGGTCATTGGGATCAAAAGCCTGCCCCACCTGGCCCACAGGCACAAGCCCGTGCTTTTTAAGTGCATCGAGCAGCATGGTGCGGGTCATTTCCACACCCACCATCATGTTACGGCTCTCTTCCGACTGGCCGCCGTACTGAAGCGCGAGGTCGAGATTGTCCAGCGTAGGCAGAAGATCGGCCAACACCTTTTCCGCTGCATAGCGGGCCTGCTCTTCCTTTTCACGCTGGAGGCGTTTCTTGAAATTGTCCATTTCTGCCAGGGCGCGAAGCTTGACGGCATTGGCCTCCTCTGCCACGGAACAGGCGGCGCAGAGCTTCGCACGACATTCCTCAAGCAGCTCTTCTTCCGTCTTCTCCCCGGCAGGAGCTTCCTCTTCCCGGGCTTCGAGTTCCGCTTCCTCGTTCATGGATTCCTTATGTTCAAATTCCTGACTCATGAATGACCTCCATAATGGTAAGCGAAAAGTAGGAACGAAGAGCCGCCCTGTCAAGGTTCGGAAGAAACGCGCCGCACTAGGCCGTGTACGCCGCAGGCCATGGCGTCCAGAGCCAGAAGAGGATTGACCTGCGCCTGAAGCGCATCCTCACTTTCGGAAAAAAGCTCGTCAAGTTCCAGGCGCAGCGCCTCGGGCAAAGGCCTGAACACCGCGGAAAGAGCCCCGCCTTCGCGTCCGGCAATACAGTCGGCCAAAGCCTTTCTCCCTACCAGCACCACCTGCTGCGCTCCTGCCGCGTCCAGCCCGTTGCGGAGCTGCGTCAGGTCGAACCAGCCGCGGCCCTCCACGGCAAAACGCGCCAGGGCCTGATCCCAGAGACGAAGCTCATCGGCAAGAGGCCCTCCTGGCTGCGGCCAGGGAAGGGTGATGACCCAGCCCCGGGAAACCAGCGTCGGCAGAAGGCGCTCACGCTGCGGGGCGGTGAAGACAAAGCAGGTATCGGGGCACGGGTCTTCCAGTACCTTCAAAAGAGAATTGGCCGCCTCCACCCCCAGGGCCTGCGCCTCGGCCAGCACCACCACACGGCGGCGGCCGAAGCGGGGGCGTTCCCCAAGCACGGGGCGCAGAGCGCGTACCTCGTCTATTTTTATGGAAGAAGCTCGCCCGTCGAACAGAAAAAGGTCGGGATGCATGCGCGCACCCATGCGAAGGCATGAAGGACAGGCAAGGCAGGGCAAATCCTCTTCCCCTTCACAGTTGAGCAGTGCAGCCCACCAAAGAGCAAGAGCCACCCGGGAGGATGCCGTCCCTCCTTCCAAGTGCAGAAGCTGAGGCGGACTCTCCCTCATGGAGTAAAGCAGAGAGCGCGGACGCTCCAGCTCCGCGGAAAGGGCGGGGGATACGGCGGCGCGCGCCTCATCTACGCCGGGCAGTTCCACCTCGGCCGAAGAACGCGCCGCGCCCGCCTTTTTTGACTCCTTTCCCGCCGCCATATCAGCGCCGGAAGGTCTGTTTCCTGTCGGGACCGACGGAGATGAAGCCGGCCTTCACGCCCAGAAGTTCCTCCACACGCTCAATGTAGCGGCGGCAGTTCTTCGGCAGGTCGTCCCATCCTTCACAGCCGGAAAGATCTTCCTCCCAGCCGGGCAGCACTTCAAACACGGGCTTGGAAAATTCCAGGCCGCGCGGCGTCTGGGGCGGAAACTTCACCACCTTCCCCTCGTACTCATAGGCTACGCAGAGCTTGATTTCCTTCAGGCCGCTCAGCACGTCCACCTTGGTCAGGGCCATAGTGGTAGGCGCGCACAGGCGTATCATTTCACGCAGCACCACAAGGTCGAGCCAGCCGCAGCGGCGCGGCCTGCCCGTGGTAGCGCCGTATTCTCCACCCTGGCGGCGCAAAAATTCACCCGTTTCATCGAAAAGCTCCGTGGGGAAGGGGCCGGACCCCACGCGCGTGGTGTAGGCCTTCACAATGGCGATGCGCTGGTCGATAATCCCCGCATTCACGCCTGAACCGATGGAGGCATTGTCGCATACCACGTTGGAGGAAGTCACAAAGGGGTAGGTGCCGTGGTCGATATCGAGCATCACCCCCTGCGCGCCCTCAAACATGATGTTCTTACCCGATTCCTGCGCATCCATGATGAGGCTGGACACGTCCGCCAGGTAAGGCACGATGCGGGGAGCTATGGCCATAAGGTCGCTGAACACCGTTTCAGGATCGAGCGCGGGCAGGCCGTAGAGCTGGGAAAAGAGCACGTTCTTCTCTTCCAGCGCACGGGCTATCCTGGCCTTCAGCACTTCAGGGTCGGTAAGGTCGCCGGCGCGTACGCCCACGCGGGCCTTCTTGTCCTCGTAGCAGGGGCCGATGCCGCGCCCGGTAGTACCTATCTTATTCTTGGAAGCTCCTTCACGCGCACCGTCAATGATGCGGTGATAGGGCATGATGAGGTGCGTCTTGTAGCTGATCTTCAGCCTCTCAGGACTCACATCCAGCCCGAGGCTCTGAAGAGCGTCTATTTCCTCAAGGAAATTTTCCGGGTCAAGCACGACGCCGTTGCCGATGATGCACATCTTTCCGGGGTGAAGGATGCCCGAGGGGACAACATGCAGGACATACTTCTTGCCATCGACAATGACCGTATGCCCGGCGTTGTTGCCGCCCTGGAAACGGACCACCATATCCGCTTCGGAAGTGAGCAGATCGACGATCTTGCCCTTGCCTTCGTCGCCCCACTGCGCACCAACGATAGTCATGTTCGACATATAAATCTCCTTAGGACGCACCTTGAAAAATAGGAAGGCCTTCACAGCCCTTCCATACACG
>NZ_DYZA01000210.1 GCF_020741395.1 Mailhella massiliensis | reverse complement strand
TCCCGCCTTCCATGCAGGGAAAGACGTTGACGCTGCGTCCGTCGGCCAAGGTGAAGCTTTTGCGGTCTTCAATGGGCGAGTTTTCGGCGTTTTTGAAGACTTCAAGTATGGCGGGCCCCTGCACGAAGGTGAGGGCCTGGCTTTCAATCAGCGGGGCTGTGGTCATTTTCAGGTAGGAGAGGCAGAAGCCGGCCATGCCGCACAGAACCGACAGCACAACGATCATTTGAAGGATGCTTTTCATGCGCGAGTCCTCCCGTCGGCCTTTCCTGCCTTTTGCGGTACGGTCCCGAAGGGATGCGACCTGATGAGAGCAAACATGGGGGCGAGCAGGTTGATGAGCATGACGGCGAAGGGGGCGCCGTCGGTATAGCTGCCGAAGGCCCTGATGAGGACAACGAGCGTGCCGCCCGTCAGTCCGTAGAGGAGCATGGGCAGGCGGCGGTGGGGCGAACAGGAGTCTTCTGTGGCGAGGAAGAAGGCGGCGAGCACGGTGGCGCCGGTACCCATATGGAAGAAGGGGCCTGCATAGAGGGAACTGTCCACAAGATGGAGGCAGGTGGCGGAAAGGAAGGTTCCCCCCAGGAAGGAGAGGGCAATTTCCCAGCGGACTACGCCCCGGAGCACCAGATAGATGCCGCCGAGAAGGAGTGCGCCGACCTGCGAAGAGCCGAGCCCCCCAAGCTGACGGCCGAGGAGAAGGTCAAAAACGGAAATATCCGCCACGGCCTCGGCCCCGAAATATTTCAGCTTCAGGAGAGGATCGGTAAGGGTGGTCTGGAGCTGTGAGGCCGTGGGATCCATGAGGAAGGGGAAGGATACGAAGATCATGGCCCAGCCCACGAGGGTGGCGTTGACCTGATTGGCCCCGTAGCCGCCGAAGGCCATACGGCCTATGCCCATGGCACAGGCCGCACCGATGATGACGAGCCACCACGGTGCGGAGGCGGGCAGAAGGAAGGCGAGCAGAAGGCCGGTGATGGCGGCCGTGCCGTTGTCCTGGCTCAGCTTCTGTTTCATGAATATCTGGCAGAGGGCTTCCGTACCCATGGCCGCAAGTACGGCAAGGGCCATGACGCGCGCTGCGGGAAGCCCCCAGTGCGCGAGGCTCATGAGAACGGCAGGGGTCAGGGCGATGAGGGTGTGGAGGCTGTTTTTGCGTATGGTACGCCCGCAATGCCAGAAGGGAGGCGTACTGATGGCAAGAAGAATATCGTTGTTGTTGGAAGTGCTCATGGCTTTTCTCGCTGGTGTGCTCGCGCGTGATGCGGCGGGTGAGGTCGTCTGCTCCTAGCCCTTGGCCACTGGCTCGATGGGAGTGAGGCGCGAAAGGCGTTCTTCCTCTTCAAGCTTCTTGACGGCGAGGCGTATGTACTGAAGCACGGGGCGGCGGGCAATACACACATAGCCGCAGAGACCGCAGTCGACGCAGAGGCGGAAATTTTCCTTCCGGGACATGTCGTATCTGCCGAACTCGGCATAGCGGCTCAGCATGCGCGGGTCGATGCGGGTGGGGCATATCTGTATGCATGCGCCGCAGTTGATGCAGGGGCTGTCGCCTTCTATGGGCGGTACCTCTCCCGCATTCACCACGAAGAAGCCGTAGGCGCCCTTGGTGATGCTTCGGTCCAGCCGGTCCAGACTTTCGCCGCGCAGGGGGCCGCCGCGTAGGATGGTGTCGCCGCTTTTCAGGGAAATGCCGGTGAACTCCAGAAGCTCCCCGACGATACTGCCGTTTTTGACAATGTAGTTGCCCCAGTCTTTGGCCGTGCCGATGGTGATGACGGTTTCCATGAGCGGAAGTCCGGTGAGAGCCACGCGGCCCAGGCTCCAGACATTGTGCATACCCACGGCCGCCACGTCCGGCGGATTTTCTTCCCCGGTCACTTCCTTGATCAAAAGCTCGTTCACGCTGTTGGGGTACATGGGATCCACTTCCACGGTGCGGACGCCGGAGAGTTTGACCTTGCAGCCTGCGGGCACGGCCAGTATGATCTCCTCAGCACGCCGGAAGCGGCGCTGAAGTTCAAGGCCCGCGCGTATTTCGGCGGCATGTTCCACCAGCATGGGTTCTGCCCAGCGCACGCCGGGCTCGGGGTTCAGGCCGTTGACGATGAGCGTCTTCACCCGGCGACCCAGCGAACGGGTGTTCACGCCCAGCTTCTTTACGGCAAGAATGAGCTCTTCACCTTCCGTACCTTCCTTGAGCAGATCCACCGGTTCCATCGGAGCGGGAAAGGCGCCGGGTTCGACTTCCTCAAGGTTCACCGCTTCCACAAACACGCTTCGGGCGTTGATCTCGGTAATCATACCGTAGATGGGAGCGTGCAGATCGCCTTTTTCCAGGCTGGGGTGTTCGGCAAGCAGCATGCCCGGGTAGACCATGGTTTTTTTCTTGACTCCCGGAACTATGGTGAAGCCTTCTCTGTTCAGACGTATCTTTTTGGGGGACGGCCCGTCGCCGAAGAGCCTGTGTTCATGGTAGACAAGGCGGAATCGCGGATCGTTGATGATATGGAAATATTGCTTCATCGTTCTTCCCTTGTCGCTATTTCGTATGGCATTGTGCACAGTTGTCCACAGGGCCGCCCTGCTTTTCATGGCAGCCTATGCACAGGCCGTGATAGGCGGCCATGCTGCTCGGCACAAGCTTGGCAGGTTCCACCTTATGACAGGTACTGCAGGTGACAAGCGCTTCCTTCAGCTTCGCGCCGCTCTTCTGGGATTCGCGCGAAGGATGCGCCTCGTGGCAGAAGACGCAGTTGCTCATGTCGGTGGGGCTGAACCGGTCCGCATGGCAGCTCTTGCAGCGGGTGTGCACGGCGCGCTTCAGGGAAAGGATGGGCCCCATGTCGACCTTGCGGTCGTGGCAGGACGCGCAGTTCTGCGGGGTAGGCTCTATCTGCGGGCCGTGATGGCAGGCCGTACACTCCACTGAGGGCATGGCCGCGTGCGTATCATGCCCCCAGTCCTTGGGGGTCAGAGTCATGTGATGGCAGGTCGCACAGCTTTCATACGACAGGGTATAGGAATGTCCCCGAAACTCGGGGCCAAATTCGAGGCCGTGGCAGCTTTTGCATGTCAGCCCTGCACTGGCAGGGCCGGGAGCGTCGTGATGGCAGCTCATGCACTCTATGCCCATGCTTTCCGCATGGGCCTTGTGATCAAATACCACATGCCCGGCGGCATTTTTCATGAGTATTCTGTTGGGAAAAGGCTCGGAAGTTTCCGGCAGCAGATATCCCCCTACAGACAGAACCAGCAGTGTACCCGTCAGGATATATGTTACTTTGCGCAATGTCTTCTCCCCCTGAGATTTAGCATTTTTTATATAACAAGAATCCAGCCATGAGAAGAGGCAAAAGCATGGATTTCACATATTATTCCCTACGTTATTACTTTTTTCCTTTTTTTTTCGTCAAATCGTTCCTAAAAGCGCAAACTGAACGCGTCGCGTTTTTTTTCAAAGGGGCCGGGTTTCTCCTCAGTTTCAAAGCCTTTCAGGAAAAAGATGTGCCGATTGCATGTGCTCCTGTTTGAGGGGGGTGCCTATTCATACGGAACTGTCCTGTGCTTTGGGAGAAGGTGATGCCGTTACACAGAAGAAGTCCTTGTGAGGAGCGAAAAAAGAACGCTTTATTTCAAACTGTTATGGAAAGAGCTTTGTGATATGTCATGTGAAAAAATTTTTTATCCGGTTTTTTCATAAGTTGCGTCATAGCTCGGAGAAGCTATAGCTTCAGAGCGTTCAGGTATGGAAGCTTTCTTAAGTGTTGAAAGGCGGCGCGCGTTCGCACGCTCCATCCCGGAAGAGGGGGGATGGGGACTCGGCTTTTGCGAGTGCTTCTGCGGCCATGGGAAAGGGCTCAAGATTGGGTGATATTAAGTACCGTTTTTCTGAAGCGGCGCATGTGGGAATATGCATGTTTTTTTCATGCCGTACTGCCCGGAATGAAGAGCGCAGTTTTTTCCCTTCCCGAAGTTGGCCTACCGGTTGAAGGGAGGGGGTAGTCTCCATCCGTCGCCTTCTTGCGGTCTGTATCTGCCGGAGTTCTCGTGGGGACTTCAGAAGAAGGGGCTTTCTTCATGTTTTTTGGAAGCAGGGGGAAGAGGCCGTTGTTCCCGGCATCTTTTCGGGGAAGGCCATGCCTTTTTCTCGACCTTCCGGGGCAAATCTGGCATGTTCGGCGCAAAGGAGAATGCATGAAAAAATTGATGATCGCTTCGGATATTCACGGCTCCGCCCTCTGGTGCGGGAAACTCCTGGAACGCTTTGCCGAGGAAGGGGCGGACAGCCTTCTTCTTCTGGGGGATCTTCTGTACCATGGCCCCCGCAACAACCTGCCGGACGAATACGCGCCTCAAAAGGTGTTCGCCATGTTCAACGCCATGCGCGAAAAGCTGCTTTGCGTGCGCGGCAACTGCGACGGAGAAGTGGATCAGATGGTGCTGGAATTTCCCATCATGGCTGAGTACGCCGTACTTCTGCTGAACGGGCTGACGGTGTACGCTACGCACGGGCATCGCTACAATGGGCAGACGCCGCCTCCCTTTGCGTCGGCAGGCATACTGCTTTACGGACATACCCATGTCCCCGTGTGCACGCCCCGCGAAGGCTTTGTCGCCATGAACCCGGGCTCCGTGTCCCTTCCCAAGCAAGGCAGCCGGCACAGCTACATGACCTGGGAAAAGGGGCTCTTCCTCTGGAAAAGTGTGGAGAGCGGGGAGAGCTATCGGGAATTTGTCGTGGAGGGGGCATAGGGTTCCGGCCTTTTTGTTTTCGGCGGAGTACCTTTTCAGTCCGGCATGCTCCCCTCTGTCCGTGTATGAGCGGCACGGGAGGGGAGT
Organism: Mailhella massiliensis; assembly: GCF_020741395.1. Taxonomy (GTDB): domain Bacteria; phylum Desulfobacterota; class Desulfovibrionia; order Desulfovibrionales; family Desulfovibrionaceae; genus Mailhella; species Mailhella massiliensis_A. Next base: position 11,200 of record NZ_DYZA01000210.1, on the reverse strand, counting down.
ACCGGAACATTTCCGAAAGAAAGCTTCGGCACCTACGCCCTTTTCCCTTTTTCAGGGAAAGGGCGTAAAGTTTTTCTTCAGTCATGGGCGGCTTCTGTGTTGCCGGGCATGTTGCGGAACAACCGGGAAAAGGCGTTACTCTCCGCAGAGGAAAGCAAGAAGTTCCTCGTGTTCCGCTCCGGAAAACCATTTTTCCACAGGCACGTTTTGCAGCGCTTCCCTCAGGGAGGGAGCATCGGCCCTGAGGCCGAGGAAGATTTTTTCCAGTTCCGTGATATCCCCCCCCGCAAAAAAATCGCCGAAGAGGCGGCAGCCGGCGATGCAGCCTTCGCGTACTTCCAGAAGACATTCCAGCCTGCCCCAGGCGAAGCGACGACGGCGCTTTTCCGTAAAACGGGGGGACTGACCCCAGTTCCATTCCCAGCTGCGGTAGCGCGAGGCGGCGAGGGCTTCGGCCTTTGCGGCAAGATCGGGAGGGAGCATGCGTTCTTCGTTGGCACAGTATTTTGTCATGGACTGAATGATCAGATCCATGCATGCTTCACGGGAGAGACCGGCGGGTAGAAACTCCCGCAGGTTGGCCACGCGGGCGCGATGGGAGGCCACGCCCTTGGATTGGAATTTCTCCGGGTCCGCCGCCAGTGCGCCGGTCAGGACGGAGGTATCAACATCCACCAGAAGGCATCCGTGATGCAGCATTTTCTGCCCTTTCCGGCGCTGTGCGGTGCCGGCTACCTTGCGGCCCTGCACCGTGATATCGTTGCGGCTCGTATAGGCGGCGTCCACCCCCAGGTCGCGCAGGGCCTGCACCATGGGGCGCATGAACTCCTCGAAACCGGCCAGGCGGTTTTTTTCCACCCATGTGAGAAAGGAGAAGTTGACGTTGCCGAGGTCATGGTACACTGCTCCTCCGCCGGTAGGGCGGCGCACCACAGCGATACCGTGTTCGCGGCAGTAGGCGGCGTCCACTTCTTCGGCAGTGTTTTGATGGCAGCCTACGATGACGGAGGGCGCGTTGCGCCAGATGAGGAATATGCCGGGATTTTCCGGCGAGAGGGTATCGAAAAGCGTTTCCTCCAGTGCAAGATTAAAGGCTGCTTCGGTGCTGTCGATGCGCAGGGCGTACATGGAGACTCCTTGGGAAGCACGGGCGCAAGAGCCGCATGCAGGGGATAAAAGGAACAGATATTCCGCAGGGAAAGAACGGAAAGCGTCACTATAAGGGCAAGCAGCTCTACAGGCAAGGGCAAGCTTGCCCTTGAGTGTGCGGCGTGGCAGTATGCGGTCGAGGAAACGCCGCGTGGGCGGTGCAACAATGCAGACTCGAGGAAGGCATGGATCAGTTTTCGTTATTCGATTCTCCGGAGAAGAAGGAGCATAACCGCGCTGAAGCCCGTGTTTCGTGGCTGCGCCGTGAAGTGGAGCGCCACAACCGCCTGTATCATCAGCTGGATGCTCCGGAAATTACCGATGAGGCCTACGACGCCCTGTACCGTGAACTGGTGGAGCTGGAAGAGAAGTTTCCCGACCTGCGCACTCTGGATTCCCCCACGCACAGGGTGGGCGGCGCAGTACTGCCCTATCTGGAAACTCGTCCGCACCGAGAACGCATGTACGGGCTGGACAACGTGTTTTCTTCAGGGGAATGGGAGGCCTTTGTGCAGAAGGCTTCGCGCGCTCTGCCCGAGGCGGGGCCTGAGATCATGGACTCCTGGTGGGCTGATCCCAAGCTGGACGGGCTGGCCTGTGAGCTGGCCTATGAAAACGGCGTGATGGTGCAGGCGCTCACACGGGGTGACGGGGAAGTGGGCGAAGTGGTGACGGAGGCCATGCGCACGGTGCGCAACCTGCCTCTGCGCCTGGCGGGCACGGGGCCTTTTCCCCGACGCATTGAAATACGCGGCGAAGTGCTCATGTTCCGCAAGGAATTTGAATCGCTGAACCGGAGACAGGAATCTCTGGGACAGAAGACGTTCGCCAATCCGCGCAATGCTGCCGCAGGCTCTCTGCGGCAGCTCGACACCGGCGTGACAGCACAGCGCAAGCTGCGCTTTCTGGCCTACAGTCTCGGCGAAGTGGACGCGCCGGGCATGAAAGACTGGGAGACGCACGCACAGGTTATGGAGTCTTTAACACGCTGGGGCTTCGATACTCCCCCGGAAGGCAGGCTCTGCCGCACGGCGGAGGAGTCCCGGGAATATTATGAGCATCTGGAATCCCTCCGTGACTCCCTTCCCTTTGAGATAGACGGGGTGGTGTATAAGCTGAATGATCGCGAGGCACAGGCAGCGCTCGGATTCACGGCACGCGCGCCCCGTTTCGCTGTAGCCTGGAAGTTCACCTCGCGCAAGGCGGAAACGCGCCTGAAGAAAATTTCCATACAGGTGGGCCGCACGGGAGTGCTTACTCCTGTGGCAGAGCTTGAGCCCGTGAGCCTCGGCGGGGTGATGGTGAGCCGCGCCACGCTCCATAATGAGGATGAAATACGCAGGCTCGACCTGCGAGAGAATGATGTGGTCGTCATTCAGCGCGCCGGGGATGTGATTCCCGACGTGCTCGGACCGGTTCTGGAAAAGAGGCCGGAGGGACTTGCCCCCTTTGAGTTTCCCCATGTGTGCCCCGTATGCGGCTCTCCGGCCCGAAGACTGGAGGGGGAGGCGGCCTGGCGATGCCTGAACCTGGCCTGCCCGGCGGTGATCATGCGCAGCATCGTACATTTCGTATCCAAGGCCGGGCTGGATGTGGACGGCGTGGGAGCGAAATGGGTGGAGGCACTCATAGCTTCGGGCAGGGTGAAGAGCCCGGCTGACCTTTTTACGGTGACCAGAGAGGAACTCATGAGCTATGAGCGTATGGGTGAAGTTTCCGCCGGAAATTTCGTCGCCGCACTGGAACAGGCAAGGACAAGCGCCTCGCTCATGCGCTTTATCGCCGCTCTGGGCATACGCCAGGTGGGGGAGCAGACCGCCCGTACTCTTGCGGAGCACTTTGCCGATATGGATGCCTTGGAGAAGGCAAGCGTGGAAGAGCTCATGCTTCTGCCCGACATAGGCCCCGAAGTGGCGGGAAGCATACGCGCTTTTTTTGAAACTGACTCGAACCGGGAACTTCTGGAACGCTTTCGTGCTCTGGGCCTGTGGCCGAAGGGGGGAGAGAAAAGCGCCGGTCGGGGAGGGGCTCTGGCGGGCAAAAAGGTGCTTTTCACCGGCACGCTTTCCCGCCCCCGGGACGAGTATCGCAGGCAGGCGGAAGGGGCGGGGGCGAATGTGGCATCTTCGGTCTCCAAGACGCTGGATTACCTTGTGGTGGGGGCAAACCCGGGCTCCAAACTGGACAAGGCCCGAGCTCTGGGCATTGCCGTTCTGGACGAGGAAGCGTTCATGGCACTTCTGAGCGCTCCGGGAAGCGGGGAAAAAGGAGGGCAGGCCGGATAATCCGCCCTGCAAAAAAAAGCTTCGTCGCTCTTGCGCGCCAGGGGCTTATTGGCTATGTTAAAGCAGTTTTTTCAGTGTCCTCCCATGGAAGGAAGATGGATGGCAGTTGCCGGGGCAGAGTGTGCGCCAGGCTGTGTATCGCATGGCCGTGAGGAGATGTGCTGAATAAGCGTATATTAAACAGGAGATTATGATGAAAACCAGCTCTCGCAATGCCTTTCCCGGCAAGATTACCGCGATCATTCCCGGAAACTTCAATGATGAGGTGGAAATTTCGCTGGAATCTGGAGAAAAGATTTACAGCCAGGTTTCCCATGCCTGCACGGATCGCCTCAACCTTGCCGAGGGCAAGGAAGCCGTTGCACTGATCAAAGCTACCGAGATCATGCTTATTGCCAACGACGATGACTATGACTTTTCCTGCCGCAACCAGTTTACCGGCAAGGTGGTCAAGCTGGTGCGCGGCTTTGTGAACGGCGAAGTCCTCATTCAGACCCCCAGCGGTATGGAAATCAACGCCACCGTCACTCTGGACGGCGTGAACCGTCTCCGCCTGGAACGCGGCTGCACCGTGGGCGCCATGTTCAAATCTTCCAACGTGCTGCTGGCCGTCAAAAAGTAGTTTTCCTCCAGGGGGGAGCCTGCAGGAGGAAACGGCGGAAAGGTCCTTCCGGGGAGAATCTGTCTGTATTTTTCCGAGGAGACGCTTCTCCTTGCATGAAAAGAAAAAGAGCATGCCTTCGGCGTGCTCTTTTTCTTTTGCCTGGAAGAGAAGAATATGCGTGCGGACAAGCCTTGATTTCCGCCTGTGCGCACAGAAAGAGCCTTTAGTAAGGGAGATTCGGGGCTTCTGTCCGCGATATGCGCCGGGCCGTGGTTTACGGCAGAGAGGGAGCCGTGAGCGGAATTCGGGCAAAAGCGGGAGAGCTTCTGGGGCGTCTTCCTCTCTGAATCGTCAATGCGGACGTGGGTGGTGCTCCGCATCGACAGGGTATCGCTAGGCTATGGCGATGGTCTTTTTTTCAGGAACTTTCTTTTCCGGCGTCTTGGGGAAGGAGAGTTTCAGGATTCCGTTTTCAAAACGGGCGGAAACATCCTCGGGTTCCAGTACTTCACCTACATAGAAGCTTCGGCTGCATGCTCCGCAGAAGCGTTCACGGCGCAGATAGCGGCCTTCTCTGCCTTCTTCCCCGGCCTGAGCGCCGGCGGCTCGTATGGTCAAACAGCCCTTGTCCAGCTCTATGCTTACTTCTTCTTTTTTGAAACCGGGCAGTTCGATATCGAGTTCATAGGTGTTTTCCGTTTCACGGACGTCCGTCTTCATTGCATAGTCCGAAGTTCTGCGGGGCATCTGAACGCTACTGCCGAAACCGGGCATAACATGTTCATGGAAAAAATCGTCCAAAAGTTTTTCTCCAAGCATACCGGGAAACATGGTAAAAACCTCCATAGATGGATGAAGTCAATGCATCATGATATATATAACATGATTATTTTCTCCATAAGGGCGGCAAAGAACATTCTTTACGCGGAGAAGATGCCTCGACTTCTTTTTCTAAAGAACAGTTTTATACTAAGGTCGATTTTTTCACTGTCAACGGTGGAATGAGTTTTTTATGTCACGGCCTGAGATGGGCAGGGGGGAAGTGCCCTCTGCCGGACTTTCCCCATACCCGGCCCCATGGCCTGACAGTATCGGAAAGGACGTGGATATGTTCCTCAGCGCGCGGTTTATGTCCAGGTGTGTGCTGCTTTCAGACCGGGGCCGCGTATTTTCCCGGCGGTAGGGATGAAGGGCCAGGCAACGGGCAGGAAAACTCTTCTGCCCGAGGGAAGACAGCAGGAAAGAGCATTTTCCAAGATCATCCGTGGAAGGGGATGCGCAAAGCATCTTCGATAAGTCTTTCCGTAAGGAGATGCGCCGCATGGCCGGTGCGACGCCGGAAACGAGGCACGGCGCCTGCATGAAAGGGCAGGGGTCAGCTCTTGCCGAAGCGCAGGAGCAGGGCCGAGGCAAGAACGAACAGATAGCCGAGCAGTTCGCTGGATTCTTCCATGGCGTTTTTGGCCATGCGCCAGCTTTCATCGGTTAGAAGAGAACGCCAGAGCGCTCCCATGCCGAAAAGTCGGGAATAGGCCAGGACAATGACAATACCGGTAAGCAGGATGGGGAAATAGCGCCAGCGGACAAATCTGGCGAGGGCTGCCGCGGTGGCACGCGCGTGTGCTGCCGCATAGACGAGGCAGACCAAGGTCAGAGTCAGAGCGGGCCATTTCCAGCAGCCGTGGGAGATAATATCCAGAAAATAGTCTTGTTCGCGGATCAGCATGCAACCTGTGAAGCCGCCTGCAAGTACCAGAGCGCCGCGCATATCCGGGCGACGGCGTGCTTCAAGGAAGAAAATAGCCGTGCTCAGCGTGAGAAAAAGCGTCTGGATTAATTCCGTAGGGCCCGTCTCAACGAAGGGACGGCGGCATTGGGCATCCCACCAGAAAATGAGGAAAAGCAGAATGATACCGAGGCCCAGAAAGAAAAGCAGCCGGAAAGCACCGGCAATGCTCTTGAGGTCGGCCAGAAGTTCTTCGGAAAAACGGATATTCATGATGTAATGTCGCGGGCCAGTCCCGTGCTTCCGGTGTACGAGGGAGATGTGTCCATGTGCCTTGTAAGCCATACTATAATTTTCTTCCCGCAGGAAAGTTTTGTCAAGGTTCTCTCGGAAAGAGTTCGGACGCATGCGGCCCCGTATGCGTTTCAGGGGCATGCGGGGCCGAGTTTTATGTATGTTTCAGGAACATTGGCAAGATTCGGGCCTTGACCGCATTATCTTCTTCTGGTCGATGCGATATGCTGGATGATTAGGGGCAGGGCCACGCCAGCGGCGCAGGTCATGGCCGCGATGAATACCATGCCGTCCAGAGCGGGAGGAAACGCAGGCAAGGTACCGTCATGCCACGGCCACACCGTGCGCAGGGATCCTGCCATGACGCCGATGAGAGCTGCACTTGTCTGGGAAGGATAACGGCGGAAGCATGCGGAGAGCACACGGCTGAAGCTCATGAGCCCGCAGAGGCCTCCCGCGATGAAGGTGAGAAGCACCGGCAGGTCGAGGTGCACTACAGCGGAAAGGATGTAGGCATACTGGCCCATGATGACCAGCATGAAGGATCCGGAAATACCAGGCAGGATCATGGCGCACAGGGCAATGAACCCCGCAAGGAAGATATGGGGCAGGGTGTGCTCGGCTACCATGGCTTCCGCCCCGGTGAGAAACCAGGCAAACAGAGCGCCGAGGATCAGAAGAGCGACGTTCACGGCCGGCATGCGCAGGCCTCTGGTCATAAGTAGGATGGAAGATATGATGAGCCCGAAGAAAAAGGCCCACAAGGCTTCCGGCCAGGTGTGCAGGAGGTGGAGCGTGAGCCTTGCGAGGCTGAAAATGGAGGTGATGATGCCGGCAAGAAGCGGCAGCAGGAAGCCCCATGGGATGAGCACCAAAGCCTCTTTCCATCTGCCGGAGAAAAAGAGGCGGAAGAAGGTGGCGTTGAAAGCCTTGATGCCGTTGAGCAGCTTGTCGTAGATACCGGTGATGAAGGCTATGGTACCGCCGGACACCCCGGGAACCACGTCGGCCGCTCCCATGGCCAGGCCGCAGAGAAGATAGTGCAGCTTTTCCTTCATACCTGCTCCTCGTTCACCCACCGGACGCGCAGAGCGCGGCGGGTGGGAATGCGCCGGTAATGCAGGGAGGGCAGTCCCACCATCAGCCCCGCCAGAGGCTTCAGGGAAGATTCCAGCCCCATGGCCTCGCGTACCTTGCCGTCCAGGGATGCGGCCCGCATGGCGAAGCCTGCCCAGCAGCCGCCCAGGCCCATGGTGGGCAGGAGCAGGTCGAGAGTAGCGATGGCGATGGAGCAGTTGACGATATCGAGGTCATAGGAACCTTCCGAGCAGGCGAATACGGCACAGGGCGCGCCCCGGAAAATGGGATCTCCTCCACAGTCGTGGGCATGCACGAGACCTGCCATGCGTTCATCCTTTCGGAAAACGTCCACTACGGCATCGGCCGCACGGCGTAGGGTGGGACGGCCTTCCAGCACCAGCCAGCTTACGTTTTCGAGGTTTTTGCCTGTAGGGGCATAGCGGGCTGTGTCCAGAGCCTGAAGCAGTGTTTCGCGCGGTACGGCTTCTTCTTTAAAGGCACGCAGGGAGCGCCTGCCCCTGATGAGGGCGGAAAGGTTTTCCTGTGAGGGGAAATTTTCCGGGGGGGGGAGTGTGTCGGGGGGGACGCCGTCCAGGGTGATGGCGGCATTCGGGCACACAGCTGTGCAATGGCCGCAGTGCATGCAGGATGGCTCATGGCGGACATGGACGGCGTTTTCACTGATCTGAAAGCATTGAGCGACGCATACTTGAGTACACAGTCCGCATCGGACGCAGCGGGAATGGTCTATCTGTATCATGGTGTTTCCTGGGAATGTATGGTAAAAATTTTGAAAAGCATAGAGGAAAACTCCGGAAAGGGGAAGAACTTATCTTTTGCCCGGACCGCGGGGTACCGGGCAGGGGGAGCATTTTTTCTGGAGGTGAAGTGCGGCCGGGCTCTGGAAAGCATTTTCAGGTTTCGGGAAAGCCCGAAATTATGCATTTGACTCCGGTGATGAGGGCGCGTTCCCGAAGGATCAGGGCATGGAATCGTTGACGCTTCTTTTGGTAGGGGCACTGTTTGCCCTTGCAGGTTTCATCTGGGCGATGTTCTGCTGCGTGCACGCGCTGCTTTACAAGAAGGATTCACAGTCCGCACTGGCGTGGGTGGCCTGTATCATGCTGCTGCCCTTTGTGGGAAGTCTGGCCTATTCTCTTTTCGGCATCAGCCGGGCGGATAGTCTTGCCGGGCGTCTTCTCGACGAGGCGGCAAGGCGGCAGGATTCCTCCGACAAAGCGCTGGACAGAAAGCTGGAAGCGGAGGACGACGGGGCTCTCCCCGAAGCTTGGCAGGCCCTTTCCGTGGGGCGTTTTCTCACCGGCAGGTCCATGATGCGGGGCAACAGGCTGGAGCTTCTGAAAAATGGTGAAGAAGCCTACCCAGCAATGCTGGAAGCTATCCGGCAGGCCAGGCGTATGGTCTGCCTTTCCACCTATATTTTTAAAGGGGACAGTACTGGGCAGGCCTTTGCCGAGGCCTTGGGTGACGCGGCAGCACGCGGCGTGGACGTGCGACTCATCGTGGACGGCCTGGGCGGCATGATTTACTCCCTGCACAAGCCGTGGAAAAAGCTGCGCGAGCGCGGTGTGAAAATGCAGATGTTTCTGCCGCCGCGTCTGTGGCCGCCCATGTTTGCCGTCAATCTGCGTACGCACCGCAAGGTGCTTGCCTGCGATGGAGAAGTGGCCTTTACCGGAGGCATGAACATAGGCGACCATCATCTCGTCAGCCTGCCCGGGCCCGGGAGGGTACAGGACATACATTTCCGCTGTACCGGCCCTGTGGCCACACGACTTCAGGAAGCCTTTCTCATGGACTGGGCCTTTGTAACTAAACTGCCGACGCTCCCATCCCTGTACGCGCCGGAAGAAAAAGGAGATTCCCATTGTCGTCTGGTGTTCGACGGGCTGGGAAGGAACCGGGAAGATATCCATGAGCTTGTCTGCGGGGTGATTTCCTCTGCCAGGCGCCGCGTGACTATTTTTACACCGTATTTTATTCCCCCGCGTGAATTGTCGGGCGCCATGGTATCCGCCGTAGAGCGGGGGGTGCGCGTGGATCTGGTGCTTCCGGAAAAGAACAATCTTTTCTATGTGCATCATGCCTCGCGCCGTTTTCAAGGGCGTCTGGTGGAGAAAGGCGTGCGCATCTGGTATCAGCCCCCGCCCTTCGCTCATACCAAGCTTCTTCTGGTGGACGACTGGTATGCTCTTTTCGGTTCCGCCAATCTGGACCCGCGCAGTCTGTTTCTTAATTTCGAGTTGAACGTGGAGGCGGCCGACCCCGTATTTCAGAAGGAACTTTCCCGGTATGCCGATGAGGTGCTTGCCCGCTCGCGCAGGATGAGCCGTGCGGACTATGAAAACTGCACGCTTCCCGGCCGTCTTTTCGATTCTCTGTGCTGGCTGCTCAGCCCTTATATCTAATGCGGAAAGGCCGGTGCAAGAATATGCAAGACTTCCTTGATTGACTTAGGGTGTGGATATCGTATGTCTACGGTATAAGACCCTAGACGTCAGCAAGGAGAGCCTATGTCGCTGTTTGATATCTTGAATGATTCCGGCCTGAAGTCCACCTTGGAATCGTTTTCCGCCAAGGCCGGAAAAGCCGTCTCCACAGTCTCCTCCCAGACGCCCGGCGGGCTGGGAGGTCTTCTCGGCGCGGGAGCGCTGGGCGCGTTGCTCGGCACGTTTGTTTCCAAAAGCGTGTTGAAGGACGCAGCTCTGATAGGCGCGGGAGCCGTGGCGTGGAATTTCTATCAGAAGTGGAGCCGGAATAGAAATTCCATGGGAACGGAACGGCCGTTGCCTGCAGAAGGCGCGGAGGCTTCGTCGGTGACGGCCCGCACGGAAAACGCTTTTCCCGACGCCACGGCCATGCTCATGCTTCGCGCCATGGTCTATACGGCGCGTGCCGACGGCCATATCGACGAGGCGGAGCGGGGCCGTATCGTCCGTCTGACGGAGCAGCTCTTTCCGGGCAGGGATATATCGGCAGCCATGGACGACCTGATGGGAGACCCCATCAACCCCGATCTTCTGGCGCGGGAAGTGCAGGCTCCCGAACAGGCGGAAGACGTGTACCGCCTTTCCTGCCTCATTGTGGATATCGACCATTTCATGGAAAGAAGCTATCTGGACGCTCTGGCCCTGGCTTTGCGGATCTCCCCGGAAAGAAAAGCAGCTCTGGAGAGTGAAGTCCTGGAGGCGAAGCAGAAGCTTCTGGAAGGGTAGGGCACGGTCGGAGGTGCTGCGCCGTGGCGATGCGCGCGGGGTGGAAGTTTCCGAAAAGGCGGCGGGAGCGCTGTCGCGTCCGCTTTTTTCATGAATTTTCTGGGAAAGCCGGTATTGCGGAGGCCATGCGCTTTGCCCTTTTCAGAGGCGGATACGCCGCCCGAGGATGGCGTGGAAAGTCGGAAATCTCGGGGATTCACCTATCTTGCCGCAAAAAGATTTTGAAAGATTCGGAAAGAGTTTTCTCCTTGCTATTTTTTTCTGAACGCGGGATTCTGACCATAAGGATTCATCCTTCCCCCCTCGGCGCATGCCGGAGGAAATCGGGCCGATGCGGTTTTCGTGCAAAGGAGGAAGGCGTATCGGCTTTATGCGGGCGGCTTTCCCGGCCGCCGGAGCGGCTTTTTCAGAGCCGCTTTTCAAGGAGTCCTGCTTATGGAATTGTATGATGGCATAAGGAACGCCCTGAAGAACAGAGGTTGTCCGTGGATTGAGGAGCACGTTTTCGAGTTCATGGGCCAGAGGCTTCATCTGGATATTCACGATCTCGGCCAGAATTATATGTTGAAAATCGTGCATCGTGCCAGGGACAGGAAAAAGGCGGACAAGGCGGAACCTTATATAGAAAAGGATTTTTCCCTCGAAAAAACCGTGGCCAAGAGCGCCCTCCGAAAGGGGAGCCTGAAGAGTATCTGCGACGGGCTTGCGGATGGGTTCCTTTTCTGGCTGGAGAGTATGAGTTTCAGTCCCGTTGCCAGGGAAACCGTGCCTGTACGCAATGAAAACCGCCCCAACTCCTTCGTTAGGGAAAGATAGGAACTTTTCC
>NZ_DYZA01000209.1 GCF_020741395.1 Mailhella massiliensis | reverse complement strand
TGTCGCCGCGCACGCGCAGTTCCGTAGTTTCCACAAGCAGCTTCTGGAGGCTGGGCAAAAATTCATGCAGCGGCGGGTCGAGCAGGCGGATGCACACGGGCAGGCCGTTCATGGCCTTCAGGATGCCGTAGAAGTCGTTTTCCTGCATGATCTGCAGGGGCTTCAGGGCTTCGATGCGGGCTTCCCTGGTTTCGGCCAGGATCATCTGCTGCACATGGGGCAGGCGTTCCTGCGCCATGAACATGTGTTCGGTTCTGGTAAGGCCTATGCCTTCCGCGCCGAAGCGGCGGGACTTTTCCGCATCTTCGGGGGTATCGGCGTTGGCGCGCACCTGAAGTTCGCGCACTTCGTCGGCCCAGCTCAGGATGGTCTGGTATTCGTGGGAGAGTTCGGGATCCTTCAGCGGCACGGCGCCGAGGATGACGTTGCCGGTGGAGCCGTCGATGGAGATGAGGTCGCCCTTCTTCACCACGGTGTCGCCCACGGTGAAGCACTGCTTCGCGTAGTCCACCTTCACGGCTTCGCAACCGCACACGCAGGGCTTGCCCATGCCGCGTGTCACCACGGCCGCATGGCTGGTCATGCCGCCGCGGCTGGTGAGGATGCCCTGGGCCTGCACGATGCCGTGGATATCGTCGGGCGTAGTTTCCACGCGCACGAGCACCACCTTCGCGCCGATGCGGCCGAGGTGTTCGGCTTCGTCGGCGTCGAAGACCACGGAACCGAAGGCCGCGCCCGGAGAGGCGGCAAGGCCCTTGGCCAGCACATGGGGATTGGCGGAGCTGTCGATCTGGCGATGCAGCACGTTGGCGAGGTTTTCAGGGTCGATGCGCAGTATGGCTTCGTTCTTGGTGATGAGGCCTTCTTCCACCATGTCGCAGGCGATCTTGAGGGCGGACTGCGCCGTACGCTTGCCGTTTCTGGTCTGGAGGATGAAGAGCTTGCCGTGTTCGATGGTCAGCTCGATATCCTGCATGTCGCGGTAATGCTTTTCCAGCTTTTCGGCAATGTCGCGGAACTGCCGGTAGACTTCGGGCATTTCCTCGGCGAGGTGGGCGATGGGCTGGGGCGTGCGCACGCCGGCCACCACGTCTTCGCCCTGGGCGTTCACCAGGTATTCGCCGTAGAGCTTGTTCTCGCCGGTGGAGGGGTTGCGGGTGAAGGCCACGCCGCTGCCGGAATCGTTGCCCATGTTGCCGAAGGCCATGGACTGGATGTTCACCGCGGTGCCGAGGTTATGGTCGATCTTGTTGATGGTGCGGTACACTATGGCGCGGTGGTTGTTCCAGGAGCGGAACACCGCTTCTATGGCGAGCAGGAGCTGTTCGTGCACGTCTTCCGGGAAGTCCCTGCCGATTTCCGCGCGGTAGAGTTCCTTGCTGCGGGCGATGACGGTGCGCAGGGATTCCACGGAAAGCTCCTGGTCGAGCTTCACGCCCTGCGCGGTCTTCTGCTCCTGAAGGATATCCTCGAATTTCTCCTTGGAGATTTCCATAACCACGTCGGAGAACATCTGGATGAAGCGGCGGTAGGTGTCGCAGGCGAACCATTCGTTGTTCGTAAGCCTGGCCAGGGCAGGGAAGGTGACGGCGTTCAGGCCGAGGTTCAGGATGGTATCCATCATGCCGGGCATGGAGAACACGGCGCCGGAACGCACGGAGAGCAGGAGGGGATTTTCCGCATCGCCGAAGCGCTTGCCGACCTTTTCCTCCACCTTGGCGAGGCTGGCCATGACTTCATCCACCAGGCCTTCGGGGAGCTTGCCTCCCTGGGCATAGTAGTCGCGGCAGGCGTCGGTGGAAATAGTCATGCCGAAAGGAACGGGCAGGCCGATGTTGGTCATTTCCGCCAGGTTGGCGCCCTTGCCGCCCAAGAGGCTCCTCATCTGCGCATTCCCTTCATGGAACAGATACACATACTTCATATGGATGATCTCCTTGTTGATCAGGATGACAATTCTTTGCGCCACAGTACGAAAGTCTTTCCGCAACGTCAACACGGCGGGATAATTATTGAGGCTTGTGCATCTGTCCGACCTGCGGGGCATGCGGCGGCGTTCCTTTTCGAAGGGTGCGGAATCACAGGCACAGGGCAGGGCTTTGCCCCTCATATACAGCGGGTACTCTTTTTTTTCCGGGAGAAGGGCTTTTCCGCCCTGAAGGGCGCCTTTCCCTGGAGTGAAGCCGGAAAAGCGGCCTGCACGCCGGGAAGCGGAGGCTGCGGGGAAGGCCTGCCGCAGGAGGGGAAGAGCCGGGGATTTTTTGCCGGAAGGGGGCGGAGGTCCTTTGCGTCCGGGGGGGAATGGTGCTAGGGTAGCCTGTCGCCGCCCTTCCTGGGGCGGGTGCCCGACCCGGAAGGCGCTTTCGTCCCCGGGAGGGCTCAGGGAAAACTTCATTTTCGTACCGGAGAAGCAGGAGTCACGATGAGAACCTTTTCCAAATCCAGCAAGCTGGACAACGTGCTTTACGATGTGCGCGGACCCGTGGTGGACGAAGCCGCCCGCATGGAAGAGAACGGCATGAACATTCTCAAGCTCAATATCGGCAATCCCGCGCCGTTCGGCTTTTCCGCACCGGAAGAGGTGATCATCGACATGCGCGACTCCATCGCCAAGTCGCAGGGCTATTCGGAATCGCGCGGGATATTCTCCGCCAGAAAGGCCATTATGCAGTACGCCCAGATAAAGAACATCCCGGGCGTGGGCATGAAGGATATCTATACCGGCAACGGCGCGAGCGAGCTCATCCAGCTTTCCATGCAGGCGCTGCTCAACAACGGCGACGAAATCCTCATCCCCTCCCCGGACTACCCGCTCTGGACGGCCTGCGCCAACCTCGCGGGCGGCAAGGCGGTGCACTAC
>NZ_DYZA01000208.1 GCF_020741395.1 Mailhella massiliensis | reverse complement strand
GGCCATGGCGAAGATGGCGGCATCGCCCGTAGTGCGCGGCGTGGGCAGGGCACTTTCTTCAACGCCCAAAACGGACATTGTTGCAGGCGGGCTGCTCAGCCGTTTTTTGGGAGGGGACTGATATGGCCGATCTCACAAGCTATGCAGGGCTTTGCGAAGCCGTGGCCGACTACCTCGGCCGCGACGACATGACGGACAGGATACCCACGTTCATCGCCCTTGCCGAGCGGCGCATGAACCGTGAGCTGCGGCTCCGGGTGATGGAGCGCAGGGCGGAAACGACGGCGCCCGCGGGCCAGAGCGCGGTTCCGCTTCCCTGGCGCAGGGAGCCGGGCAACTGGGACGTGTTCCTGGAAATGCGCGACCTGACATATGCGGACGCGGACGGGCGCACGGTGAACCTCTGCTACTTCCCTCCGGACACCTATGCCCAGAGGCGCGCGGCAGGCAGGCCGGAAGGATATACCATCATCGGGCGCGACCTTTTCCTTCTGCCGCCGCCGGATGCGCCGGGCAGGCTGTATCTCACCTACTACGCGGAAATAGAACCGCTCGGAGAGCAGCAGCCGGACAATGCGGTGCTTCTCATGTTTCCCGATCTGTACCTTTACGGCGCGCTGGTGGAAAGCGGGCCGTTCACGCGGGGGAGCGCGCCGCTTGAGATGTGGACGCAGTATTACGCCGCCGCAAGGCAGAAGGCGGAGGCCAATGAACAGCGGGCGCGGTTCACGGCGAATATAACCATGCGCCCTGTACGGAGGATTTCATGAGCCTGACCAATCACGGAGAAGACAAGCTGCTTACCCTGTTCAAGAACGCCGGGACCTACTACCTTGCGCTTTTTACTGTGGCCCCCGGGGAAACGGGGGGCGGCACGGAAGTGTCGGGCGGCTCGTATGCGAGGCAGCCGGTCGCCTTCGGCAACCCGTCTTCCGGGAGCATGAAGACCAGCGCGGCCATAGAGTTCCCCACGGCCACGGCCTCCTGGGGCACGGCGGTCTCGTGGGGGCTGTTCGACGCCGTCTCCGGCGGCAACCTTGTGTGGTACGGCGCGATCACCACGCCCAAGGAGCTGCTCTCCGGGGACATTTACCGCGTGAACGCCGGCAACCTCACCCTGACCATGGATTAGCGGCATGGGCGCGGGCTTTGCCACGGTAAAGGCTCCGCCCCAGACGCTGGACACGCTGGACGACTGGGGCGGGCTGGATGCCCTGCCCTGGTCGCTGGATGCCGGGGTATGGGCAGGGGCCGGGATATATGCGCTTCAGGGGGCGGAGGCTTCGGCTTCTTCCTCCGGGGCTTTTTCGGGCGCGTCGCGCGTCCGCACGGCGTCTCTTTCCTGCGCGGCGGCCGGTGCGGGCAGCCTTGAAGGCAACGCGCTGTTTTTTTTCTTCGGGAGCGGCGCGGCCGTTTCCTCGGAGGAAGAGCTCGGCGGCATTACGGTATCCCTGCCGCTGGACGGTGCGGCGGCGCAAAGCGGCGGCGGCTTTTCCCCCGTGCGCCTGCGGCCGGGCGGAGGGGAAAACAGGGCCGCCTCCGGGCAGGAGGGCGCGCTTCTTCGCGTGCGGCAGACGGGGCTTTCCGGCCTCCATGCGGCGGGCGGGGAGGAGCAGAAGCCCGTGCGCGTGCGGGTGATTGCGCCCGCAGCGGGGGCGGCGCTTTCGCTGGAACATATACGGCCCGGCTATAAGGGCTGGGACTGGACGGCGCAGCCTTCCGCGCCGGAAAGCGCATGGCGTGAGGTGGTGCAATGGCCATGACGAAAACAAGGCTCGATTTCGGGCCGTGGGAGCCGGACGCCGCGCTTTTAAACGGAGCGCAGGCCCCGGAGGCAAGGAACGTCATACCCGCCGCGCGGGGCTACCGGCCCCTGCCCTCGGCGGCGGCGCTGAACCTTGATCCCATGCCTTCGCAGGTGAAGGCGGCGTATGCGCGGCACGACATGTACGGCACGAACATCGCCTTTGCGGCTGCGGCAGGGGGCATCTACGCGCTGGAGGGCGGGAGCTGGGTGCAGAAATACGCGGGGGCGACGGCCTCGGACGTGCGGGCCTTTGCCGAATACGGCGACGCGGTCTACGCGCTCTTCGGCTCCAAGCTGCTCAAAAGCGCCCTTTCCGGGGTGGCGGGGGAGTTCCATGCCGTGGAAGGCGCGCCTGCGGGCGAGGCGCTCGGCGTGATACGCGACTTTCTCATGCTGGGGCGGCTTTCGGAACAGAAGAACGCCGTGCGCTGGTCCGGGCTGGACAGGCCGGACGAGTGGCCGGAGCCGGGCGGCAACGAGGCGCAGTATGTCCAGTCGGACATGCAGGTTTTTCCCGTGGGCGGGCAGGTGCAGGCCGTGGTGGGCGGCGTGGGCGGCGTGGACGGGCTCATTTTCCTTGAGCGGGCCATACAGCGAGCCACCTATGTGGGCATGCCCTACATCTTCCAGTTCGACACCGTGGACAGGGAGCACGGCTGTGCGGCCCCGTATTCCCCGGTGGTGTGCGCCGGAACGTGCGTGTTCCTCTCGGAAGACGGCTGGCGCATGACGGACGGCGTGAGCGTGAAGGCCGTCGGCGTGGAGCGCGTGGACAGCTGGTTTTTCAACGAAGCCTCCCTGGAAAGGCTGGGCGAGGTGCGCGGCGTGCACGACAACAGAAACCGCGTGGCCCTGTGGAGCTTCGCCACGCCGGACGCGCCGCCCGGCGTGCACGACAGGCTGCTTGTGTACAACTACATGCTCGACCGCTGGTCCTACGGCACGGCGGAATGTGAGGCCCTGTTCCAGGACCGCACGCGCGGCGGCATGTCCCTGGAAGAGCTGGACGGGTTCGGCTCCCTGGATGCGCTGCCCTTCGCCTCCCTCGACCTTGCCCTGTTCAAGGACGGGGATCTCGGCGTGATTTCCTGCTTCGACGCCTCGCACAGGCTGGGCAACTTCACCGGCCCGCCCCGGGAAGCCGTCATCGACACGGCGGAGCACGGCGGGGACAGGATGATGGTGCACGGCCTGCGCCCGCTGGTGGATGCCGCTGCGGCAGGTGCCCTGCCCGTGTACCGGAACCGGGAGATGGACGCGCGCAGGTTCGGCGCATACACAAAGCAGCAGCGCGACGGGGTGTGCTACCAGCACCTTTCCACGGTGTACCTATCCGCGCGGGTGAAGATTCCCGCCGGGGAGAACTGGAATCATGCCGTGGGCGTGGAAGCGCTGGTGGAAGCGGAAGGAGGGATGTGAGGCGGTGGTGAAGGCGGTGTAAGCGGCAGGGAGTGCCGTGCCTGAAAGCACTGCGGAAGAAGTTTCGGAAGGGGTGATGCGTCAGGGGCGCGTCGCCCTTTTTTTGCGCCCGGGATTTTTTCTGCCGCGTCGGGGCAAGGGCCTGCACCCCGAACGGAAGCGCGGCGGAAGCCTTCCCCATGCCGGGCGCGGAGCCTCCCGGGCATACTGCGTTTTTTTGCTGCGGCCTCCGCTGTGCCGCGCCGCTTTGCCGTGCCATGGAGAAGAAAAATCTTGCAAGGAGGGGATATGGCGAATTTCGTTCCGCAGGTGCCTGCATCCACCCCGGCGCAAATGATTGCTCTGGCCGTGGGGGTCAACGCGGCGCTCAGGGGCGACACGGCCAACACCGGGCGCGCAGCCTGTGCCGCAGGAGCAACATCCCTTATCATCAGGGACGGGCGCTGCCGGGCCGGGCGGCTCGCGCTGCTCATTCCGCTGGATCAGGCCGCGGCGCAGGCCGTGTGGTGGCTTGAGAGCATGACGCGCGGAAGCATGACGTTCCGCTTTGCGTCCGCGCCGGGGGAATGTTCCTTCGGCTGGGCGCTCGTGGGCGGCGGGGATGAGGGCTGAGCGGCCTTTCCGGCAGTTTCGGCAGGGTGCGCATCATCGGAAAAAGCGCACGCAATGTCGCCCCGTTTTTCGGCAAAGGGCGCGTCGGATTTCATTCACAGCAAGGAGAAGGATCATGGCAGGACTGTATCAGCGGCTCGTCGGCCCGAACACGGCTTCCCCCGCTATGCGCGTAGCGGTATCCCCGGGGGCGGCCGGGGGCATACCCCGGGGCGGGAGCGCTTCCCTGCCCCGGCAGAATCAGGGGCTGGACGCGGAAAAGCTCGGCGGGCTTCTGGGGATGATCAGAAACAGGGCCGGGGGCGGGAGCGAAGGGGGGAGCGAAGGGGTGTTCAACGCCTCCGTCATGCCCGGAGCCGGGCAGGGGCTGGCCTCGCCCGTGAGCGCGCAGGCGGCCGACACGGCGGCCATGCTGCGGGGAAGCCCTGTGGATGCGGCTTCCCGCATGGCGGAGGGCGCGGCGGCGAACCTTCCCCTGCCGGCCATGGCGGGGAGCGCCGGTTCCGGCCTTGCCCGGGCGGGGCAGAGCGGCGCAGGTTCCGCCCTGAACCTGACCTTCGACCCGTCGCGCCTGGGCGGCATGCTCGGCGTCCTGGGCTTCGGGGGCTGATATGGGCGAATTTTCCAGAATCTACCGCAGCGACCTTTCGGACAGGGATTTCATGCGCTTCTGGGCCGGGTTGAAGGAGGCCGGGCGCGATACGGCCACCTTTTACAACGTGCCGCCCATGGACGGGCGCGCCTTTGCCGCCTGGGCGCGGTCGGAGGGGGTGCACCCGTGGCTCATCCTGTTCCGGGGCGAGGCGTGCGGGCTGTTCTGGCTCACGGATCAGGAGGGCGCGACGGCAAAATGCCACTTCGCCACCCTGCCGCAGGGCGCGAAGCGTACGGAAGGCCGCATGGGCGTGGCGCAGGGCTTCGGGCTTTACGCGCTCGCCTCAGTGCTCCATGCGCGCGATGAGGAGGGGCGCTATCTTCTCGACCGCTGCTACGGCGTCACGCCGCTTTTCAACCGCGCGGCCGTCGCCTTCATCCACAGGGTGGGGGCCATGGACATTACCGTTTTGCCCGGCGCGGTGTTCAACTTCGCCACCGGGCACAATGCCGATGCGCTGCTCACCCTGTACACGCGCGACACTGTGCCTGCGGAGTACGCGGCGCTGTAAGGCGGCTTTTGCGGCGCGGCACGGGGAAGGAGAGGGCGGCGCATGCCGCGGCCCCGGGCTGAGGCGGCGGGGCGTCGCGCAACATGTTTTTCCTGCCGCGCCGCCGCTTCCTGCCTGCGGACAGGGCGGAAAACGGCATGAAGCCGGGACTCGTTCCGGCGGGTCCGCGGCGAACCATCAAGGAAAAGGAGGCTTCATGGGCGGAGGAAAAGGCGGCGGCAGCAGCACCACGGTGCAGAAGGCCGACCCGTGGGAAGGGCAGCAGCCCTATCTGAAGGAAGTGTTTGAAGAAGCGCAGAAGCTCTATCAGCAAGGCGGCATGGCTCCGGACTACTATCCGGGGCAGACCGTGGCCGATCAGTCCGAGTGGACGCAGGACGCGCTTCAGATGCAGGCGGACAGGGCGCAAAGCGGCAGCCCTCTCATTGATAACGCCTCCAATGCCGTGAACAACATCACCACCGGGCAGGCGCTTGCGGACAATCAGGGACTGAACACGCTGAACCGGCTTTCGCAGGAAGACAATCCCTATGTGGACGAGCTGTACAACCGTGCGAACTCGCAGGCGCAGGCTTCCCTGGACGGCAATTTCAACCGCGCGGGGCGCTACGGCTCCGGGGCGCACGCTGCGGCAGCGGCGGACGCGGCGAACAATCTCGCGAGCGACATGTATTCCGGCCTGTGGGACAAGAGGGCGGACGCGGCAAACGCTGCGGGCCAGCTCTACAACACGGGCATCGGCCAGCAGGTGGTGGCAGGGCAGACCGGCCAGCAGCTGGCCAATCAGGCCTATACCGACGCGGCGGCGCTCGGCGAGGCCGGGGCCGCGCTGGACGACTACAGCCAGCAGAAGATCAACGCCGACATAGACCGCTACAACTACACGCAGAATCAGGCCCTTCAGGCGCTCCAGAATTACAACAACCTCATTCAGGGCAGCTACGGCGGCACGACGGCCACGACCGGCCGGCAGTCGAGCGGCAGCACGCTGGGCAATGTGGTAGGAAGTGGTCTGACTGGTTGGGGCATTGGTTCTGCTCTTTCTGGACTTTCTGGAACTGCGGCGCTTACAAGCCCGTGGGCTCTTGGTGGCGCTGCTATTGGCGGCCTTCTGGGGCTGTTCTAGGGGCGGCCGGAAGAGGGCCTGCGCGCCCCGGCCCGCGGCGGCGGAAGGAAAGGCTTTGCCGCGCGAAGGGACGGGGCGCGTTTTTTTCAAGAGGGCATGCACGGCGAAAGCCGTCAGGCACAGGAGGCATACCATGTTTGAAGGGTGGATTTCCCCTTTTGCGGAAGAGGCGCAGAAAGCGCGGGACAGGGCCGCGGCCTGGGATGCGATGAAGAACGATCCCGGCACGGCGGCTCTCCTCGCCGGGCTTTCCATGCTCGCGAACAACAACGGCAGGAATAGCTTCGGACAGCTTGTAGGCCGCGCCGGGCTCGATACTCTCGCCGGTGTGGGGAGCATGGAGGCGCAGAGGCGTGCGCAGGATTTGTTCGGAAGGGAACAGGCCGGGGGTATCCTTCCGGCAGGGGAGGCGGCTTTTTCCAGAAAAAAAGCCGCCGTGAGCGCTCTTTCTCAGGAGGAAGAGCCGGGCCCGGGGAAGAAGGGCCTTGCCGTGCCGCCGGAAGAAAAAGCCGCAAGTGAGGCGCGAGAAAGCGCCGTGAAAGGGGCGGGGCGCTTTGCGCCGCAGCTGTCCCCGTCTGCGCCCTTGCCGCATCAGCCCGCGTTTCACAGGGCGGAAGGCGAGGCGGCGGACAAAGAAGAGGGCCGTGCCGCAAAAGGCGCGTTTTCCCGCTCCGTTGACGCCCCGCATGCCGAAGGCCCCGGCAGGGGGGAAGAACTCAGGGAGAGTCTCTCCCGGGCGCTGATCGGCATAGGCGTACCGCAGGGCCGGCTCGATTCTCCGGGCTTTGGGAAGGCCGAAAAGGAAGAGGCTTTCCGTGCCATGGCGGCCCGGGCGCTTCTGGATGCGCTGATCGCGCAGAAGGCCCCCGCCGTCTCAGGGGAGCGCAAGGCATAAGGGCAGAACTGCGGGCGTGGGGAAAGGGCGTTTGCAGCCGGGCCTGCCTTCTCGGCCGGTTCGCGCAATAAACAAAGCCCTGTTCCGGTGCGGAACGGGGCTTTGTGTTATCGTGTCACGCCATGGCGGCCGTGATTGCGGGCTTTGCCATGACAAGGCAGTTCACGGCCGTGCGGATATGGGCGTTTTTGCTCTGCGCAGGCCGTGGAGCTGTACGGTCTGCATGAGCAAATCAAGCTTTCCCTGCATGGCCGCGAGTTCTTTCCTTTCAGCTTTGAGACCATGGGCGCGAGGTGCGGGAAGTGATATGGCGCTTCCTCCGGCAAGTTCCTTCTCCGTTTCAAGGATGCGGCAGGCGGCAATCAGGCAGTCTGTGGCGGAGCAGTAAAGGTTGTGCCTCCGGTAATACCGCGTGCGCACTTCCGGCGGCATGGACAGAGGCACGACTCCGGGGTGATGGGCGTCATGAACCATGTCCATGACTTCCTTGAGCATTATGACGGTCTTTTCCTGCTTTGATACGACAGAAGCCGGAGCATCGGCAGCACGGCAGCTTTCCGTGTCTCTACGGCCTTCAGGGCGTTCAATTCCAGCGTGATGAGGTCATCCCGCGCCTCGCTCATCTTCTCCTGCGGGAGCCGGCAGTAGGCCGCAATGCGGAAGTGCCGGTTGAACCGCGCCCACAGTTCTGCACGCGCCTTGCCCTGGAGCTTGGCCGGGCAGGTGGAGAGCTTGGCGTCCACCAGGGCTTTCAGGTCGGAGCGGTCGGCGGGCGTCAGCTCAAGATCTTCTTGAACCTTCTTTACGGCAACACGGAAGAAAGTCTCTTCCAGCAGCTCGAACATGTCCCACGCCTTGTCAGAGTTCAGCATCTTGGCATGGCGTGCTGCGCCGCGTTCCGTCCAGAGTGTGAGTGCGCGAACCTTGGGTGAAATTTGAGAGTTACTTTCAGTAACGCTCAAACGAAAAGCACTGAGTTCCTTGCCGGTTATGGAAAAATAATGTTTCCCTTCCGTGAATCTTCCTTTATTGCAGGAGAAGTTTTTCCGAATGGAAACAGCGTCCACTTCATACGCAAGAGCGAGCGTTTCGGTTGTGACAACAGGAATGCCCTTATAGGCGAG
>NZ_DYZA01000207.1 GCF_020741395.1 Mailhella massiliensis | reverse complement strand
TATCCTGTGGATATTGATGATCTCTCCGCCACGCACGTTGCGGAAAGCATGGGGGTGGATCCTTCCTGCGTGTTTAAAACTCTCGTCACGCGCGGGCATCCGGGCGGCATCGCCATGGCCGTTGTCCCCGGCAACGCCGAGCTCAGCCTGAAAAAACTCGCCGCTGTTTTTCACGACAAAAACGTGGAAATGGTACCTCTTAAAGAAGTACTTCCGCTGACGGGATACATCAGAGGGGGGTGCTCCCCTGTGGGCACAAAGAAGCCCTACCCCGTCTGCATCGACGAATCCGCCAGGAATTTTGAAAAAATCTATGTTTCCGCCGGACAGCGCGGCCTGCAGTTCTTCATCGCGCCGGAGGATCTGGCCCGCGCGGTCAACGCCGTGTTCGCCGATATCGTCATGCGCTGAGCCCCTCCCTGGCCCTGTGCAATCCTAGAGCGCTTCTCCGGCCGCATCTTTGCACCGAGCCCAAGGCCCGTCTTCCGGGATATTCAACGTCCACACTCACCATGTACCTTGTCCTGCTTACCGAAATCGCCGACGCGCTGGAGCGTTCCCTGCCCCCGCGCGAGGCGCTCCAGCTCACGCTTCAGATCATGGCCCGGCACCTGGCCGTGAAGCGGGCCTCCATCGCACTTACCGACCCCGACGGAAGCGAAGTGCGCATCTACGCATCTCTCGGGCTTTCCTCCACGGAAGAAGCACGGGGCCACTATGCCATGGGCGAAGGCATCACCGGCCGTGTCATTGCCGGAGGGCGGCCGGAAATCGTGCCCGACGTGGCGGGCGACACGCGCTTTCTCAACAGAACAAGATCCAGAAACCTGCGCAAGGAACACACGGCTTTTCTCTGTGTGCCCATCCGTCTGGATGATCAGGTTGTGGGCGCGCTTGCCGTGGATCGCAGAACCGGGGCAAGGGAAACGCTGGACGATCAGAGCCGCCTGCTCACCGTCATCGCCTCCCTCATTTCCCACACCGCCGGGCTGTGCCGTGCCGGCCTTTCTCCCGCTCCTCGCAAAAAGGAAGAAGCCAGGCCCGGCCGCATCCCGGGATTCATCGGACAATCCGAGGTCATGGATCTTGTGTTCACCCGCATACGACAGGCCGCGCCCTCTTCCACCACGGTGCTTCTCCGCGGAGAAAGCGGCACGGGCAAGGAACTGGCTGCCCATGCCATACACGAAGCGAGCGGAAGAAGGAACAAGCCCTTCATTTCCCTGAACTGCGCCGCCCTGCCCGACAGCCTGGTGGAAAGCGAGCTTTTCGGCCATGAACGCGGAGCCTTCACCGGAGCTACGGGTATACGGAAGGGACGCTTTGAACTGGCCGACACGGGCACTCTTTTTCTGGATGAGGTGGGAGAACTCAGCCTGGCCATGCAGGCCAAGCTTCTGCGCGTCATTCAGGAACGCAGTTTCGAACGCCTGGGCGGCATGGAAAGCATACAGGTCGACGTGCGGCTCATCGCCGCCACCAACCGCGACCTGGAGCAGATGGTCAGGGAAGGTTCCTTCCGCAAGGATCTCTATTACCGCCTCAATGTCTTCCCCATACAACTTCCCCCTCTTCGTGACAGGCAGGAAGACATTCTTTCCCTTGCGGCGCATTTCATCCAACGCTACAGCACGGCCAACGGCAAAACAGGCGTACGCCTTTCCCTTTCCGCCATGGAAATGCTCCAGCGCTACCGCTGGCCGGGCAATATCCGCGAGCTGGAAAATATCATGGAACGCGCCGTGCTTCTGGTCGGGAAGGAAGGGCTTATCCTGCCCCTGCACCTGCCGCCCAACCTGCACAGCTCAGGCTGCCCCTACGGCGAGGAAGGCGGCTCTGAGGCGCATCCCCTCATGGGCTCCCTGCAACAGCGGCTGGACGAGATGGAGCGCGCCTACATCATCGAAGCCCTTTCCCATTTTCAGGGCCACCTCGGCCATGCCGCGAAGGCCCTGGGACTCACGGAGCGCATGATGGCCCTGCGCATGAAAAAATACGGCGTCAGCTACAAGGAATTCCGGCACGCCGCCCTCTGAGGGCTTCCCCTCTCTTTCCCTGCCGAGCAGGCGGTTGCGGCCGCTTTACCTGCGTACTTTTCGGGGAAAACTCATGCAGAGCCGGAAAAACAACAAGGGGGCTTCCCCGGCCGTCCCGGGAAAAAGGGAAACGTCGCGCAAGGAAAAAGTTTTCCCTGCCGAGGTAAAGGCTGCCCTCACGGACGGGGAACCAGTACTTCATCCCGCTCCCTTTTTTCCCGGCAGCCGGACTTGCTTGCCCTGCCCCAAAACAGCCACGGCGCTTTCAGCCCGCCGGAGAAACGCCCCGGAAGCGCAAAGCCTCCAGAAAAACGGCAGGCCGCGTACCGCCCATGGCCTTACCGCAAGGAGAAAACATGATTCTTGAAACTCCGCGCATCCGCCTGCGCCCGTGGAAGGAAGACGATCTTGCCCCTTTCCGGGTGCTGAATGCCGACCCCACCGTCATGCGCTTTTTTCCCGCCCCGCTGACCCATGAGGAAAGTGATGCCCTGGCAGCCGCTCTTCAGGAGCGCATGAAGCGGCAGGGCTTCGGACTGTGGGCTTTGGACATTCCGGGCCTTACCCCTTTTGCGGGATTCGTCGGGCTGAACGTGCCGGCCTTCAAGCCTTCTCTTGTCGAGATCGGATGGAGGCTGCACAAGGACTTCTGGGGGCAGGGCTTTGCCACGGAAGCGGCGGCCCTTGCCATGGAAGCGGGCTTTTCCCTCTTTCAGCTGAAGGAGATATGCAGCTTCACCGCCACGCTCAATACGCCCTCAGAGCGCGTCATGCAGAGGCTCGGCATGGAACATCGCCCGGAAGACGACTTCGACCACCCCGCCCTTCCCCCGGAGCACCGGCTCGCACGCCATGTGCTCTACCGCATGAGGATAGAGCTCTGGGCCGTCCGGAAAAAACGCTTTCCCTTCCTTCTCGAAATGCGCGTCCACAGGGAGGACTAGCTCCTCTGCCGCTGCCTGCGGGCGGCAGTACAAGCCTGCCCTGCGTCATTCCATGTTCTTTCCTGCGGCAGGCGCATCTCGCCTCCGGCGGAGGCAATGCCCCTCTTTTCCGAAGAGGGCCCGCAGCTTCTCTGCCGCAAGCCCCCGGAAAGAGCTCCGGAGCACTCTTTGCCGGGCGGTACCTAGCTGCATCGTATCCGGGACATAAGCCGGACCCGCCCGCCCTGCCTCTCACGGCCGAGAACAACAGCCTTCCTCACGACTGCGGCTTTCTTTTCAGAAAAAACATGTCCGGTCGCTTCCCGGCGGAATCCATCGGCAAAGACTCCCATATCTTTAAAGTAAAGCTTTAAAAATAAGGGAAGTGTCGGCACGTCCCACAACTCGGTACGGAAAAGAGATCCTCGCAAAGGCTGCGCGGCAGACGAGCGTCACGCCTCCCTGCCACTGCTTTGAGGCGGAAGACGTGCCTTTGCCATTCCCCGCTATCCGGGCGCATGCCGCTGCGGATCCCGTACGGTGCCCCCGCCCTTTTCCGCACATTCCTTTTGCGGTAAAATAAAAAGGAGGCGTCCTCATGCTCCATTCTCCGTCGAGCCTGCCGCCCCGACGGCCGGAAGCTCAAAAAAAGAGCGAAGCCTCTGCGGACTCCGCTCTTTTCCCATGGTTCAGGCAATACCTTACAGGCGGCCTTCCTTCTTCAAAGCCTCATACCAGAGCGGGTTATGATGCTCTATGTGATGCCTGGGCACAAAACCCGTGAACATGGAGCGCAGGGCCGGGCCTTCGCCCGGAGCCAGCGCGGCCATGTAAATGTGCACGGGCAGCAGTATGGCCATGACGGCGGCGCAGCAGAAATGAAGGAAAATGCTCCACTGCAGCACAGTTTCCGACAGGGCATATTCCACATTGCCGGAGAAGAAGCCCATGATGATGCCCGTCACGGCAAGGCCTATGCTCGCGAGCACGGCCATGACGGCCACCATGCGCTGACCGGCATTGTAAAAGCCCTGAGGCGGAAGCGCCGGATCTATACCGAGCTTCATGGTCTTCTTCGGGCCGAGCACCAGCCAGAGCCCCTTCTTCATGCACCATTCGATATCGCTCTTGATATGGAAGGTGGTGACTTCGCGCAGGAAAGGCAGAACCTCCTTGCGGCAGAAAATCACGATATACAGGGCGTACACGACAACCCACAGGGAGCCCACGGCAAGGTGCGCCACCAGAAGGCCTCTGTCGCCGAAGATTCCCTGCCAGAGATTGATCCACCACTCGCCTACGGGCTGCATTTCACCGGCAAGCAGGGCGAAGCCGGAAAAAAGCAGGAATATCCAGCAGACCGCATTGAACCAGTGCATGAATATCGCGGAACGGGAATGTCGACGGATCATGCGTTATCCTCCTTCTTCGCTTCGGCGGCCGCACCTTTCTTTTCCGCCGCGATTTCCTCATCTTCCTTTTCGGAAGACTTGATGAGCTGGCGGACAAAAGTGCCCGTCAGTGCGGCAAGCACAAGGCCGCCCACCCAGGTGACGCCCTTGGCCAGAGGCCGCATGGCGTCCACGGGATAGCTCACGGTCTCGCCTTCGGGCAGGGCTGCGGGGGTGGTGGCGTCAAGATAGGTCAGCGTGGGCTTTGCGCCGCTGTTCATGGGGATGACGTGCACAGCCTTGCGCGAGGCAAGGGCTTTCGCAACATCGGAGGAGGGATCGTCCGCATCGCCGAAGATACGGCAGTGCACGGGGCACACGGCCACGCAGGCCGGAACTTCGCCGGGAGTGCTCGTCCGGCAGTAGTCGCACTTGTCTGCCGTGCCAGTCACGGGATGGCGGAACCTTGCATGGTAGGGACAGGCGGCAATGCAGCTTCCGCAACCTATGCAGCGGGAACGGTCGATTTCCACAGCGCCGTCCGCCCCCTTCCATGTGGCTCCCGTAGGGCAGGCGCGCACGCAGGAAGGATCGTCGCAATGCATGCAGGCCCCGGGCTGGAACTTGAAGCCGCAGGGGGAACTTTTACTGTCCGTTTCATGCACCCAGTTGCGGGAAAGGCCGTAGGGAACATGATTGCGCTGCTGGCAGGCAATGATGCACGCCTTGCAGTTCATGCACTTTTCAGAATCAATGACCATGACATATCGAGCCATGACGACCTCTCATCATATTTTTCTCAGGCGGCATCCCGTGCAGTTGTGCTGCGCAGAAATGCGGTCCCAGTAATTCGGGAGGATATCGCAGATGGATTCGCTCTGATTTTCCTTAAGCGGCGTGGTCCGGCAGCAGTTGGCCGGGGTGAACACTGCTCCGGGCAGCACGTTGTCCGTAATGTCCACCCAGGCTTCGATACCGCCCATGGTGGTTTCCAGCATCACGCGGTCGCGCTGCTTGAGGCCGAGCTCCTGAGCAGTCTTCGGGTTGACCTGTACGAAGCGGCCGTTCGAGAACTGCGCCATGGAGCGGGCGAAGTTGGTGAGCGTCTGCTGCCAGTGCCAGAGCTGCTTGCCCTGGGTGAGGATGAGCGGGAAATCCTTCTTGCCGTCCTTGCTCTTCGGATGCCCCTTGGGGTAGTCCCAACGGTTGATGCCGCCGAATACCCTGTCCACCACAGTCATCTTGCCCGTAGCGGTAAGAAGCTTGCCCTCGGTGAACACCGTACCCTTGCGTTCCTCATCGCCCTCGGCATAGAGGGGCCACGTCACTGTGGCGGAGGAACGCATACGCTCCATGGTGATACCCTTCCAGGAAGGAACCTCCTTCTGCATCATACGGCATATTTCTTCCGGATCCTTGAAATTGGGATAATGCTCAGGATCCATCTTGAGGCCTATGTCGCGATAGAACTGCCAGGCAGGCACGCAGGAACCGGGAGCCTCCACGATTTTTTCACGCCAGGCCACCTGATTCTCGTTGCCGTAGCCGCAGCCCTGACTTTCCGGGCCGAAGGTGGCGGGAATGAACAGGGTGGAAACTTCGGACTCCTCATCCAGGAAAAAGCCCATATGCACCACAAAGGGGACCTTCTGTATGGCCTTGCGCACGCCGAGCGCGTCGGGGTTGCGGCGATAGCTGGAGTTCAGGAAAAGAATATCGAGGTTCTTCTTTTCCATGGCCATGCGCAGGCGGCGGAAGTTCATCTTCGGGGTATGGTTCTCGCCGAAATAGTGATCCACCAGCTCCTCGCCGCCGCCGGGCTTGCCGCTCTGGAAGGTGAGCATGCCCTTGCCTTCGCCGATGAGGTTGTCGCGCAGGGCCTGCATGAGAATAATGGAGCGGTCGGTGGTGATACCGTTGGTCTGGCGGGACAGAGAACCGCCGATCCAGACTATGGTCTTTCTGCTTGAGGCCACGGTATCATAGAAGGCGACCAGCTCCTCGCGGGAAAGCCCGGTGATGGACTGCACATGCTCCAGCGTGAATTTTTCCGTCTGCGGGGCGAGGTTCTCGAAGTCCTCTATCTGGAAACGGGCCCGCTCTTCAGCATAGGCGCCCTTTTCCAGAATGTAGTGAATAGCGCCGAGCGCAAGCACACCGTCGGTGCCGGGCTGCGGGCGGAGCTGATTGTCACACCAGATGCTGGTGCGCGTTTTGCGCGGGTCAATATAGATGATCTTGGTGCCCGCCTCGCGCGCGGCTTTGAGCCAGCGGGTATAAGGGGGGTAAAGATCGTTGACGTTGGCACCCCAGAGTATGACGGTTTCCGCCTTGGGCAGTTCGTCCACCTGAGTAGAGCCGCTGTTCACGCCGAGCATGAGGCCCAGCATGTTTGAAGCCGTAGACACGCAGGTTTCCCCGGGAGGCATGGCCTGTACGCAGCCCACGGTGCGCAGTGTCATGAGTGCGGCCACCTCGGATTCAAAGCAGTCCCACAAAGGCATGGTCAGCGCGACGCGGTTGCCGCCCTTCTCACCGTACTTGTCGCGCACAGCCTTCATGCGTTCCACCACCATGTCCACCGCTTCCTGATAGCTGATCCTGCGCCAGCTTCCGTCCGGCTCATGGTACATGGGTTCGGTGATGCGGAAGGGACTGTCCATGAGCTCAAGGATGGACATACCCTTGGGACACATGGCCCCGCCTGTCCAGTGATTCTCCTTGTCGCCGGTGATGTTCAGGATCTTGCCGTCCTGCACGCGGGCGGTATAGGTGCAGCGCACCTGGCAGAAGGGGCAGTAGCCCTTGACTTCCGTCACAGGACCGCCTTTGGGGGGAACGTAACCGATAGCGCGGGCTTGGGAGGGATTGGCGATAGCCGCGCCCCCTGCGACCAGAGCCGCACTCAACTTAAGAAAATTTCTTCGTGAGTAAGCGTCGGGCATGATGAACCTGCCTGTTGAACTTGTTGGGCAGCAAACTGCCTGAAAATACGCGCCGCTTCCGCCGCGTTACCCGGGCCGGACCGCCCCGGAGCGGGGAATCCTTCTTCCGGGGTCCCCTTGGAAGAAATCCTTCCGCCCCCCCTCTTTCAGGGTGTATCGCCGGTGAAAAGTACACCGCTGCGCGTATGGATGGGAAAGAAAAGCCAGACCTCAGCCTGGCCCTTCTGCTGAAGCGGGCATCAACTGCCTGCCTCAGCGGATGGAAAAAGGGCACGGGAACCGCAGAATCCCCGTGCCCGACCGATGCTATTTGAACACGTCCATGCCCTTCAGATGTTCATCGTACATCTTGCCGTACCAGCGGCTGATGAAGTGAACAGTGGAGCGGCACGCCTTGCCGACGACAAGGTCAATGTTCTTGCCCTGGGCGCGAGTCGCGAGGTTGTCAGTCTTGGCCTTGGCGGTCTCGACATGCCAAGCCTTCACGGTCTTGCCGTCAAATTCATCGATAACGATTTTGAACTGATTGTTAGGACCAACAAACACGTTGTTGGCTCCGCCGTCGAGTATGATCGGTTCCTTGTTGGCGATCATGACTTCGTGCGGATAGGTGCAGGTCGCTCAGGTCTCGGGACGTGTCAGGAACCGCGGGTCAGCAGGCCAGTCGGAACCATTCTGCACGTCGATGACATCAGAGTATGCAACCAGTTCAACCTTACCGTCCTTGAACGGATTGCCGGGGCGGATGTTCAGGTGGACAAGAGTCTTGCCATCCTTGGATACCACATAGCACTTGTCGCGCTCAACCATGGACTGCATGAGCCACTTGGCGTTCTTGGAGTCTATGTAGAGCTTCTTGGTGGTGACGGTACCGGCCTTGTCGGTAATGGAAACTTCCACACTGTCCTTGCCGATGTTCTTCACCGCCACGCTGGCATCGCCGACCTTGAAGGAGTCGTTGTTGCCGTAGGTTCCCACCACGGGCTTGGCGGGAGACATGTAGATATCGGTGCAGCTGTCGGTGGCAAGTTCGCGCACATAAACATTGTTGTTTTCGTCGATCTTGTCCACAACGACCCAGGTGCGGCCGACGCTGGACACGTTGTGCCCGTAGTCGAAGCGAGAGAGGTTATTCGTTTCGTCAGGCACGGTATGGCCCACGGGCTGACTGGAGCCCTTCACCAGGCCGCCGTCGGCGGCGTCATTGGTGATGCTGGTGCCGACCTTCACAGGGAAAGAGGAACCGTAGTAGTTGCCGGTGGTCTTCACGACCTTGAACACGGCTTCCTTGCCGTCAGCCAGGCCATAGGTCGTCCAGCCTTCCACGGAGGAAAGTTCCCAGCCGCGGGACTTGTCCGCGTTGCTGGTGATGATATCGCCCTTCTTCATGACTACGTCGCGCACGATATCGCGCACATAGCGATCCACGATGACGCGGTAGGTGTCGCCGGCCATGGTGATGGGTTCATTGTCGAAGGGATACCAGTTGCTGGAACGGGCGGTGGTGTACAGGCCTTCGGAAGGAATGATAATCTTTCCGTCTTTGATGTAGCTCTGACGAATGACAATGCCGTCGTTGATGGTGCGTTCGAGGCCGAGCATGGTCTTTTCGTGACGGTTGTTCACAAGACCGATGAGTTTGGCCACCACGGCGGCGTTGCCCGCAGGAGACTTCATGGCCGCGCTGCCGTCGGCAGGGGCCACTCCAGCCAGAGCTACTCCGTTCAGGCTTGCGGCAAGCAGCAGAGCAAGAGACAGCTTGCCGAGGCCCTTGAGAGCACTCATGTTCATATAGAACTCCTTAGGATGATACATTCCGGCCCAAGGACAAAAACGAGGGGACGTTCTGCGCCATCCCGCCGCAGAGTCTCTCGGGAAACAACGATTTCCCATGAAATCCCGGAATGTTAAGAGCAAATTCAGCCCCTCCGCAGAAGCGGAGGGGACAAGAAGGATCAGCAGTTGCAGTCGAAGCTGGCAACGCCTTCAATCTCGAAGTGTTCGTTGATCTGCTTGATCTTGGTGTCGGTAACGCCTTCCACATCCTTCAGTTCTTCATAGCTCGAGAAGTCGCCGACGTTCTCGCGGTATTCCACGATCTTCCTGGCGAGATCAGGGCCGATGTTGGGATCAGCGGCGAGCTCTTCTTCAGTAGCGCTGTTCAGATTGGCTTTTTCAGCGGCGAAGGCGGTGCCGGTAAAGCAAAGGGCGGCAACGGCGAAGCAGGCAAGAATGCGCTTGATATCCATGACACGTTCTCCTGAAAAGTAAAGGTGGAATTATTGTCTGGTTCTCATATCCGCTTGTTCTTGTTCTGTCAAGCTTTCGTACTCTAACATGTACCGGGAAATCTTTCCGGATCCGGCCCTCCTCAGCCGACAGATGAGACCAGCCTGAAGAAAGCGCACCATGTTTCCCCATGCTTGTGAAGGCCTTTTTCTTTTTCAAATTTTTCAAACCGGGAGGGCAAAAGCCCGGCCGAAGGTGAAATCTTCCGGCCGGATGAACACCCAGACTTCCTTCCCCCGCACAGGGCGAAGCTTCTCAAGCATGTCCCGGGAAAGCACGGCGCAGAATTCCTGCCCGCCCTCGGCGAGCCTGACCATGACCCGGGCCTCTTCACCGCGTTCCAGAATATCGACGACATGGGCGCGGAAGCAGTTTGTCTCCCGCTCCCTGCCCGGCAGAAGCTTCACCTGCAAAGAGCGCACGACGACACTCACTTCCTGAAGATCCCGTATGTCGAGGCGGGAAAGGGCGCGCGTGGAGCAGCGTACCGCAAAGGCCGTACCAGAAGGGGTAACGACATGCACAAGGCAGGAAAATTCTCCTTTTCTGACAAGCAACGGCCTTCCGCTCACCATGTTGTGGCGCCCTGCCTGGCGCGACCCCTCCCAGAGACGGAAGGACTCTCTCAACTGCAGAAGCTCCCGCTCTCCTGCCCTGCGCCTTCCGCCCCTGCCGAGAACAAGCTCCACAGTGGAAAGCGGCACGCCCTGGCGCAGAAGTTCCTGTTCCCGGAAATTCCGTATATCCGTGGGGTTCACGCTGCAAAGCCCGGCCTCCTTTGCCCGAAGGGTGAAAATGCGCCGCACATATCCCTGGTCGAGCCTGCACAGCCTCCCTTTTTCCCTCACATTGCAGGGAGCGTCGCGAAGTTCCAGAATTTTCTTCAGCGCGGTGCGCGGCAGGGGCACGACTCTCTCCCATTTTCCCCGTACATGAAGTACGGCGTTTTCCTTGTCGATATCGTCCGCATCATCCACGGCGAGAGCCTCCCCGAGGCGCAGCCCTGCAAAGCGGATGAGCAGGCAGATAAGCAGCACTCTCCCGCGGGAACATTGCTGCATGGGTCCGGCAGCCTCTTCATGCCACCGGTAGAAAGCCTGAAGGAAGGCTCTCAGAGCCCTCTCTTCCAGGATGCCTCCCCCGACACTGTTTTCCTTCTTTTCCGGCATAATATCTCTCCGGCCGCGAGGCTATCAGAAGCAATCACGATTTTCCAGAAAAAAGGACTCGGTTGGGAGCCTTTTCAGAACATGCTATTTTGCACCGTTGCCCTTTCCTGCCCGAAGGCGATGAAGGAAACTGGAAATTGCGTCTTCCATCCTTTAATAATGAACCTGAATCGTTCCTGCCGTAAAAGCATTGCGGCAGGCCGCACGTTTCAAAAGGCATGTACGCTTTTCCGTCCCTCGCGCAGTCCCGAAGAAAGGGCCGGAGCCTCATCAACCTGCCGCTTCCTGAAAAAGAAAAGCGGCCATGCAAACGGATGCATCATGAACATAGGCAACCATACATTCAACGAGTTCAAGTCGCTGGCGGAACGCTTCCACGGCTACGCCGCACCCGGCCTTCTGCTCGGCGGCTACATGGTGGCGCTGGCCAAGAAACATCTGCCGGAAGGCACGCTCTTCGAGGCCATTTCCGAAACCCGCAAATGCCTGCCCGATGCGGTGCAGCTCCTTTCTTTGTGCAGCATGGGCAACAACTGGGTCAAGGTGCGCAATCTGGGCCGCTACGCCGTCACCTTGTACGACAAATACACGGGAAAGGGCGTGCGCGTCAGCGTGGATCTCAAGAAACTGGAAGCCTGGCCGGAATATTACAGCTGGCTCATGAAGAAAAAACCCAAGAAGGCGCAGGATGAGAAAAAGCTCCTTCTGGAAATAGAAGATGCGGGCGACAGTATCTGCCGCGTGGAGGAAGTCACCGTGCATGCCGGTCTTCTGGGCCATGCTCCGACCGGCGCCGTAGCCGTCTGCCCCGTATGCGGGGAAGGCTACCCGGCTGCCGACGGCCCCATCTGCCGAGCCTGTCAGGGGGAAACCTACTATGCCGCCCAAACGCAGCCTCCGAAGGAGGCCGCCTCCTCCACGGGCGTGCGCGTCGTGCGTGCGGAGGATGCCGTGGGCAAGGTGCTCGCACACGACATGACGCGCATCGTGCCCGGTGAATTCAAGGGCAGCGCCTTCACCGCAGGGCAGACGGTAAGCCCCGGCGATCTCTGCCGCCTCCAGCAGATAGGCCGCTTCGACGTGGCCGTTGTGGATGAAGGGGCCGCCCCCTCGCCGAAGGGGGCCCCTGCCCATGAGAACGAAGCTGCCGAAGCCTTTGCCCGACGCATGGCCGGGCCGGGTGTGCGCTACAGCTTGCCTCCCCGCGAGGGGAAAATTGATTTCGTGGCCGATTGTTCCGGCCTCCTTTCCGTGAATGTAAAAAAGCTGGAACGCTTCAACCTCGTGCCCGAGGTAATGTGCGCTTCCCGGCAGGATGCCACGCTGGTTCAGGAAGGCAAGAAAATTGCCGGGACAAGGGCCATTCCCCTTTTCCTCAGCCGGGAGCACATGGGCCAGGCCCTTTCCGTGCTCGGAGAAGAGCCGCTCTTTACCGTCACGCCCCTGCGCCGCGCACGCATGGGCATACTGGTCACGGGCACGGAAGTGTTCAACGGACTTATTGAGGACAAATTCATTCCCGTCATGAGCGAAAAGGCCAGGCAGTACGGCTGCGATGTTCTGCGCACCGCCATAGTGCCCGACGACAGGGTAAAAATCGCCTCGGAAGTGAGAACCATGCTGGAAAGCGGCGTGGACCTTCTCGTGACTACGGGCGGCATGTCGGTAGATCCGGGCGACGTCACCCGGCCCGGCCTTCTGGACGCCGGCCTTACGGATATGCTCTACGGCATGCCGGTACTGCCCGGGGCCATGGCCATGGTGGGCCGCATCCCCACCGCTTCCGGCGACGTGCAGGTCATGGGCGTCCCGGCCTGTGCGCTCTTTTTCAAGAACACGGTGTTCGACCTGCTCCTGCCCCGGCTTCTGGCGGGCCGCCGCATCACCCGCGGCGAAATTGCACGGCTCGGCGAAGGCGGATACTGCCTGACCTGCTCCGTATGCACCTTCCCCAAGTGCAGCTTCGGCAAGTAGCACGCCTTCACAGAGCGGCCGAGCGAGGAACGCACCCTGCCTGAAGCGGGAAAGGCGTCTCCTTATGAAAAAAACAGTTCCCGTGGGGTGTGAAATGACAGGCCTTGTGCTTGCGGGAGGCCGCTCCTCCCGCTTCGGAAGCGACAAATCCCACGTCGTGCTTCACGGCGCGGGAAACATGCTGGCATGGAGCTGTGCGCTCCTCGCCTCTCTGCCGGGCATCAGCCGCGTCGCCCTTTCCTGCCGTCCCGATCAGGTGGAGGAATTGCACGGAGCTGCCTCCCTGCTCATTCCCGACGAGTCTTCCGGCCCCCCCTCTCCCTTGCGCGGCCTGGTGGCGGCACTCAAGCGCACGGGGGAGCCGGTATTCGCCATACCCTGCGACCTTCCCCTCATGACGGCGGATATTCTCTCTCTGCTTATCCGTGCCAGGCAAAGCCGCCTTGAGGCCCCCTCCGGCCCCGTCCCTCTTCTGCGTACCACCTTCATCGACAGTGACGGATTTCTGGATTCGCTCATCGGTATCTATGAAAAAGAAAGCCTCCCCTTTCTGGAAGACGCCCTGGCCCACGAACGCTGGGGCGTATGGTCGGCCATTCCAGCCGGGGGGAACTGCCTTGTGCCCCGGCCAGACAGCCCGGCTTTTCTCAACATGAATACCCCCGAAGATTTTGAACACGCCCTTTCCCTTCTGAAAGCCGGAAAGCGGGACATGCGCTGAAGCTGCCCCCTCCGGCATGCGTTCACGGCCCGTTTGCCCTTCCCCGGGGGGGGGAGGCCCGCCGGGAAGACCGGAAAGCGTCATGCCGGAAGCGCCGTACCGCGCCTTTCCCGTCTTCGTCTTTGCCCGGCTCATCCCAACAAAAAACTCACCCTGTCCGCTCTCTTTTTTCGCCCGGACGCGAAAACGGCCCCCCGCACGGGCGGGGAGCCGTTTCTTGCAGTTTTTTCCTTCACGCCAGGATGAGCCTTGATTTCCCTCCCCGCAAAGGCAGCACCCGGCCCACAAAGAAAGCCGGTTCTCCCAGTGCGGTAAGACGCTCGCAGGCTTCCTCACGCCGCGCCTCGGGCACGGCCAGAAGAAGCCCTCCCGAGGTCTGTGCGTCAAAGGCCAGCGTGGCCCTGAGTTCATCCGCGCTTTCGGCCACAATGGTGCGGCAGGCGCAGTAGTCGCGGTTGCGGTAGGTTCCCGCAGGGATAAGCCCGCAGGAAGCAAATTCCTCCACCTGCGGCATGAAGGGCAGGAGGCTCGTTTCAAGCTCCACGCATACCCGGGATCCCCGGGCCATTTCCAGCACATGCCCGCCCAGGCCGAAGCCCGTGATATCCGTGGCGGCCTTCAGGCCCATGGCCCGGATCACTTCCGCGCCGTGGGCGTTCAGCCTCGTGGTCCAGCGGTACATCTCGCGTTCGGCCTCGTCTCCCCCCGGCCATTTGGCCTTGATAGCCGTGGCCAGCACCCCGGTCCCCAGGGGCTTGGTGAGGATAAGCGCATCGCCGACCTGCAAAGCGTCGTTCTTCGCGGCGCGCTCAGGGTCGATCACACCCGTGACTGACAGGCCGAACTTGATCCATTCGTCATCCAGCGTATGCCCGCCCGCCAGCACGGCCCCGGCCTCGGCCACCTTTTCCATGGCGCCGGAAAGAATATCCGCCAGCACGGATATAGGAGTGTCCGATTCCGCCGAAGGCGACGGGAACGCCGCGATGTTCATGACCGACCAGGGCCGGCCGCCCATGGCATACACGTCGGAAAGGGCGTTGGCCGCGGCCGTCTGCCCGAAAAGGCGCGCGTCGTTGCCTATGGGGCCTAAAATATCCACGGTCTGCACCAGGGCAAGACCTGCGGGCGGGGCCTTGATGAGTACGGCGTCCTCATTGTTGGAAAAGCCGTGCAGGATGCGGCCTTCCCTGTCGGGCGGCGGCGTGATATCGGCAAGTATCTGCTCCAGCAAC
Organism: Mailhella massiliensis; assembly: GCF_020741395.1. GTDB lineage: Bacteria > Desulfobacterota > Desulfovibrionia > Desulfovibrionales > Desulfovibrionaceae > Mailhella > Mailhella massiliensis_A. The sequence continues at coordinate 5,250 of NZ_DYZA01000207.1, read as the reverse complement.
GCCGGAGAAGCCTTGGCCGCTCAGCCGGCCCCTTTCGTCTTGTCCATCAGGCAGTATGTCGCCATGGGATCTCCTTTGCAGCCAAGAATTTTGCAATGAAAAGCCTCGGGCCTATCCCCTTCTGCCCGGGCATGGTCTGAGCGTCCGTTCCGGAAGCACGGCCCATGGTAAAAGGAAAAAGCCTCAACGTACAGGCGTTCCCTGTACGGAGGGTTTTTCCAGCCCTTTGCCGACATGGCGCATGAAGGAGGCAATGCTCGTCGCGGGCGTCGGGTTCGTGAGCTCTCCCGTGCGCCTCGCGCTTTTTGCGGCCAGAAGGCAGGCTTCGGCAAGGGGGACGCCCGCCGCGGCGAAGGCCGTGAGCAGGCCCGTGACCAGGTCGCCAGTGCCCCCCACCGGCTCCATGAAAGGCAGGCAGGGCTTTTCCACACGGCCCAGGATACGGCCTTCTTCCGCCACCATGTCCACGGCGCCCTTGACGAGCAGAAGGCGCGCGCTGTCGCCGTGATCCCAGGCAAGACGAGCCAGTTCCGGTACATCCCTGTCCCCGGCCAGAAGAAAACCCCGGGTATAAAAGGGGTGCGGCGCCTTTTCGTCCGCCAGGAAGGCCAGCTCCCCGGCATCGGGAGTGAACACGTCGTAGCGCGAGGCGTAGCCGCTCATTTTTGCGGCATACATGAAGCCCGCGTCCGCAATAAGCCCGGGCATGGGCCCCTTGCGCGCCTCCAGCGCCATGAGCACGCGGTTATGCCCGTCCACGCTGGGGAAGAGGTAATGGAAGGTCAGGCCGCCGAGGCCTTCCGATGCAGGACTTTCCAGCCAGGACGCAAGAAAAGCGTAAAGCCGTTCGCTCCCCCGGGAGGAGCCGCAGTCCCCGGCAAGGAGCACGGCCGGAGCCTCCCCTCCCAGTGCTTCCAGGGCCAGGGTCGCCGCCGCCGCAAGGGCGGGGGTACCCCGCTCCACGGGCACGGAGGGCACGGGAGCCTCTCCGTCGCAGGCCTTCACATCCACAGGCACAAGCCTGTCCCCTTCCACCTTCCACGTTCCCATGCACAGGGGGAAGGTATCGTCCGGCACGGTGCCGCATATCAGCCAGCGCATGATGCTCCTCCCTCGGTGTTCCACAGGCGGCGCGCTTCCAGAAAGGCCTTCTGCAGGGCATAGGAGCAGAGGGTATGGCCCTGCACCCGCGGCTCCTCGGCCCCGCATATCTGCTGCCCCACCAGGAGCGAGGCCAGATAGGGCACGTCCGGGCAGCCCCCGCCGGAAACATTGACGATGCGCCCGGAAGAGCGCTCCACGGTGATTTTCACATTGGCGGCCTGCACCATGAACCACTCGCCGTAATCCTTGACGCGGAAAAGGGAAACGGGCTCCAGAAGCGGGCCGCTCACGGGAACTACGGCCATGGGGTTGAGCCTTTCCCCCTCAAGGACGCGCCTCACGGCCGATTCCATGAGCAGGGGAAAGGCCACCACCATATCGCACCCGGTGCGAAGTTCCGGCGGAGGCCCCTTGACCTCCACCGGAAAACCGGCCGCCTGAAGACAGCGTTCCGCCTGTATGACTTCTCCGGTATGCTGGAAGACCAGAAAGCCCTTTTCCACGCCATGGCCTTCCGGGACGGTCTTGCCGCCACGCCGTTTCCACCAGCCGGTGATACTCTTGAGCATTATTTACGAAGCTCCAGGCGAACGATGCCGTCGCCTTCTTCCCTGGCCTCTACCTTCCAGCCGTTCTTGGCCGCCGCACGGCTTACGTTTTCCTGGCTGGTGGTGTTGTCCACAAGCACGTCGATGGGATCAGCGCCGGAAAGATGGGGGTAAACCATAAGTACAGGCTGGGGGCAGGAAAGCCCGCGCGTATCAATAAGCATAGCAGTCTCCTTGGGAATCAGACCTTCTTGGAAAAAGCGAAACCGATGAACAGGCACAGGGCAAGGCCGATGAGTGTGCCGTGCACGCCGTAGGCGCCGATGCCCGCGGCGGAGCTGGCCGTGCCGAGGTTGTGTGCCATGGCTGCACCCGCCAGCATGCCGAGGGCGAAAATGGCCGCGTCGCTGTCGCCTTCACCGGCCATGAAAAGCTGCCTGCCGGGGCAGCCGCCGGCCAGGGCGAAAGCGAGCCCGGCAGTCACCATGCCGAGGAAGTTCCAGAGGCCGTCGGTATGGGCCACGGGCTGGCCTTCAAAACCGGCATGGAAGCCGCCGGTGAGCATGTTGGCGACTATGGCCGCCACGAACATGGCCGCCACCCCGAGGAAGAGGTGGGCATAGCGGAAGAGGATGAGGTCGCGGAAAGCGCCCATGGTGCAGAAGCGGCTGCGCTGTGCCAGCGCGCCTATGACGAGGGCCACGCCGAAAGAGAGCAGGAAGGGGGCGTGGGCTGAGCCCGGGCCGCTCTGGGAATAGAAGAGAGGCCCGCTCTGGGCCTGGCCGCTCACCTGTGGGAAGGCGAGATAAAGGCCCAGAAGGCCGACCATGATCAGAGGGAAGAGCCAGCCTGCGGCCGCGTTCTGCCTGACGCTGCTGCCCAGGGAATAGCCGCGCTTGAAGAAGAAGGTGCCCCCCGCGATACCGCACACGAGCCCGGCAAGGCCGAAAAGGGCGTTGCCGTCGCCGCCGGCAAGGCGGAGTATGGTACGCCACGGGCAGCCGAGGAAGACCAGGGCGCCCACGGCCGCAATCATGCCGAGCACGAAGCGCACCAGGGGCGAGGAACCGCCGCGGGGACGGAATTCCCCGGCGACCAGGGCCATGCCCAGGGAACCGAGCACGAAACCGATGATTTCAGGGCGGATATACTGCACTATGGCCGCGCGGTGCAGGCCGAGGCCGCCCGCGATATCGCGCTCAAAGCAGGCCACGCAGATGCCCATGTTGGCGGGATTGCCGAATTTCTGCAGCAAAATGGCTGCCACGCCGATGACTGCGCCGACAAAGATGATGCCGGCCGTACTGGCAAAGGGGTTCTTGCCGTTCATGGAAAGGCTCCTCCGGAAGAATGTCTCACAACTGCCATGCCGCAACAAGGTGCGGCGGAATCCGTGTACCCTGCACGGCAGCGGAAGGAAGAGCCTTGATTCAGGCGGGAAAAATCATGCACGCCCGAAGAGAGTCCAGGGAACTTCCAGTTCCGCCGAACCCGGGCGTCAGGTAGCGCCGCGGAAGAAGACTTCCACGGAAGAAACGGACTCTATCCGCCCCGTATCCCTGATTGCGAACATGGTTTCCCCTGACATGATTTCCTTCAGCTATACCCCGAGGCATACCCCCTTGCAAGAAAAATATGCCCGGCTCATCCCCAGTAGCGGAGCTTTCACGCCTCTTGCAGGGCTTGCTGCGGGGTGCTACACAAAAAAATTCGTTCAGGAGGTCTCATGGCGTTTTTCCCCTCTTGCCGGACAAGAAGCACGGCGCTTGCGGCTGCGGCCGCCTTCCGCTCCACACTGCCTATACTCGTGGGCTTCGGCTTCTGCGGCTTTTCCTACGGACTCTACATGCATTCCCTGGGCTTTGCGCCCATCGTGCCCGTCCTCATGGCCGCGGTGATCCTTGCAGGCTCCCTGGAATTCATCATGGCCAGCATGCTTACCGGCCCCTTCGCCCCGTTCACGGCCTTCACCGTGGGGCTCGTGGTCAACGCGAGGCACCTTTTCTACGGCATCGCCATGCTGGAAAGCTACCGTGACACGAAGGCCTTCCGGCCGTACCTTATTTACGCTCTCATCGACGAGACCTTTTCCATCCTCGCTTCCGAACCCCTGCCCCAGGGGGTGGACAGGCACCGGTACTTCTTCTTCGTCACCCTGTTCAACCAGTGCTACTGGGTATTCTCCACCGCCATAGGCGCGTATTTCGGCAGCGCCCTGCCCTTCAGCACCGAAGGCATGGAATTCGTACTCCCCGCCCTCTTCCTCGCCATATTCACGGGAAGCTGGCAGAGGGAAACGCGCCATGCCCCTTTCCTTGCCGGGATCGGGCTCACCCTTCTCTGCCTGCTTGTCTTCGGGGAGGAATACTTCCTCCTGCCCTCCATGGCCCTCATCGTCGTTTTTCTTCTGCTTTTCCGCAAAAAGCTCTCTTTCCCGGCGGGAGGGCAGGCATGAGCACCCTTCAGATCACCCTCATGATAGCCCTTGCCGCCCTGGCCACACAGATCACACGCTGGGCTCCCTTCCTGGTTTTCCGAAGAAAGACGCCGGATATCGTCGCCTACCTCGGCACAGTGCTGCCCCCTGCCATATGGGGCATGCTCGTGGTGTACTGCTTCCGCAACGGGCCTCTTACAGCGGAAAGCTCCGGCCTGCCCGAAGCGCTGGCCGCGGCCCTCACCATCCTTCTTCAGGCATGGAAGCACAACATGGCCCTCTCCATAGCGGGCGGCACTTTCTGCTACATGTTTTTTCTACGGCTTGTCTTTTAGCCTTCCTCGATGCTACGCTCCCCAAAAGCCCCGCGGGCCGCGGGGCCGCACACACGCCCCGGCAAGAACGGCGTGAAGATATCTTTCTTTCCCCCCGGATGTTCAAGGAGTTTTTCATGGCCGCAAAACGTCTGCTCTGTTTCGGCGATTCCAACACCTACGGCTGGCAGGCCACCCTGGAAGGCCCTGCGCTCCGCTACCCCCGCGCGCTGCGCTGGACGGGGAGGCTCTCCGACATGCTCGGCCCCGACTGGGAAGTAGTGGAGGAAGGCCTCGGGGGGCGCACCCTGCGCGACCACTTCACGGTGGGAAGCGGCCTTGCTGTGCCGGGTGCTGGCCTCTGTGCAAAGGACTATCTTCCCGCCTGCCTGCTCTCGCATCTTCCTCTCGACGCCGTCGTCATCATGCTGGGCAGCAACGACATGAAATCAGCCCTCAATCGTTCGGCGGAAAGCATTGCCGAAGGCATGGGAGAACTTGCAGACATGGTGCTTTCCTTTCCCTGGGAAGGCGTCCTGGACTACCCTCACCCTGCCCTCATCCTGGTTTCACCCCCGTATATCGGCGAGCGCAAGATGCGCCTTGCCGGAGAACGCTACAAAGGCGCGCCGGAAAAATCCCGCGCTCTCGCCGCCCTCTACCGGCAGGTGGCCGAAGATAAAGGAGCGGCCTTTCTCGACGCCGCCCATGCCGTAGGCGGAAGCCCCTTCGGCGAAGCCCACGGGGAAGACGGCATGCATCTCAATGAGGCAGATCACGCCGCTCTCGCTGCGGCGCTGTTCGAAAAAATGCGCGCCGTATTTTCATAACGAAAAAATATCCTTTT
>NZ_DYZA01000206.1 GCF_020741395.1 Mailhella massiliensis | reverse complement strand
AAATGTATCATGCCGTCACCCGAAGCGCTCAATACGGAACGATGTTGTTCTCTCTTCCCATGGATTATTAATGAATTTTCCTTAAAATGACAATCTCCGGGCACGATAGTTCACCGGAGAAAGAACTGCGCCGGGCCATGCATATTTACGCACCTTTTTTCCGCTGTTCTGTGAAAGCGGCTCGCGGCGCTTCTTACAGAAGGCGGAGCGGCTTTTCTCTTATTCATACGTCCTTGAAGTTTTTTCCGTAACGGTACAAAAAATAAACGCCCCGGGGCTGCTGCCGTCATGCGCATGAGTATGGGGAAAAAAAATTTTTTAAAGAAGCGCCGACTGCCCGGAAGGCGGGACGCATCATCCCCGAACATGAAAAAAAGGAAGAAAAAAACTTTTTCCTCATCCCTCTTTCATGGGGTAAAAAATGATATACAGGAGAAAGGCAGGCAGAACACGCGGTGTTACGGAAAAAAAGCACCCTTTTCCCCGGGCATGCGGCGGACTTTGCGGCGGCACCATTGCCGCACCCGCTCACCGGCGAAAAAAACGCTGAAAAAAAGACGGGGCGAAGGGAAAAAACTTGCTCGGCAGGCTTTGATATAAGGGAAAGAACAAGTTATCATGATCGGGAGCTTCCCCGAAGACCCGGGAGCACAAGACTCGCCGGGCTATGGCAGCTCCCCCCCGCTCCCTACAACAGGAAGCGGCTTCAGGCATCACAGCGAAGTATCTGCCCCTTCGCCCCGCGGCCTGCGCGGCGGCGGAAAGCTGTGCGCAGCTTAAAAAGAATTTCCGTCAATATTGGTTTAAAGTCAAGAGTTGTATAAAAAGCTGTTTTGGAATCCGGCGAAAAAACGTACGTTTTTCTTCCCCAAGGAGTGAAAACGTGTCGAACAGGAAAAAGCAGCCTCTCGCCGTGATCGTGGGCGCCAATATCACGGCCAAAAGAAAGCACCTCGGGCTGAACCAGGCTCAGTTCGCCGAAAAGCTGGGCATCGGGCCCGACTCGCTTTCGCGCATAGAACGCGGCCTCGCGGCGCCCCGTTTCCAGACCCTGGAAAAAATGGCCCTCATCCTGGGCTGCCCTGTCGCGGAACTGTTTTTGACCGGCGACGACACTTCCTTCCGCTCCTTCGTGCAACGGCACGGGCACACGGACTCCGCGCTGAGCGAAATCATCTTCATGGCCGAAAAAATCATCCAGACGGCAAAGGGCAGCTCGTAGCCCCGGAGCTCAGGTCCCGCAGCAAAGTTCCCCCGTGAGGGGAGACGCCGCCCCGTGCTCCCTTCCCCCCGGCCAGCCTCCCGCCCGGCACGCGGGTTCCTCCCCCCATCCGGGCCCCCACACTGACGTTGACAGCCCCGCCCCGCAGGCATCCCCGTCGGCGCCGCCGTCTCCCGCAGCCTGACCCCCGCCCGGGACGTCCGCTCCCCGTGGATCGACCCCTCCGCCTCTTCCCCCGCGCTCAGGCCCGGCGCCCCCTCATGCCGCCCCGGAAGGCTCCTTTGCAAGCAGCGAGGTTATGCTCGGCGTTTTCCGGCTCGGAAGGCTCCCCTACCCCCTCCTGTGAAGGCATCTTCTTACCGCGCCCCCTTTTCCTGCGCCCTGTGGAGGCAAAAAAAGAGACGGCCGCCTGTTGACAGAGTTCAATATTTGTTGAACTATCGAACCCATGGAAAACAAACAAGCCAGCCGAATTTTTGAGGCCCTCTCCTCCGACGTCAGGCTCGACGTGTTCCGCCTGCTCGTCAGAAACGCACCGGGCGGGCTGGTGGCCGGGGATATCGCAAAGCTGCTCGACCTGCCCGCCACCAACCTTTCCTTTCACCTCAAGGCCCTCGTGCAGAGCGGGCTGGTGGGCGTGGAAAGGGAGGGGCGCTTTCTGCGCTACAAGGCCTCCATCCCCCTCATGCTCGATATCATAGCCTACCTCACGGCCGAGTGCTGCTCCCAGAACCCGGAATGCTGCCGCGCCTTCCGCAGGGAAAGCGGTGTGGATCAGCGCTTCCTGCCGCCCGTGGGAGAAGGCGGGGCGGGCGAAGAACCGAAGCCCTGAGCGGCGCGCGGGAAAGGCCCGGCCAAAGGCCCCGGAGCATGCCTACGCGCGGCCGGAAAGCCTGCGCGGGCCGGGATACGATGCAGGAACTTTGTTTTTCTGGATGATATTTCAATATTTCAACAAATCTTAGAAGGAGATATCCCATGCCTCTTTCCCCGGAATCCGGCCGCCCGTCCCCAGGCAATGGCGGCGGAAAGATATGGGCAGCGCGCCATGCCGCCGTTGCCGCCCTTCTCGCCGCGCTCTGGTTTACGGTCTACACCCGCCTGGAGGATGCGGCCTCGGCTCTCACCTTCGATATCCTCGGCCTGGAACAAGGGACGCGCTTTTCCTCGGCCCTGGAATTCTTCCTCTACGACACGGCAAAGATACTGATGCTTCTCGTCGCGCTCATCTACGTCATTTCGTGGCTGCGCGCAGGGCTGGATGCGGAGCGGGTGCGGGATTTCCTCTCGGGCAGGAAACGCTGCCTCGGCTACGCGCTGGCCGCGCTTTTCGGTGCAGTCACCCCCTTCTGCTCCTGCTCCGGCGTGCCGCTTTTTCTCGGCTTCACCATGGCGGGCATCCCCCTCGGGATCACCATGGCCTTTCTCATCACCTCGCCCGTCATCAACGAAATCGCGGTGGTGCTCCTGTGGGGGCTGCTCGGCTGGAAATTCACGCTGGCCTATGGGGCGGCGGGCCTTGCGGCGGGCATGCTCGGCGGCATGTTCATGGACGCCGTCGGGGCCGGGCGCTACCTTCAGCCCTTTGTGCAGGAGGCCATGAAGAACCCGCTGCGCCCCCTGAGCCTTGCCGGAGGGCGCGCGCGGCTCAGTTTCCGCATGCGGCACGACTTTGCCCGGAGGGAGACGCAGGCCATTTTCCGCCGCGTGTGGAAGTGGGTGCTCGCGGGCGTGGGCGCGGGCGCGCTGCTGCACGGCTTCGTGCCCGCAGGCTGGTTTGCCGAACACCTCGGCGCCGGGGAATGGTGGACGGTGCCCGCCGCCGTCCTTCTGGGCATCCCGCTCTACACCAACGTCACGGGCATCGTGCCCGTGATGGAGGGCCTGCTTGCCGGGGGCATGAGCGCGGGCACGGCCATGGCCTTCTGCCTGAGCGCCGTGGCGGCCAGCATCCCCGAGCTCATCCTGCTCAGGCAGGTCATGACGGCGAAACTCATGGCCCTTTTCCTCGGCTGGCTCTGGCTGATGTTCACCCTGACGGGCTGGATTCTCAACGCGCTTCAGGGTACGCTGCTCTGAAAGGGCCTTGCTTTTGCAGCAACTCCAACCATTCGAGGTTACGATGATTATCAGGGTGTTCGGCCGCAACTGCGTGCGCTGCACGCAGACGGAAGAGATCATGCGTCAGGCCGTGGCGGACTGCGCCTGCAGCGCCACGGTGGAAAACATCTTCGATTTCAGGGAAATGATGCTTGCGGGCGTGCTTTCCACTCCCGCCGTGTCGGTGGACGGCGTGCTGCGCTGTTCCGGGCGCGTCCCCACGCCGGAAGAGGCGCGGGAATGGCTCGCCGCCGCAGAAGAAAACAAGGGCTAGCCGGGCGCACGAAACGCCGGGGGAGAACGCTCCCCCGGCGTTTTGCTTCTTTTCCGGGCCCGTGCGCCGGCCCTCGGGCTGCGGCAGGCGCTACTGCCTGTAGTGGCGCAGGAAATGCTCCAGCTTTTCCACGGCCTCGGCCAGGATGGAGATGCGCGGCAGGTAGACGATGCGGAAGTGGTCGGGCTTTTTCCAGTTGAAGCCGGAGCCGGGCACGAAGAGGATGCGCGTCTCGCGCAGGCAGTCCAGGGCGAACTGCGTGTCGTCGGTGATGTGGTAGCGCTCCGTGTCTATCTTCGGGAAGATGTAGAAGGCCGCCTTGGGCCTCGTGGCGGAAACGCCGGGGATGCTGTTCAGGGCCTCGTAGATGAAGTTGCGCTGCTCGTAGATGCGGCCGCCGGGCACGATGTATTCGTTCACGCTCTGGTAGCCGCCGAGGGCCGTCTGGATGATGGCCTGGCCCGGCACGTTGGAGCAGAGGCGCATGTTGGAGAGCATGTTGATGCCCGCGATGTAGTCTGCGGCCACGCTCTTGTTGCCGCTCAGGATCATCCAGCCCACGCGGAAGCCGCAGACCATGTGCGACTTGGAAAGGCCGCTGAAGGTCACGCAGAAGAGATCGGGGGCCAGGGAGGCGATGGAAACATGCTTTTCCCCGTCCATGACCAGGCGGTCGTAGATCTCGTCGGAGAAAATGATGAGCTCATGCCGCCTGGCTATGTCCGCGATGCGCTCCAGCACCTCCACGGGATAGAGCGCACCCGTGGGGTTGTTGGGATTGATGATGACGAGCGCCTTCGTCCTTTCGGTGATCTTGCTCTCCATGTCCTCCAGGTCGGGGTACCAGTCGGACTCTTCATCGCAAATGTAGTG
>NZ_DYZA01000205.1 GCF_020741395.1 Mailhella massiliensis | reverse complement strand
AAGCGACTGGCACGAAATGGAGAACAGTGCCCGTTCCGCCGCCACGTTGGAGAAGGCCTTTGAGCTGGAAAAGAAGAGCCGTCTTCTGGCCGACCCTGTAGCGGAAATCATTACCCGTCAGAGCTACAGCGCGTATCTGCCGCGTCGTGTGGAGATCATGAAGGAATTGTTTCCTTACGTGGATGAATTTTATGAGCTCCATTCTTTCCGTTCCGTTATACGGTGAGAAATCACGGCTTAAGTTTTTTGAGAGGCATCGGGAGGCGGCTGCCGGTCTGTCCGGCGCATCCCTTCCCGGAGGCGTTGAGGTGCGGGAAACGCAGGAGGTCGGTATGAACGTGTGCAAAGGGCTGCATCATGTAGCCATGGCCATTCAGGATAGGGAAGTGTATGAGCGGACGACGGCGTTTTACAAGGACTTGATAGGTCTGCCCCTGATCAGAACCTGGGCCAGGGGGCCGCGGCATATTACCATGCTGGATTTCGGCAACAGCATCCTTGAAATCGTCTTCGGCGCCGAGGGCGCGGGTACAGGCGTGTTCGCCCATATCGCTCTGGCTGTGGAGCGCCCCGAAGATGTGGACGCCATGCTGGAGCGCTGCGTTGCCTGGGGATGCATCCTTTCCCGCCCGGCAGAAGATGTTCTGGCCGGAGAAGAGACCTGTGGAGGGGAAAGGCAGCCCGGCTCATTCCGTATGCGCAACGGCTTCTGCACCGGCCCTGCCGGGGAAAGCCTGGAATTTTTCTGCGAGTTTTAGCGCGGTTCCCTGTTCAGAAAAAGAGTGAGAGGTGAGGCACGAAGACCTCTCTGTCTGCATCCCGGGAGGTCTGTTTCCGAGCCGGGGCCTCTTGCGTATTTTTTGTTTCGGAATCTGCGGCAAGGCGTATGCGTCCCTTTGGGTCGTTTTCTCGGAGCCGGAGAACGTGCAGCTGCTGCCTGGCGGGGCCCTGTTTTTTTCCGGGCTGGGGATTTCCTGTCGGGCAGAAAAGCCCCTGATATGCTCCCCTGGTATGCTCCCCATCAGGTGGACAAAGTAAGAAAGCCCCACCAGGCTGAACTTTGTAACCTGATGGGGAGCATAGCAATTCCCTGTTTACGCAGGAGGGCTTTTTTACTTTATCTGTCGTGGCAGGCTTCGGCATAGAGCTGCCGGGATGCTTTCCAAGCCTCTCTTAGGCGATGCGCTTGATCCAGCCTTCAGGCGCTTCGATGCGGCCCATCTGTATGCCGGTGAGAGTGTCATACAGCTTGCTGAGTACGGGGCCCATATTGCCCATGCCGGAGGGGACGAGGATTTCCTTATCGTGATCCACAATCTTGCCTACAGGCGAGATGACGGCGGCCGTGCCGCAGAGGCCCACTTCCGCGAAGGAGGGTACTTCGGCGAGGGGTACCTCGCGCTCTTCCACCTCCATGCCGAGGTAATGCTGGGCCACATAGAGGAGGGAGCGGCGAGTGATGGAAGGAAGGATGCTTTCGCTCTTGGGCGTGACGAGCTTGCCGTCCTTCGTGATGAAGATGAAGTTTGCGCCGCCGGTTTCCTCTACCTTGGTACGGGTAGCCGGGTCGAGATACATGTTTTCCGCATAGCCCTGACGGTGGGCGTCCATGATGGCGTGCAGGCTCATGGCATAGTTGAGACCGGCCTTGATGTGGCCGGTACCGTGGGGTGCGGCACGGTCGAAATCGCTCACGCGGATGACGATGGGCTTGGCGCCGCCCTTGAAGTAAGGACCGACGGGCGTGACGAGAATACGGAACTGATATTCTTCAGCGGGTTTTACGCCGATGACGGCGGAGCTGGCGAACATATAGGGACGGATATACAAAGTCGCGCCGGAACCGTAGGGAGGCACCCAGGCAAGGTTGGCCTTCACGGTTTCCACCACGGCGTCAACAAAGCGTTCGGTGGGGTACACCGGCATTTCCAGACGGCGGCAGGAATCTTCCATGCGTTGGCCGTTGAGGTCGGGTCGGAAGCAGACCACATGGCCGTCTTCGGTGGTATAGGCCTTCAGGCCTTCAAAACAGGACTGGGAATACTGGAGCACACCGGCACATTCGGTAATGACTACCTTGTCGTCATCGGTAAGCAGACCGTCGTCCCAGGCTCCGTTCTTGTAGTTGGACACGAAGCGCTTGTCGGTCTTCATGTAGCTAAAGCTCAGATTTGCCCAATCCAGATTCTTTTTTTCCATGGTACACATCTCCTGACAGCGTACACGAGATTGCGTGTATAGGGACCGGCCTTGTGGTCGGGAGCCTTCGTTTCCGCAGAGCTGCCCCTGCGGCAAGATACACTTTCGGAAAACTCTGGCATTGTACGGCGTACTCGTCAAGTCCCGGTATGGGGGAATTTGTGTGTCCGGCATGTTTTTCCACCCTTTTTTCTTTAAAAAGTGTGACAATTATGTAAAGAGCCTGTCCGACGGGATGCGCGGAGTATGTTCCTCCCGACGTTTCCGTGCACAGGTGAATCCCTTTCCGTAAAGGATGAGGGCGGCATCCCCTGCCCCCGATACGGAAGGCCGCAGGCAGGTTTTTCTTGTGTTCCATGGGTATTCGGTCTATGTTGACCTCGTAAGAGAGCGATAGTGCCTCCCCTGTTCACCCTTTGGAAGAAGAAGGATTCGTTTCCATGCTGAATAAAGTCATGATCATCGGCCGCCTTGGAGCCGACCCTGAAATGCGCTATACCCAGAGCGGTTCCCCTGTGACTACCCTGCGCGTCGCCACGGATGAGTCGTATACCGATAAAGACGGCAATCGTATGGAACGCACGGAATGGCACCGTATCGTGGTGTTCCAGCGTGCAGCGGAAAACTGCAATCAGTACCTGCGCAAGGGCAGCCTTGTCTATGTGGAAGGCAAGCTTACCACCCGTAAATGGCAGGATCAGAACGGTCAGGACCGCTACACCACGGAAATCCGTGCCGACCGCGTGCAGTTTTTGGATCGTCGCAGTGCTTCCGCTCCCGGTGAGGGGGAAGAATACGGTAATTTCCGTCCGCCCAGGCAGGCCCGCCAGGAGAATACCTACCGCGCTTCCGACAAGGGGCAGCGCAGCCAGGCTCCCAGACAGGAAAGCAACTATGAAGATCTGGGCCCCGCCTTTCCTTCGGAAGCGAGTACCATGGACGATATTCCGTTCTAAGCGGGAATTTTTCTGCCGCGGCCCGGGGCCAGGCAAAATTCTCCGTAAAGAAGCGGCATGGCTTTCGGGCTGTGCCGTTTTTTATGCGCTTTTGCCCAGGAAAGATCCGTTGAGGGGAAAGGCGCATGGCCGTGCATATCTTTGACACATGCCTGCCGGTGACAGATATCCGGGATTGTCCCGTAAGAAAAGGCAGGCCGTTCGGGAAACGTGACTCCCGACTTGCCCCTGGATGCGCAGCCTGAGCGGAAGGGAAGGGGGGACTTTCCCGCTCGGCGGTTCCGGCATGTTCTCCCTTTCGGGGATTTTCCGGGAGTTTCTTTCCTTGTTCCTTCAGAAAGCCGGAGCGGTATTCCTACCCTTTTCGAGAAGTAAGGAATGTTGTGCTGCCTGGCCGGAAACAGTTCAGAATCAGCATATTTTTTCGGGCGTCAGGCCCGGTTTTTTCCGCAGGACAGGCAAACAGCCCGGATTCAGGCGGGGAAGGTCTCGTTTCAACAGGGATAAAAGGAAGAGGCAGGGACGCGATACTCCCTTTAATAAGGATACCGCATGGCCTGAAGATATCGGTCAACAAAGATGGGATTCCGCGGAAAGACACAGGCGGGGAAAGCCCTTTTGTTTTCCGGTGAAGCAGTAGGAGAAGCGCCGATATTTCCCATCCTGAAAGTTCAGCCCTTCTTCGTCGGATTTTATGGGCCCCTTTTGGCCCGCCGATGCAGTTTCCAGGGGCCGTGTCCGCAAGTGCCGCGGAGTTCCCGGTAGAGTTTCCTGCAAGGGTACCGGGAGCTCTGCGGCCTGAAAAATGCTGCCTTTCCCGAGTCTGGGGATAGGGGCATCATGTGAGGACGTAAAACGGCGAGACAGGATAAAAGTAAAGCCCCATAAGGAGTTATGATTCCTTATGGGGCTTTGGAAGATACATTCTGGTGTCACCAACGGGATTTGAACCCGTCTTGGAGGCTTGAGAGGCCTCTGTCCTAACCGGATAGACGATGGTGACGTGTCGTTCGCTCGACGTGTGCAATCTATAGGGCGCAGCCTGTTCTGTCAAGCATTATTTTTCGTTTTCGCTGAACCAGTGCTTCAGAGGGGCGGACTGTATGAGGGCTTCGGCTATCATTTCGTTGCCTGCCGGTCCGGGGTGTACGCCGTCGGTCAGATCCTGCACATAGCCCGCGTTCAGGAGAGGGTGGAAAATGTCGATAAAGGGTACGTCCACGGCCGCGCAGATGGCGGCATAGGCCGTGCACAGGCTCTCCAGGCGCGCGCAGTGAGCCTCATCCTTTACAGGGGGCGCGCTGATCAGAACTACGCTCCCGTAATCTTTTGCCTTCTGCAGAATTTCACGCGCGTTGGCCGCCGATTCTCCCACAGGCAGATTGGGCGAGCCCTGGGGAGCGGCCATATCCACCGTGCCGAAGCAGAAGATGAGGAAGGAGGGTACGCCCTCCATGGCCCGGGCCTGAAATTCTCTTTTCCAGCGTTCCAGAATCATGGCGCTGGAGTTTTTGCGAACCCCCATGTTGTAAAAAGTGTCCGGCGGCACCTGCAGACCGGCGGCGGCAGCTTTTCCGGCCAGCCTGGCCACCCAGCCCCCGGCGGGAGCGTCGTTCACGCCGAGGGTGACGGAATCACCGAAGAAATGGAAAATTTTCATAGAAACCTCGCAGGTTACAGGAGGATATCGTTGAAAAGGCCCCGGGCGGCTGCGGTTATACTTTGCAGCTTCGGCCATGACGTATCCTTGCCCGTAGGCAGAGCTCCTGCACCGGAAAAGTGGAAAAGGAGCCGGGCCTCACGAACCGGTGTTTGCCCTCGGGCTGGAACGTAGCGTTTTTTCTCTGGAGTGCCAAGCATGGATTTTTCCGCAAAAGTTTCCTTTATTCCGTGCCATGCATGTATGCGGATGCAGCTTCGGAACTTCTGTGCCGGACACATGCCGCCAGGCCGGGAAACGGAAGTCGCAAGGAGAGCGGGAAGCGGTGTTTCCCTGCTCTTGAAATACGCTCGGCTT
>NZ_DYZA01000204.1 GCF_020741395.1 Mailhella massiliensis | reverse complement strand
TGATGGGGCTGGAGGCGTGTGTTCATAGAAAAAAATTGACAAATTTGTTTTTTGAAGGTTCCGCCTTCTTTTCGGGAGAGCGGCCGGTTCGGCCTCAGCGGGGCATGTCATTTTAAGGGCAGGCTTTGACGGAGAAGAAAGCAGAAATAGGCGGGCTGTGAAAAACGCCGCCCGACGCTGTACCTCAGAAGGCATGTCGGAGAGGCAGTCTTTTGGGAATGGAAGAAGGAATATGACGGTACGGGTAGCATGGTCTTCAGTCGGCCGACAGGTTGAGAAAAAAGAAAGGAATTTGTGCCATGTTTCATAACAATGCTTCTGTATCTACTCATTTTTTATATACTTTTGCCGTAGCTGTGAAACATATGAGCTTCACCAAGGCAGCGGAGGAACTGTGTATTACGCAAAGTGCCGTCAGCCACCGTATTCACAGTCTTGAACAGGAACTCGGATTTCCCCTCTTTCACAGAATGACAAGGAAAATTATTCTTACGCAGGAGGGGCAGGTGCTGCACAATGCCCTGGATGCGGGATTCGGTCAGATCTATGAGGCCATAAGAAACATCAAAGAGGGGGAGTCCAAGGGAGATCTGTTCATTGCCTGTGCGCCGTCCATTTCCGGCTGCTGGCTTTTACCCAGGTTGAAGGACTTCCATAACGAATACCCTGACATATCCCTGCACATACGCAGCGAGAACAACCTTATCGACTATGAAAAAAAAGAGCGGAATGTGGATGTTGCCATTTACTGCGGCGAGTCCATTTCCGCGGGGCTGTATGCCACTCCGCTTCTCAGCGACACGCTCATGCCGGTTTGTTCTCAGGAGTATGCCCGGAAGCACCACCTGATGGAGAACCCCGAGGCTCTGCGGCACTGCACGCTGATCCATGAATATTCCGATCTGGGAAACAGCCCCTATTATTCAGGGTGGGAAGTCTGGGGAAAATGGGCCGGGATCAACGGTCTGCCCCTTCATTCCGGTTACAGCTTCGACCGGGCGGAGCTGACGATCATCGCAGCCAGAGAGGGGTTTGGAGTGGCCCTGGGGCGCGAATGGCTTGTCCGGGAAGCCCTTGCAAAAAAGGAGCTGGTCGTTCCCTTCAAACTGGTATTTCCAGCGCCTCAGACCTACTATGTGGTATCCACCCATAAGGGAATGTTGCGCCCCAAAGTGAGGCTTTTCCATGACTGGATTCTGGAAAAAGCGCGGGAATCCACAAGTTATGCAGAGTTGCATCGCTGTCCGGCAGGGCTGGAACAGTCATAGCATCGAACCTCACCGGCCTGTCTGGAAAGATGGGGAAATGTGGCGGCACACTCGCTGAAGCTGAGAATATGAGCTCTGTTGCGGCAAAAGATACCTTTACCTATTGTGTCCCCTGCCTATTGCCATGTGGGCTATCTTTTTGCCATAACAGCACCTTTTCGCTTCCCCTTCCTCTAAGAGGTGCGGTACCGTTTCGGGGCAGTCTGAAGGTATAAAAAAGCTCCCCGTCCTGCGGCACAGGGAGCCTTGAAGCGTTTTATGAGCGGCTATCCCCAGAGGCGGGAGCGGTTCAGCCTGCCGTCCGGCAGCTGAATGAGGCACGCGGTTCGGGGCAGGCTTTCCACCAAGGCGACAGGCTGGGAGAGTACACAGAGCGCGGTGGCGAGGGCATCCGCCTCCATGGCGGAGGAAGCGACGACGCTTGCACCCGGCAGGGGAGAGCATCGGCCGGTAGAGGGATTCAGAATGTGATTGAGCTTTCCTTCCGCATCAAGGATATTTTCATAGGTACCGGAAGTCGCCATGGCTTCATTATGCAGGTTACGCACGGCGAGATAGGCACTTTTGCCGTGGTACTTTTCCGGGTTTTCCACGGCCACGCGCCAGGGGACGCCCGCCTTGCTTCCCTGCGCCACGATATCGCCGCCGGCGTTGATGAGAAAGTCCTTCACACCTGAGGCGCGGAGAGACCGGGCGCCTTCATCGGCGATATAGCCCTTGGCAATGCCGTCCAAGCTCATTTTCATGCCGCTTCTCATGAAACAAAGGCTGTTTCCCTCCCTGCTTACATGATCCATGCCGATGAGTCCGGCAGCCTCGGCTTCCTCTTTACGGTCAAGTTCTGCTCCGGCCCTTTGTTCCATAATTTCCAGCAGGGAGAGAATGGTGGGGTCGAAGGCCCCGCGCGTTGTGCGGTGCATGCGCGAAGCCGCGTCCGCCACCAGAAGAAGCTCCTTCGGCGCATCACGCAGAACGCCTGCGGCGTTGAGCTGCCCCAGGGGAGAGGCGCTGTCGAAGCGGGTAAGCATTTGTTCCAGGTAAGCCATGCGGGAGAATGCCTTCCCCGCCGCTTCGGAGGCATGAGTTTCCGATACGCCGGAAATGCTGATGGTCACAAAGGTGCCCATCATAAGGCGCGTTTCTGTAAGGGGAGGGGTAGATGCCAGGGCAAGGGCCGGGCGGGGCAGGGCGGCCATGGCGGCGGCCGCAGTCATGGCTTTGAGGAGAAAACGGCGAGTGAGCATGGGAACCTCGTGGGCGGCGTTAGAGATGCGGGCAGGTATATCTACACGGCCTTCGGCTGCTCGGCTTCGGAGGCCGAGGCGCAGAGCGCGGCTGGGCGCAGCCGCAGGATACCGCGCGGGCAGGCTTTGGCGCAGGCCTGACCGCAGGAGTCGCCGTATTCCAGGCAAAGTTTGTAGTTGATCTGGATACGGTCGTTTTCCATGCTGATAGCCTTAGCCGGGCATGTCTTGACACATTTTGAGCAGTGTATGCAGCCGACCTTGCACACGTCCATAACGGCCTTGAGCTTGTCCTGGGTTGAGCAGGTGATAGCCACGCGAGCTCTTTTGGGAATGAGTTGAAGCACGTTTCTCGGGCAGACCTTTTCGCACTTGCCGCAGCCTACACACATTTGTTCATTGACGACGACAATGTAGTTTTCAATATGCAGGCCTTCGGTGAGGCATACCTTCACGCAGTCGCCGAAGCCGAGGCAGGAGAAGCCGCACTGATCCGAGCCGTGATGCAGGGCCGCCGCGGCGGCGCAGGAGGGAATACCTTTGTAGTCGAAGCGCTGGGCGACCTGGCCCGCATTCTTGTCGCAGCGACGGTAGGCGCAGAGCGGCTCCACTTCCGTGGTTATTTTTCCGGTGAGCGTGCCTATGGCCGAGGCGACTTTCGCCCCGCCCACTACGCAGAGGTTGGGGGGGATGGAAGGATCATTGACCACGGCGTTGGCATAGCCTTCACAGCCTGCGTAGCCGCAGCCCCCGCAGTTGGCTCCGGGCAGGGTGCCGGTGACTTTTTCCACCCTGGGATCCTCATGGACGGCAAAAACACGGGAAGCGACGGAAAGCATGGCGGCGGCTGCAAAGCCGAGCCCGGTAAGCGTGATTATGGAAGAAACGACCATAGCGACGTCCTTATGCTGGCGATGGTGGGAAAGGGGGCGGAGCCTTGGCGGAAAACACGCCTAGACCATGCCTTTGAAGGCCATGAAGGAAAGGGACATGATCCCTGCCATGATGAGCGCGATGGGGGTTCCTGCCATGGCCTTGGGAACGCGGCAGGTTTCCAGACGTTCGCGAACGCCCGCCATGAGCAGCAGGGCAAGCAGGAAGCCTGCACCCGTGGCAAAGGCGTAGATGAGCGCGTCCATGAGATCATACTGTTCTCTCTGCACCAGAAGCGTGACTCCGAGAACGCAGCAATTCGTGGTGATGAGAGGCAGGAAGATGCCCAGGGAGGCATAGAGCGGAGGAATGGCCTTCTTGAGGAACATTTCCACAAACTGCACCAGCGAGGCGATAATGAGGATGAAGACCAGCGTCTGGAGATATTCCAGGCCGGTGGGAATAAGGATATATTTTTGAACCAGCCAGGTGCACAGAGTGGCCATGACGGTGACGAAAATAACGGAGGTGCCCATGCCGAGGGCTACGCCTTTTTCTTTGGAACAGC
>NZ_DYZA01000203.1 GCF_020741395.1 Mailhella massiliensis | reverse complement strand
TTCTGAATATTACAGAGATCAGGATCTTACCGGAGCGTCTTCCCCACGCCCGTGGGGGTGTTTCTTCGTGTGGTCGATGGTGGCCAGCCTTCCCCACGCCTGCGGGGCATCAAAAGCCTTCGGGCAGGCCTTGTATCGCGCCCTTCCCACGTCGGCGCGCCTGCCCCTCCGGCGCGGCCCTGCAAGGGCGGGCTCGAAAAATGCCGGAGCCCTCAAATGTTCTTCCCCCGCAGGCGCGGCTTGAGGCGGGGCTTTTCCGCGCAGATGCCTTGAGGCGTGGGCCCGGAAAAGTTAAAGCGTTGCTTGAAGGGTTCTCCGGTTCGCGGGCGTTTCTGTAATATCCATGCCTGAGCGCCCCCTGTGCCACAAGGCCGCGCACGCGAAAAGGGCCCTGCAACGCCCCTTCCTGGGGGAAAGGCTTCAGCGGGCTTGTTTTCTGCCGCGCTCAGCCGCCCCTGCGCGCAACGCTTCGCAAACCCCTTTGCCTGCCTCCCCGTCGAGGCCCGTCCCTCCGGGAAAACGCCGCACTTCACCGTCAACATATCGCCAGGAGAATAGCCGCCGGACGACGGGCCGACCTTTGAAAAACAAATCCGTGTTCCGGGCATGCCCTCATACCGGACAGGCATGACGGACGACTTCCAGATCGTGCCGGATATGCGCTATCCTCCGCGGGATGAATTCGGGCATGAAATTCCGGGAACGGCATACCTTCCCGCCCGCAACAAGACCCTCGGCATGCCGGTCTACAGAAAGGCGGCCAGGATCATGCTCGATTTTTTGAAGACGCACCCCATCCGTTATTTCCGGTTCGGGACAGATGAGGAAAAAAGGCGGGAGCATCTCTATCCCGCCTTCGTCGTGCTTTGGGAAAGCTGCGGATACGCCTGCACCTATTCCGACGACAACAATTTCTGCTTTTCCGAGGCGAAGCCCCGGGACGCCCTGCCCCACGCCCGCAGGTGTTTCCGGCCCTAGCGCCGGCGCGGCATTAAAACTTTACCCCCCCCCACGCCCGCGGGTGTTTCCTTCTCCTTCAAAAGACAGTATGCTTTCCCGCAAACAGGCAGGCGGCGCATGAAAGCAATCTCCGTAAGGCAGCCCTGGGCCTCATTGATCGTCTCGGGGGAAAAAACTGTGGAATGCAGGACCTGGAAAACCAGCTATCGCGGCCCGCTGGCAATATGTGCCTCAAGGCAGCCGTACACGCTTGAATCCGGCCTTGTCCTGCCCGGCGGCGTCGTGCTCGGTGTCGTCGAGCTGCTTGACGTGCGCATGATGACGCGCGCCGATATCCCGGCTTCCTGCATGCAACGGCCTGAAGATATCCGCGCCGTGCTGCACGGCTATGCCTGGCATCTCCGCACCGTAATGGAATGTGTGCCTGTTCCCGTGAAGGGGAAGCTCAACCTGTTCAACCTTGATATCGAACTGCGGAAAAGGCCGGGGGATTTTTCCGGCCACTGGGCCTACCTCAAGTCCCTGCAGGAAGAATACGCGGGCCGGGCTTCCCCGCAGGGCCCCATGCCCGCTTCAGCACCCGGGCGCCGTTCCTCACAACGCCCGCACCGGAAATGAGCGCAAGGCCGCCATGGAAAAGCGCAGGCACAAAAGCAGGGCCTCGGCCATGGGCCCCTTTCCAGCCATAGCCCCTCCCCCACGTCCGGGGGCCATAGGCTCCCGCGCCTGCCCGGGGAGCCCTCCCCACGGCGCGGCCCTTCCCGGTATGCCGGTTTTCCGCCGCGCCTCCCCCTCAGGGAAAACGGGAAAAGCCCGGGAAGGGCGCTTTCCCTCCCCCTATCCCTCTTTTTCAGGGCCGACTCGCCCAGGGCCGCCCGTCCCTGCCCCGGCGTCGTCATACCAGATCACGGTAAGGCTTTCCCGGGCGCGCGTCATGCCCACATACACGGCGGAACGAAGGGAGCTTTTCGGCAGATTCCGCGCCCGGGCCTTTTCCCAGCTTTCCCGGCGCACGGTTTCATCCATTGAGGAGAGAAGACTGCCCTGCCGTCCGTCGGAGCAGGACAGAGGCAGAAGAAGCACGACATGGAAAAAATCCATGCCCTTCATGCTGTGCACCGTGGAAAGAGTCACGGAATCCAGCGTGATGTCGTAGCGGCGCTTGCTCTCTTCGCTGTCGGAAGCCGTCACCGTCATGAGTCCTTTCCGGGCCAGTTCCCTTTCCAGAAGCGCGGGCAGGCCGCCCGATTTCACATAGAGCACCGCATTGTCGCCCTGGGGCAGGCCGCTCTCCACACCGGCCACGATATCCTCGGCGGCCATGCGCGCGGCTTCGGCCTCGTCCTGCGCGGTGAGCACGGAAGGGAACGCGCCGCCGGAGCGCCCCAGAAGCTCCCCGGGCAGGAAGTTTTCCGGAGCCAGCCAGTCTTCGGCAAAGGCCATGACGGGCCCTGTGCAGCGGTAGCGCCGGGGAAGGCGGCGCACTTCCATGCCTTTCCACACCTCGGGCAAGGCCGGGGCATAGAGGTTCTGGGCCTGATCCACGGCAATGTGGAGAAAGCCGCCCTTCTTCAGGAGCCTTTCCACAATATCCGCCATGGCGGGGGTGAAATCCTGCCCCTCGTCCACAAGGACGGCATCCCAGCTTCCGCAGTGGGGGCAGCCTTCTTCCTGAAGCACAAGGCGCGCCATGTCGGCTTCGTCGCTGAAATACTGCCGGGAAGAGCCCTTGACGGGGCTGCCGTTGAGGCAGGCGATGAGGTCGAATACGGGAAGCACGAGAACCCCCTCGCCTTCAGGAAGCTTTTCCGGCACGGGCCGTTGGGGCATGAGCGGCACGCCGTTATTGGAGAGCATGCGGCGCAGATAGCCGGCCAGCGAAAGGTTGAAGCAGAGAAAAAGGATGCGCTTCTGCCCCTTGTCGAGAAGATACCTCGCCCTGCGCGCCAGCACCACGGTCTTGCCGCTGCCCGCAGGCCCGGCCAGCCGGCATCGGGCGCGCAGGGAAAGGGCTGCGGAGGCCTGGTCTTCGTCCAGCCGGATGAGGTCGTCCCCTTCCCGGCGGCCGCAGACGGTCTTGAAACACACGCTCTTGGAAAGCAGCCTTTTCTTCACCTCGCCCAGAAGCTCCGGCGTATGCTTCATGGGGAAAAAGGGCCGGAAATGCTCGTTGAGAAAGGCCTGAAACGCCGCCCCCCTGTCCGGGGAAGCCCGAAGGCCGTTGAGATCGTCTTTGAATATCGTCCTCACAGGATCCGTGATGCGGGAAATATTGCCCCCCGCGTCCTGCTCGCGCTTCAGGTATTCCTTCCTGGTGATGTTCGGCAGTATGACTCCCATCTCCAGCGGCAGGATATACCTGCCGGAGCCCTTTTCTCCCATGAGCCCCTTGAGTTCGTCCAGATAGGCCTGCACCTGGCCGAAGGGGCTTTTCCTCATCTCGTAGCGAAGCCCGGCGCGAAGCTGCGTCCGGTACTTGTCGCCGCCGTATATCTGCGCAAGCTCCCACGCCTTCACCTCAAACACGATAAGCCCGTTTTCCGGCGTGTAGAGCAGAAAGTCCGGCCGTATGCCCCCTATGTCCTGATCGAACCACCCATGGTAGGAAAAGGGAAGGCTTTTGAAGAATCCATAGATATCCTTTTCGCTGTCGGTCGCTTCCTTCGGCAGCTCTTCCGGTATCATGACGGCCATGGCTTCCGCTCCTTTTTTGCAGGTTGCGCCGCGCCCCGCCTTCCGGCCCCCGGTGCGGGGAAGCACCCTCTCCAGCTTAGGCAAAAACGCCCTCTCCCGCCACAGAAAAGCGGGCACCGGAACTCACGGAAAACAGCTTCGCCCGCTTCCGGCTTTTGGGAAAGTGCGGGGCGACCCGGAAAAAGCCCGCAGGGCCGCGGCAAGCTGTCCGAAAGCCGCGCGGGGCGGGCGCGGCCCCGGGAAAGGAAGGCCGGAAAAAGCCCGCACAGCACGGAAAAAGGCAAAGTCAGGACCGCCCCTTCAAGAGGCTGTTTGATTTGACCCTATAAGGGGTTGTTGCCCGGCTGCCCGTAAACGAACTGACGGGCCGTTCTACCAAGCTGTACTGATCCGTTATCTTGTCTCGTTCCTCCTGCTCCCGCACATGCTTGATGATGGTCGCCTCATTGACTCCCACCGTGCCGACAACATAACCGGTGCACCGGAAACGGCGCTTGCCGAACTTGCAGCGCAGATGCAGAAAACTCTCGAATATCCTCAGGGAACTTTTCCCTTTCAAATACCCCATGATC
>NZ_DYZA01000202.1 GCF_020741395.1 Mailhella massiliensis | reverse complement strand
AGGGAAAGGGCAAGGCCGAGGGCGGCGTTGAGAAGCAACGCGAGGGGCAGGGAAAGGAAGGTGCAGATAAGCCCCGTAAGGATGTTTTTGGTGGAAAAGCCCCGCAGAATGTGGGTGGAGGCCTTGAACAGGCCGCAGCCCGTCATGAGCACGGCGTAGGTGGCAAGGGGCGCGTTGGCCGCGTTCAGGCCCAGACCCTCTTCCAGCACACGGCAGCGGAGCACAGGCTCCAGAAGCACCACGGAAAGGCCGTTGTACATGAGTGAATCGTACACGGTGGACCAGCTCACATAGCTTTTCCAGTGCAGCACGGAGGAGCGGTGCAGCCCGCCGCTGCCGAGCACGGCCTGAAGGATGTTCCGCAGCCCGGAAATAAGGAACCACAAAGGCGCGCCGAGCCAGGCCAGCCAGCCCGTCTGCGTGCAGAGGAAGGCGAGGCATGCGGGGATGAAGCCCACCACCATGCGTAAGGCGTTGGCAAGGTTCGTGTTCAGGCAGCGCAGCCATTCCAGAATGCCTTCGGCCTGCTTCTTCTTCGGGCTGAAGCCGTTGGTTATGTTGGCGTCCGTACCGCCGAGGGTGATGATGTTGCCCTGGGTGGAGCCTACGTCGGCGGTGGCGATGCTGCAGTCGCCGTTGTTGCAGACCAGGGTGTTTTCCGATACGGGCGTCCATTCGGTATGCCGGGCCTGGCCCAGATGGCGCAGGCCGGGAATACGGCGCAGGAAGGCGGTGAGGCGGGAAGGTTCTTCCCCGGGAGAGTCGGAACTGTAGGTGACTTGTTCCAGAAGTTCGGTGCGCAGGGGCAGCAGCAGGTGGGCGGAGCGGCGCGGGTCGTCCAGCTCGCGCCTCGCGCGCCGAGGCAGGGTTTCGGGATAGGCAAGGCCCATGCCGTAGCGGTGGCCCGGGCGGCTTGTGGAATCGGTGCCCATGGTGGCGCGCAGTTTGGCGTCGTGGTAATAGCCGCAGAGCACCGGGATATTCTGCAGGATGATGCGCAGCTTGCGTATGCGCGGGGACTTGGGCATGTCCGCAGGGTGCAGGGCCGCGCTGCCCCTCGGCGTGCTGAAGCCGTCTTCTTCGGAAAGGCCGGAGAAGGAGCCCGGGGCCGCGTCTTTCAGCATGGCAATGATGATCTGTTTTAAAAGCGGCACGCTTCCTGCGTTGATGGCGCGCTGCAACTCGTTGATTTTCTGCAGGTGCCCCAGGTCGCCGTTCTGCCAGTCCTTCAGGTTGAAAAGTTCAAGGTGCGTGATGCGGCCCTGGCAGTCCCACAGAAGGTTGAGCACATCTTCGGCGGAAAGCCCGGCCAGGTTCAGCGTGATACGGCAGCCGCTTTTCAGCTCGCACAGGCGCGTGAGCAGGTGCAGGGGCGTCTGATTGAGCAGCTCTGGGCAGTCAGGGGAATCGCAGGCGCTTTGCAGAAGCACCGTTTCCGGGAAAAGCTCGGGGTCGTTCAGGCGGGAAAGCACGGTTTCCGTAGTGAACTTGTCAAGTTCTTCCAGTTCTCCGGCCGCGGCATTCCGCGCTTCTTCATCCGTTTCCGGGGTGGCGAGCAGGCTGCTCAGCTCTTCTGCACGACGTCGGAGCAGCGGGAAAAGCTTTTTATGGACAAATTCGGCAAGGTGCAGCAGCGAGGCCTGCCCATGTCCTACGAAAAGCAGGAATTCATGGCTGTCCAGTTCTTCCGGCACGACATGCAGCATGGGGGCGAGGCGCTGGCGTTCTGTTTTGTTCCAAGTGTCGAGCAGGTGCAGGATGCGCTTTTCCAGCCATCTTGTAGCGGCACGGCCTTCGTTCATGAGCGTGGACATGGCCGGGGAGGAAAGGAAGGCGATAAAGTCGTTGTCGTTGGCGAAGCCGCGCGGAATCCAGATAAGGTCGACGAAACGCCCCCGGTGCGGGGCATGAAAGAGCAGGCCTATGCGCACGGTGATGCCCATGATGGAGGCAGCGCGGCTCAGCTCTGTCGCGGCCTCGGGGGAAACGTAGTTGTAGTAGATGACGGTGAGGGAGCGTATGCCCTTGAGCCATGCGTCCATGATGAGGTGCGTGGCGTTTTTGCGCCCCTTGGTGTTGGCGTCGTGCACATGGTTGTCGAACACGGCCTGGTTCCAGTCTTCGGGCATTTCCAGCATGAAGTAGCGGTGCAGAAGCCGCCGCACCACGACGTGCCGACCTGTGGCCGCCTGCCTGAAATCGTGGGCAAGGCGCAGCTGGGTTTCAAAATCGCCGTGGGAGCGCACAAGCTCCTTCATGAGCTGCACGAGCACGCGCCCGGTATTGATGCGCAGCGACGTGCGCGCCATGACGAGCACTTCGTCGCGCAGGGCGGCAAGAGCTTCGAGTCTGTCGTTGGCATGGCCCTGGGAGAGGGTGTCGAGCAGGCGCAGTACCGCCGAGGCAATGCGCATTTCCGCAGGCACGGCAAGCTCCAGAATACCGGAAGGGCTGAGCTGGGGCATGAGGCTCGGCCTCTCGACCCGGCTTTTCGTCACCGTCCGGTTGATCATGGTGAGAAGCTGGTAATCCTGGGGATCGAAACGGAGCGAACGGTGTGTCATGGCTGTACCTGCGGCAGGGGTGGGAGTGCTCCATAGTAGTACGAGCTCCCTTAACGCGCAAGCCGGAGACCCGCTTCGCCGCCCGGAAAGGGGAAAATTTTTACAGAATCATTCCGTGGAAAATGATAGAGTTACAGAAGAAATCGCGGAATTATACAGGCCTGCTTGACATATTTTTCATCGGGTGAGATATTCTTCCCCCTATGAGACATGTACGGGTGTCAAAAACGTCCGGCAAGCGTTTTTGCCCCGAGGTTTTCCCCGCTCCGAAGGCGGTTCACCGGAAGGTTTTTTTCGGCTTGCCTTCGCGCATCGGAGCCGCGCTCTTTTCCGGGAGCGCTGCATCGGAGGGGGAAAAAGGGCGATTTCCGCTCCACGCAGCCAGGATCGCAGACGGATCGGCGGCGTGACTTCATCTCAACCCGGAGTCTGCATGACATCATCTTCCTACCGAAGTCTGATGGCGTTTGCGGGAATGTGGCTCTTGTGCCTGCTTCTCATTACGCCGTCGGCTTATGGCCAGGATGCCTCTTTCCAGTCGGGTGTGGCCTCGTGGTACGGCCCCTGGCATCATGGAAAGTCTACCGCTACCGGGGAAGCCTTTGATATGTTCGCCATGACGGCGGCGCATCGCACGCTTCCTCTGGGCACACTGGTCAAAGTGGAACATAAGGACAGCGGCAAAAGCGTCATTGTACGCATCAACGACCGCGGCCCCTATGTCAAGAACAGAATTATTGATTTGTCGTATGCGGCGGCCGACAGCCTGGGGCTCAGTGAATCAGGCATTTCCCGCGTTTCCTTGGAAGTCGTGGGAGACAAGGACGGCAGGCCGCTTTCCCGCTCTCAGGCCTTTTTCGTGAAATTGCGGGAAACTCAGGTTTCTTCCGATGCGGTGGCCCGGCAGCTTTCCCGCCTCATCCGCCTGGGACTGTACGACGCGGCTTCCCTGCTGCATACGCAGGACGGCGTCATGGCTATAGGCCCTTACGCCAGTTTTCAGGAATCGCAGGATGCGCTGGTACGCGTGGCGACGACCCATCCCGGCGCCAGCATCATGCTTGCTGAGAAAAACTCCATGTCCCCGGCCATACAGGCCGTCGCGGAACGATAGGCGTCCGCCCCTGGAAAAGGCGGCCTGCCTTTGCGGCGCGTGAGAGACGCCGCATGTCGATGCGCGGAAGCCCCCGAAGCCCTTGCGGCCGGGGGCTTTTTTTATTTTTGAAAGTGTCCCGGGAAATCTTGCGGCCGTGATGCTTTCGGGCTGCCCGGAGAAGGCGCGCCTTCCCGACGGCCGGGAACAGGGCGAGCCCCCTGTGCGCCGGTGTTCCGGGGCGGTCGTGTTTTTGTGGCGAAAGGTCGGTCGCCGGATTAATTCCGGCATATTCCAGGGAAAAGACATAGTTACGCAACAAAGATCCATTCCGATATATAAGGAAAGGATTTTTTATGGTAAAGAATAGTTATGGCTATTGATATCAAGATTTATAGG
>NZ_DYZA01000201.1 GCF_020741395.1 Mailhella massiliensis | reverse complement strand
GCCCTTCAGGATATCAGAACCGGCCGCTAGGCCGAATCAACGACCAGAAACGGAGTTTTTCATGAGCACTCTTCTTGCTGTTCCCTCCGCCATGCCCGGCGGACTTGACGCCCAGATGGGGATGCATTTCGGCCATTGCGATATTTATACTCTTGTGGAAATTGAAGACGGCGCCATTAAAAACGTGACGACGCTGGAAAACGTGCCCCATCATCACGGCGGCTGCATGGCCCCCGTGCAGCATCTGGCCTCCCACGGCGTGAAGGCCCTGCTTGCCGGCGGCATGGGCATGCGTCCGCTCATGGGCTTCCAGCAGGTGGGCGTGGAAGTATTCTATGCGGGCATGTTCCCCACCGTGGGCGCTGCCGTGCAGGCTTTTCTGGAAGGCAAGCTTCAGCCCTTCTCCCTGGAATTCACCTGCGGCGGCGGCCATCAGCAGGCCCCGCAGAACTGAGGCGCGCGATGGAGGCCCTTGTCATAACGCCGCGCCCGGATTTCTGGGATGCGCTTCGTCCCGCCTTTGCCGCGCATGAGGCTTCCCTCCGCTGTGTGCCTACGCTGGAGGAGGGATATGCCCTTCTGCGCACGTCGCGCTTCGATCTGGCGCTGCTCGACCTCGACGTCGATACCGATGCCCTGCGAAAGGCGGCGATAGGTGTTCTTTCCATCAATGCCATGGTCAACATGGCCTCCGTGTGCGGTATGGGGGAAGAGAAGTTCCACAGCGCCATGGAAGGCCTCGGCCTTATCATGGACCTGCCGCGTACGCCCGATGAAGCCGATATCGGCCGCCTGCTGGAGGCGCTGCGCGTCATTATGGGCTGAATCTTCCCTGCCGGAGAGCGGGGGAAAGCATACTCTTTCCCGTGGCCGGGCCGGCTGCCCCCGCGGTTTTTGTACGGACTATGGTCCAAGGCCCTGAAACGGCCGGATGCTCCTCCTGGGGCATCCGGCCGTTTCTGCGTTTTGTCCACAGTGGGCGGAACTTCACTTTTCTTTACAATTTTGCCTGTTGCCTTTTACGATTCATTTACGATACCATCATGTACTATGGAACTATGGCTGGGATGAGCGGGCGCACCTCAGAAAGCAGGCGTCGCCATGTCTTCCGCCTCGAAGTGTGAGAGTTTTTCCTGAAAGAACAAGGCTCTTGCGGGAGTATGCAGGCTCTTCAGGCATAGATTCCGTGTACGGAGCGCCATGTCGGGCAAAAGTGCATTTTTATGCCCCGCATGGTCAGGCACGGCCCGGCGTTTTCGGGGTGCGCGGGGCTTTTCCGATGTTTTTCACCGTGTTCGTCATGGTGTTGAGTTCCTGCGGGGCAGGGCATGAAGGAAGAGAAGAACGGCAGGCTGCTTTTGATCGACGACGATATGGAGTTCTGTCTCCTGGTCAGGGATTACATGGAGCTTCAGAATATCGTCCTTGAATACCGTGCGACGGGAGAGGAGGGCCTGGCTGCCCTGGAGAAAAAGCACTGGGATCTCATTCTGCTCGACATGATGCTCCCGGATATTCCCGGAGTGGAGGTGTTGCGGCGCATACGCATGAAAAGCGGCGTACCCGTCATTATTTTTTCCGCGCACAACGATGAGACCGACCGCATCGTCACTCTGGAGCTCGGGGCGGACGATTATGTGCCCAAATCCTTTTCCTCCCGCGAGCTGCTCGCCCGTGTGCGCGCGGTGCTTCGCCGAAGTGCGGGCAATACGGGAGAAGGAAGGGAGGAAACGCTTCAGGTTCACGGCATAGAGCTCAATCCGCGCACGTTTCAGGTTTCCTTCCGGGGCAGGCCCATAGAGCTGACCTATGTGGAATTTCAGCTCCTTCAGGCCATGATGAGGGAACCGGGGCGCATTTTCTCGCGCGAAACGCTGCTTACCCTCTTTGCCGACAAGGAATGGAACAAGTTCGACCGCAGTGTGGACGTGCATATTTCCACCCTGCGCAAGAAACTGGCCGATGCCACGGGGGCAAACACCCACATACGCACGGTGCGCGGCATGGGCTATGTCTTTATCCGGCAGGATGAGGCATGAAAGTATTCAGCTGCAATCTCTATGTGAAAATCTGCCTGTGGATGCTGCTCAATCTGGCGCTTCTGGCGGCGCTGGGTTGCGGGCTCGCCTGCTATGCCCTGACGGGCAAGGGGTACGACGGCATACTTCCTGCCTCCCTGTTCAGTACCAGGGCCGACAGCGCGCTGCGTGTCATCAGCGCCAATCTCCAGTACCGCTCCGTGCTGGAATGGGAGGAACTTCTGGAGCCTCATGCGAGGAGTCTGCCCGTGCGTATCCATGTTCAGACGCTGGATACGGAGTCCATACGCGACGGGGATATTCCGGCAAGGATGGTGGAACAGGCCCGGACGCTCCCCCGGGCCATTTACGCCTTGTGCCCTTCCCCGGAAGTCATGTTCTGGGATCCTATGGGCGGAACCATGTTTGCGGAGAAAAACAGCAACGTGGAATACGGGCTTCCCCCTGTCCCCCGGCTCTTTTCCGGCATACGGGCGCGCCTTCCCGCTACTGGCTGGGGCGCATCATGTACATTCCCGACAGCAACCGGCAGATACACAACGTGCTGGTCGTCATGGAATCGGACAGGGTGGACGGGTACGGGCTCTTTTTTGACGTCAATGCCCTGTGCCTTCTGGTGGCTGCCATACTCGGGGTCTCATTCCTCTGGTGGCTGCCTTTCGTGCATCATCTTTCCCGCCCCCTGCGCCGTATGGCCAGGTACGCGGATGAGATGGAATTTGAAACTTTTTCTCTGGTGGATAAACCCTTTCTGCACGACCGCGAATTTTCCGGCGCGCGAAAGGACGAGATAGGCAGGGTGGGCTATGCTCTGGTAGCCATGACGCAGCGCATAAACCGAATGCTCACGGGGCAGCGGCAGTTCATCCGTTATGTGGCCCATGAGTTGAATACCCCTCTGGCCAAGGCCCAGATGGGGCTGGGCGTGCTGGAATGTAAACTGGAAGGCGACGAGCGGCTCCGTGTGCAGCAGGTACTCAGGCATATCAAGCGCCTTTCCGTACTGACGGAAGAGGTCATCGCCTATCTTCAGGCCAAGGCCGCCATGCGCACTCCCAGGGAGGAACCGGTGGAGCTTGCGCCTTTCCTTGCTTCCATCATTCAGGGCGAGGCCCAGGGAGAAGAGATACTTCTGGAAGTTGACGCGGGCCTGTGCCTGTGTACCGACAGAGAGTATCTCCAGCGCAGCGTGGGCAATCTTCTGCGCAACGCCCTGCATTATGCGGCCGGTTCCGGCCCCGTCCTTCTCCGCGCGGGAAGAAAGGATATGGAAATCGAGATCCTCGTGGCAGATCAGGGCCCCGGAGTACCGGAAGAAGACCTTCCTTCCCTCTGCGAGCCGTTTTTCCGTGGGCGAGCGGCCGTCACACATCCCGGAGGCACGGGGCTTGGGCTTTCCATTGTCAAATACTGCACCGAGGCCTGCGGCGGCAGGATGGAATACGGCAATCGCAAGCCCCGGGGCTTTGCCGTATCTCTGTGTTTTCCTGTGAGGAAGAAAAAAGACTGCTGCCGGTCAGGCGATACATTGTCGTGAAATGTAAAGAAGTCTTTACAATACTTTTATTTCTCTTATCACAAATTCTTCTGTTTTCGAGTATTCTTATCATACCTGAAAAGCTCTTTTTTCCATCCATGCTGATGAGTCATGCCGTATGCATGTGTGCAGATCATGCGTTTTTTCCTGACGATATCAGGTGTGGCGAGGCGTTGTCAGCCCCCGGAAAAGAGAGCCTTCATGGAAAACGCTCTAACAGGAGAAGTATGGATGTTGAAACTTTCCCGAATCATGGCTTTAGGGGCGGCTCTTTTTATGGGAACTTCCTTTGCCCAGGCCGTGGAAAAGCCGCAGGAATGGGAACTCGTCAATCCTACGGGCGTGATCCGGCAGGCGCAGATAGAGCCCGCGGCGCGCATCACCACACTGGAAGGCAAGACCATAGCCCTGCGCTGGAACAGCAAGAACAACGGAGATCTCGTGCTTGACCGCATCGCGGAGCTTCTGGCACGGAAGTATCCTTCCGCGAAGGTTATCAAAACGTACAGGACCAACCCTGAGCTGAACATCATTTCCGGTTCCGCAGAAAAATCCGACGGCATCGTCAAGGCCATAGCGGCGGTGAAGCCCGACCTTGTCATTGCCGCCCAGTGTGACTGAGGCAGCTGTACCTCATGGCTGGTAGTTGACTAGTGCAATCTTGAAAAGTCCGGTATTCCCACAGTGACCATCGTTACCGATCAGTTCGCCACGCTGGCCCGCGGCACGCAGCAGAGCCAGGGGATCACGGACATGAGTTTTGTGGAGATTCCCCATCCTCTCGGCATGATTTCCCGGGAGGAAGTCAACGCGAAAATCGACGCCGCCTTCGACAGCATCGTGGATGCCGCCATTCACTGGACGCCGTCCTCGGAGAACGCGGCCAGACAGGCGGCCCCGTATCCTGCCAGGACCTTTAAATTCACCGGTACCTATGCCGATGTGAACGACCTGTTCGCCAGGCGCAAATGGTCGCTTTCCCTTCCCATCGTTCCCCCCACGGTGGACAGGGTGAAGCAGATGCTGAAGGGCACGAAGCGCGATCCTTCCGAAGTGCTGTGGGTGGTACCGCCGCGTGAAGGCATGCTCACGGTGGAACTTGTGGCGACTCTCGGCGTCATGGCCGGAGCAAAGCCCGAGCATATGCCGCTGCTCATTGCCGCAGTGGAAGCCATGGCCGACCCCCTGGCCACCTTCCGTGGGCCGACGACTACGACAGCGGCCGCCGTGCCCGTGTTTTTCATCAGCGGCCCCATCATAGAAAAGCTGAAGCTCAACTCCGGCACAGGCACGGCCGGCGGCGAGAATCCGGTGACCAATGCCCTCGGCTACTTCGTCAACCTTGTTGCCGACGTGGTGGGCGGTTCCACGCCGCCGAACTTCGACAAGAGCACGCACGGCACTTCGGCCGACCTGGTGGCCATGGTCTTTACCGAAAACAACGAAGGCCAGGTATGGAAGAGCTATCCTGAAACCATAGGCTTCAGCAAAAAGGATAGTGTGGTAACCTTCTTCGGCGCCTACTCCGGAGGCTCCAATATCGACCATGGTGCGAAAAGCGGGCAGAGGCTGCTTACCACCATCGGCGGGGGTATCCTCGGCATGGCTTCCGCCGCAAGTTCCTGCTTCGCCGATGCCGATGAAGGCGACAGCCTGACCAACAAGACGCCGTTCGTGTTCGTCGTGCTGGGGCCGGAACATGCGAGCCTTATTGCCGGGGACTTCCCCGACAGGGAAAAGGCCAAGGATTACCTGCGGGAAGTCACGGCCATGCCGTACAAGTTCTACGGCGACGGGCTCTGCATACCGCCGGAGGATTTCGGCCCGTATGACGACAACACCCTGATCCCCCGCTACAAGAAGAGCAAGTCCATAGAGTTCTTTGTTTCGGGCGGCCCGGGCAAGCAGACGCAGATGTGGATTCCTCTGCCGAGAAGCGTCGCGGTGTCCAAGAAAGTCATGGAATAGGAGAAAGTTCCCGGCAGGGAAGTGCCGGGGCTATCATGGATAACCCGTAAAAGGCCGGATATGCGCATGCGTCCGGCCTTTTACGGCACAGGGGATGCCGCCGGGGCGGGCGCGGATGCCCGGAAGCGCTGCTTTTTTTCTTCCGCTCCCGCGCCGTCATGGAGAAAGGCCTTTTTTCCGGCGTCGTCCATGGCCCTTTTGAGGAGGAATTTTTCCCGGGGGCAGGAAGGTCGACGGAGGCGGAGGCGGCCCCGCCGGGGCAGGGGATGAGCTCTTCCTTGCGGATGCGGGCCCCGGGCCTTGCAGTGTAGCCCCGACAGGGGCTTCTCCGGGCTCCGGGGAGCTTTTCAGGAGGTATGCCGTGCGCCTTGTCCTTTTTCTTGCGATGCTCCTTGCTTTTTCCTGCCCTGCCCGGGCGCTTACCGTGTGCAGTCCTTCCGGCTTCACGGAAGCGGGCATGCCCGTGGATGCGCTTCTTACGGGTGCGGGAGCCGATGCCCGGGATGTTCATGCCCGGCAGGAAAGCGTTAAGGGCGACGGGGATGTGCTGGAAGCCTTCAATGCTTTGTTCCTGGCCCGGGGCTGGGGCGACGGCCTGCCCCTGATCCCGCCTACACCCGAAAGGGTGGAAAAGATGGTGGCGGGCTGCGGCCTGCCCGGAGACCTGCCCATTGCCGTGCTTGCGCCCATGGGCGGCGTGGCCACGGTGGAGAATATCGCCGTCAACGCGGTGATGGCGGGCTGCGAACCCAGGCATATGCCCCTTCTTACGGCTGCGGTGGAAGCGGTGAGCCAGCCGGAATTCGACCTTCGCGGCATGGCCACGACCACCAATCCCGACGCGGTGCTCATGATCGTGAGCGGCCCCATGGTGGAAAAACTGGGTCTGAACGCGGGGTGCGGAACCTTCGGCCGGGGCAGCCGGGGCAATGCCGCCGTCAGCCGGGCGCTTCATCTCATCATTCAGAACGTGGGCGGGAGCCGCCCCGGCATAACCGACATGTCCAATCTGGGCCAGCCCGGGGATTTTGTCATGTTTCTGGCGGAAAATGCGGGTGCGAGCCCGTGGACTTCCTACCACACGGAGATGGGCTTTCCCGAGGAGAGCAATGTCGTTACCGTGGCAGCTGTGGAAGGCTATGCCGGTATCATGGGCATAGGTTATGACGGCAGGGAATACCTTGAGCTTATCGCCGCCTGGCTTCGCGGGCACGACCGCCCGTACCGCAGCGCCGTCATACTTGTTGTCGCGCAGGATACCGCGAAGATGCTGGAGCGGGAAGGCTGGACGCGGGAGAATATGCGCGCGTATCTGCGTGAACATGCCCGCATACCGCTTCGTGAGTGGAGGCGGCTGTATCATGCCGAAAAGGAAAGGCGCAGAGGCGTGCCCCGGGAAGCGTTTTCTCTGCGCGATGGCAATGCCCTAGTTCCCAAGCCATTCTGGGACGCCATGCCCATCATCGTGTCAGGAGGAGCAGGGGAAAAGAGCATGCTCATGCCCTGCTGGGCTGCCGGGCGCATGGTGAGCCGGGAAGTCCGACTGCCGCAGGAGCGG
>NZ_DYZA01000200.1 GCF_020741395.1 Mailhella massiliensis | reverse complement strand
AAAAGGCGGAAGCAGGGGCGTGCTGCACGGGCTGAGCGGTCTTCCCCGCAGGCGCGCTCCCGGGAAGCTCATCGGAGCACTTCTTCTTCCTTCATTTTTCCCTGCGTGAACAGGTCGTAGGCAAGCTGATAGTCGGCCAGGGCCCTGTCCACCCGAGCCGAGGCCTCTTCGCCGTGAAGTTCGCGCCCGAGCCCTCCGTCTTTCGTCCATACGTTTGCGGAAACTTTCTTTACCGGCTCCAGTGTGACGAGCCCGCCTTCTTCGAGTCTGCCCAGAGCTTGATAGGTACTGATCCAGGCCCGGCCCTCCTCCGGGCGCAGGGAAAGGATGCTGCGGCCGAAAAAGCCCGAGCGGTAGTTCCATCCCAGCAGGTCGAACAGCGTGGGGGCAAGGTCGGCCTGGCTGCACAGGGTGGCGATGTTTCCGGGAGCGATGTTCCCCGGACTGTAGATCAGGGCCGGGATAAGGTAGCGCTCCGGGGGCAGGTCGGTATGTCCGGCCGCGCTGGAGGTGTGGTCGCCCGAGAGGACGAACACGGTGTCTTTGAACCACGGCCTTTGCGCCGCTTCCCGGAAGAATTCCCCGAGGGCGTAGTCGGTATAGGCCACGGCTCCCGTCCTGCCCGTGCCGGAGGGGATGGGTACCCTGCCTTCGGGGTAGGTGAAGGGGCGGTGATTGGAGGTCGTGAGCACGAACTGGTAAAAGGGACGGCCCTGCCGGAAGTTTTCGTCGGCCTCGCGCAGGCATGAGCGGAAAAGGTCCTCGTCGCATACGCCCCAGGCGTTGGTGAAGGTGATATCTTCTTTTTTCAGCGCCGCGCGGTTCACTATGCGGAAGCCGTTGCCGGAGAAGAAGGCGTTCATGTTGTCGAAGTAGCCGAAGCCTCCGTAGAGGAAGGCTGTGTCGTAGCCTTGAGCTCGGAACACGGTGCCTGTGGAAAAGAGCCCTTCGCAGCCCGGCCGGCGCACGATGGAGGAGCCGGGCGTGGGCGGCAGGGAAAGAGTGAGCGCCTCTATGCCGCGCACCGTGCGCGTGCCTGTGGCGCGCAGGTTGGAAAAGAAGAGGCTTTCCCCCGCAAGACGGTTCAGGTTGGGCGTATGCTCTCCCAGAAGGTTGCTGCCGAGGCTCTCCACCACGATCTGCACGACGTTGGGTTTCCATGCCGCGCGCGTGGAGATGAGGTCGCGCCGCACGTCTTTTTCCTGCCCGACAAAGCGCGCTTCTTCCTGCGCAAGGGGTTCGCGCACGAGGCGGGCGGCCTTCGCTTCATCCATGACGGGGTAGAAGTCGCGGTAGGCAAGGCTGTTGTGTCTGTAGGCGGAAAAAAGCGACCATACGCCGTTGGCGGCAAGTTCCCTTTCCACCCTGTCCGGGGAGGAGAGGGGAGTAGAGAAAAATGCCGTGCAGGCCATGGCGAGGCATCCGGCAAGAAGCAGGGGGGAGCGGCGCGCGGGAAGCCCCGCCTTTTTCCACTGCATGCACATGGCGGGCACGGAGAGCAGGGCGGCGAAGGCGGCCACGGCGGCGGGCAGGGGAATCATCGGATAGGATTCCCTGATGTTTCTTATCACCTCCGTGGTATAGATGAGGTAGTCCACGGCAATGAAGTTGAAGCGGCTGCCGAACTCCTCCCAGAACAGGACTTCGGCAGCCGCGGTGAAGAGAAAGACGCAGGCATACAGCCAGAATATCAGGCCGGCCAGGGTTTTCCCCGCTCTTCCGCCCCAGAGGTGTTTTTTCAGGAGAAGGAAGGGAATAAGGGGGAGTATGAGCAGGGCATAGGGAAGCAGGTCGTTCACGGTGCCTTTCAGATACAGGGCCGCCAGCGCGGGCAGAGAGAACGAGGCTTCCTGTGCGCGGTGCGCCATGACGAGGAGCACTGTTCTGACGGCGGCGTTTACGACCAGCCAGAGAAGAAGCAGCAGGCCGAGGTAGCGGGCACGGGCGTTGATGCGGGAAAGCATAGATACTCCTAAAAAGTGGCATTTGGGATAGATATACATGAAGAAGTCGAATCATGCGAAGTATGCTTGGTGTAACAAAGCGTAACAGTATAAAAAAAGTCGTTATGTTCAGAAAATAATACCGTCATGACAGAAAATTTACGCCTTATTTTTCCGATAAGGCGTGATAATAAGATAAGTGTAACGTACTGTAACTGATTTTATGCGTCGATGATGATTTTATGGTAAAAATTTATACGGAGATTTTTCGGGAGCTGTGTAACGAAGCGTAACAGAGTGTCCTGCCGCGTTGCCGTCCGGCGCCGGGGATGGTACAGGAAGGAATGGGGGGCGCCGCCCCGAAGTTTTTCGTTGTGCATACCGCCGCGATCCGTTCAGGATCTTTTCTGAAAAGGGCGTATGTCATGGCTGCCGGCAGGGAGGAGCCATGTTTCAGATGCTGATTATTGATGATGACAAGGAACTCTGCCAGCTTCTGGAGGATTATTTCCGCTTGGAGAACATAGCCTGCCGTTTCGCCCACGACGGGCCGAGGGGCCTCGCCGCCCTCGGGGAGGAGAAGCCGGACATGGTGATTCTCGACGTCATGCTTCCGGAGAAGAACGGTTTTGAAGTGCTCCGGGCCATACGACGGGATGCGAAGTTTGCGAGGCTTCCCGTCATCATGCTTACGGCGCGCGGGGATTTCTGCGACAGAGTGCGCGGGCTGGACGCCGGGGCGGACGATTATCTGCCGAAGCCCTTCAATCCCCGGGAGCTGCTTTCCCGCGTGAGGGCGGTGATGCGGCGCGCCCAGCCCGCTTCCGGCGAGGGCGTGGGCGACATACGCCTGGACGAAGGGGCCATGAAGGCCTGGAAGGGGGAGGAGGAGATCTCCCTGAGCGGGCAGGAGTACCGCGTACTCCGCGCTCTTTTGGCTTCGCCGGGCAAGGTGCTTTCGCGCGATGAGCTGAGCCTTGCGGTGTTCGGCCGCGAGCCCATGCCCATGGAGCGAGGGCTGGACATGCAGATAAGCCGCGTGCGCCGCAAGCTCGGGTCGTATCCCGACGGCTCGGAGCGCATACGCAGCATACGCGGCGTGGGTTACATGTATGCGGTGCGCGGGGAGCAGAGATCATGAGAGGTGCGGGGGAAAGGCTGGCCTCGTTCTGGGACGCCCTGCCGCTGTTCCGCAAGATATACATTTGTGTCGTGCTGTTCATCGGTGCTTTCGCCATGCTCGGGGAATTCGGCGAGTATGTGGCGGGAGACCTTCTGCAGAGGGGGGGAGAATCCTTTTCTTCCGTGCAGGAGCTGCTGCTCTGGATATTTTTCACCTTCATTGTGGCGGCGCTGGAAGCGTCCGTGCTCATCAGCGTGCTGAAGAAGATCATCGGGCATTTCACGTCGGTGATATACCGGCTTTCCGGCGGAGATCTTGCGGCGCGCGTTTCCCCGGAGATGGCGGACAGGAAGGATGAACTCGGCCTGCTGGCCCGGGCCTTCAACAGCATGGCCGAGCAGCGGGAACAGGAAAGGACGCGGGAACGGGCGCTCATTGCCGACGTGTCCCATGAGCTTCGTTCTCCGCTCACGCGCCTTTCCGTTACGGTGGAGCTGCTCAGGCGGGAGCAGATCCCTCCCAGGCTGCTCGACAGGCTCTGCCTGGAGACGGAGCGCATGGAGGCGCTCATCGAAAGCATGCTCGCCTATTCCCGTATGGAGGCGAGGTTGCATTCCGCCTCCTTCGACCTGGCGGAGCTCGTGCGCGACGTGGCGGAGGATGTGCGCTTTGAAGGGAGCGTGCGCGGCTGCCTGGTGGAGGAAGACCTGCCGAAGAGCCTGTTCTTTGCGGGGGATGCGGAAATGCTCCGGCATGCCGTGGAAAATGTGCTCCGCAACGCGCTGCGCTATACTCCCGACGACGGGAGCATCGTCATACGCCTCACTTCCGGCCGGGAGACCTGCCTTCTGGAAGTGGAAGACCGGGGGCCGGGCGTTCCGGAAGATGCCCTTGAGCAGATATTCCGGCCTTTTTTCCGGGTGGATGCCTCGCGCCGGAGGGAGAGCGGCGGCACAGGCATGGGGCTTTCCCTGGCGGAGCGGGCCGCGCATGCCCACGGCGGCAGGATATGGGCGGAGAACCGGAAGGAGGGCGGGCTCAGGGTGTCCATGGAGCTGCCTCTTGAGCAGGGGGCGGAGGGCGTATGACCCTGTCCGGCCGGGAAGCATGGATTCAGAGTCTCGCGTGTCTTGCGCTCATGGCGTCGACGGTGCTCATGGAGAGCGGTACCGGTATCGATTTTTTCATCCAGCGGCACTGGTACGATGCAGTACACGGCGTGTGGGCGCTGGATAGCTCGGCACATCAGGCGTGGCGCTGGCTGTTTTACGACGGCATGAAAAGGGGCGTGGCGCTTATCGGCATATCGTCTGCTGTTCTTGCCTGCATCGGCCTGTTCTCCGGCAGAAGGGCATGGGTGCGGGCCGGGCTTCTCATGGCGCTTTCCTGCGCGGCGACCCCTCTTCTCGTTTCCGTACTTAAGGCGCTTACCGGCATCTACTGCCCGCGGGAGCTTGCAGAATTCGGCGGGCAGGCTCCTTACCGGCCTCTTTCCATGATTTTTTCCGGGGTATCCGGCGGGCGTTGTTTTCCCGGCGGCCACGCTTCCGGCGGCTTTGCGCTCACCATGCTTTTTTTCTGCCTTTCCGGCCGCCGGGCCCGGGCGGCGCTGGCGGCGGCTCTTGCCGCGGGCTGGATCATGGGCCTTTATCAGATGATGCGCGGCGAGCATTTCCTTTCTCATACTGTCATGAGCATGCTCCTTGCCTGGCAGATGGACATTCTTCTTGTTCTTCTGGTCGACCGCATCCTTCTGCCTGCGCTTTCATCACGGCAAGCGCGCGGAAAGGGCGTTTTCCGGGACTGAGGCCGGGGCCTGTACCGCACCGTACCGCCTGAGTTTCAGTCGCGGAAAAAGGGCTCGCGGTACATGTTCGCCGCGCCGTAGGTCTGCCTTGTGGGGGAGAGCCGTATCTCGCTGACGTTGACCCGCTCGGGCATGTTCACTGCCCACCAGAGCGTTTCCGCCACGTCGGAAGGCTGGATGGGGTCGAGGTGCTCAAAATGCTTTTCGGCCTTCCGGGTATCGCCTTTCATGCGGGCAAGGGGGAATTCCGTCTGCGTGACGGCGGGGATGATGCAGGTTGTGCGGAGGGGAGTTCCCACCAGGTCTTCCCTGAGGTCGTAGGTGAGCAGCCGGACAAAGGCCTTGCTTGCCGCATAGACGTTGGTGCCCGGGTTCGGCCAGGTGGCGGAATAGGAGCCCATGGTCACCACATGGCCGTGCCCGCGCCGGACCATGCCGGGAATGACGGCCCGGCAGCAGTAGAGCACGCCGTTCATATTGGTCTTTATCATGGTTTCAAGGTCGTCTATGTCCGCTTCGTGCACGGGCCTGCCGGCAAGGGAAATGCCCGCGTTGCAGAAAAGCACGTCTATGGCGGCAAATTCCGGGGGAAGGGCGGAAAAGTTTTCCAGTACCGCATTTCTGTCGCCGATATCAAAGGCAAGGGGGAGGAAGGCGTCCCCGAGCTGACAATGAAGCTCGTCAAGGCGCTCCTTTCTTCTGCCCGTGCCTGCCACTTTCCATCCTCTGGCGGCAAACAGGAGGGCGGCGGCCCTGCCTATGCCGGAAGTGACGCCGGTGATGCAGATGACATTGCTCATGGAATCCTCCTGAAAAACATGGAGCTTCGTTGCAGACTCGCACGGAACGGGCCGTATGTCATGCATTTTGTGGGCGGTCGGGCATGGAGGAACAGCTTTTCGGCAGGGGACGGAGCGAAAAATGCGTGACGGCCTTCTTGAAAGGGCGGGGCATGTCGGCTATCCTGAAAAAAGTGGGTGCGGCCGGGGCGGCCCGGGCCGCGTTTTTTCAGCCGGACAACATCGGGAGAGATGTAATGAGCAAAGTGACGCTGGTATACTTTTCCCCCACGGGAAATACGGAAAAAAGCCTGAAGGCTATGGCCCGCGGACTGCGGGCGGAGGCGGAGGCCGTGGACGTGACGGCCGACGCTTCTTCTGAACCTGTTTCTTTTGATGAGAACGACAGGGTGATTTTCGGTGCGCCCGTGTACGGCGGGCGTATTCCCTCCGTGGCCCGGGAGCGCCTTTCCCGCTTCCGCGGGGTACAGACTCCCTGCGTAGTGGCGGTGACGTACGGCAACCGCCATTATGACGACGCACTTCTGGAGCTTGCCGACATGGCGAAGGAGCAGGGCTTTGTGGTTGTGGGGGCCGCCGCGCTGGTGGGCCGCCATACCTTCGGCGAGATACAGGTGGGCAGGCCCGACGAGGCCGACCTTGCCGCCGACGGGGAATTCGCAGCACGCGCCTTTGCTCTGGCAAAGGAAGTGAAGGATATCCCGGGCAGCAGGCCCTACCGCGAAGGCGGCTCCGGGGGCAAGTTCCGCCCGCTGACCTCCGATGCGTGCGTGAGCTGCGGCCTTTGCGTCAAGCGCTGCCCCGTGCAGGCCATAGCGGAAGACTGCAGGACCATTGCCGACACCTGCCTCTCCTGCTTCCGCTGCATACGCCGCTGCCCGAAGGGTGCGAAGAACATGGATACGGAAGCCTATCTTTCCTTTGCCGCCGCCTTTACCGAAAAGCTGAAGGCGAGGCGGGAAAACGAATATTACTGCTGAGCGCGGGGAGCCTTTTGCGCCTGAACAGGAAAAGGCCCTGCAAGGGGCCTTTTTTCATGTCCGGGGCGCTTCCGGTCGGGCTTTTCCGGCGCGGGGCCGCGCCAGGCACAGGAGTGTCCCGGCGGTCAGTCCCTGCGCGGAATTTTTTCGCCCCTTTCCAGCTCCTCTTCCAGTTCTTCAAGAATGTGGCGAAGAAGCTTCGTAACGCTGAAGGCCTCGCCCGTTTCCGCATAGAGCGAGGTGGCCGTGCCCTGAAGCTCAGGCGGTATGGCGGAGTGCGGCGCGTTCACGTTGACGCCTATGCCCACCACGGCCCATCGGAGTTCCGTATTGTGGAACATGCTCTCCACAAGGATGCCCGCCACCTTGCCCCCGTTGAGGAAAAGGTCGTTGGGCGCGCGTTTCTCCAGGCGGACGCCGCAGCTTTTTTCTACCGCGCGGACGCAGGCCTCCATGGCGAGCGCGGGCAGCAGGGCGAGCTCTTCCGGCGCAAGGGCGGGGCGTGTGATCACGGAAAAGGAGAGGCTCCCCGGCAGGCACAGCCAGCGGCTCCCCCGGCTGCCCCGGCCCTCGCTCTGGCGGCGGGCCACCACCACCACGCCTTCGGGCGCGCCGGAAAGGGCCTGAAGCGCCGCCACCTGATTGGTGGAACCAGTTTCTTTAAGCCATATCCAGCTGCTTTGCCCCAGCATGTTCGTGTGCAGCGGGCCGCGCGCGTCGTCCCCGGCCCAGGGGTCTGCCCGGGAAAGCAGCCGGTAGCCCCGGCGCGGCACGGATTCGATGATGTTCCCTTCCTCGCGTAGGCTGCACACATGCTTGCTCACAGCCGCACGGCTGATGTGAAATTCCCGGGAAAGTGCCTCCCCCGAGACCCATCCTTTCCCTCCCCCGCGGCCAAGGCTTTCCAGAATACGTTCCCGTGTGGGGGTCTGTTCCTCTTGCATGCCTGTTCCTTTTTACGATTGATTGTCAACCGTAAAGTTTCACTTTTAAGGTTGACATATTCTCATTTCCCGGTGCAAGCTGACCGCACACGTTTTCATTGAAGAAGGAACACACATGGACAGTCTGCTTGAAAACATACTCCGCCGCCTTCCCGAAGCCGGGGAAGGGCCTCTTCTTTCCCGGGAAGAGGCCGAGGCCTTCATTGCCCTTCCCCCTTCCGCCACGCCGGACATGATCGCTGTGGCCGGGGCTGTGCGTGCCCTGCGCGCGCCCGGCTTCTTCAACTGCGGCATCATCAACGCCAAGTCCGGCCGATGCCCGGAGAACTGCGCTTTCTGCGCCCAGTCAGCACACCACGAAACAGGCTCCCCTGTCTATCCCTTTGTGGGGCGGGAGATTCTTCTGCGAAAAGCGGCTGAGGCGGCGAAGCACGGTGCGAAGCGCTTCAGCATCGTGGTCAGCGGCACCATGCTGGGCGAGGCGGATGTGGAACCTCTGTGCCGCGCGGTGGAGAGCATCGTCAGGGAAACGGGTATGGCGGTGTGCGGTTCCCTCGGCCTGCTCACGCCGGAGAGGGCCCGCGTCTACCGCGAGGCGGGCATGGTGCGCTACCATCATAATCTGGAAACGGCGAAGAGCTTTTTCCCGCATATCTGCACCACACATGAGTACGATAAGGACGTGCAGAGCCTTGTCGCGGCCCGCGAAGCCGGGATGGAGGTGTGCT
Organism: Mailhella massiliensis; assembly: GCF_020741395.1. Lineage (GTDB taxonomy): Bacteria > Desulfobacterota > Desulfovibrionia > Desulfovibrionales > Desulfovibrionaceae > Mailhella > Mailhella massiliensis_A. Next base: position 33,887 of record NZ_DYZA01000200.1, on the reverse strand, counting down.
CCGGCGGCATCATGGGCCTCGGGGAAAGCCCGGTGCAGCGTGTGGAACTGGCCTGGACGCTGGCCGAGATGGGGGTGGATTCCGTGCCCATCAATTTTCTCAACGCCATAAAGGGCACGCGCCTAGAACACATGCCCCGCCTCTCGCCCCAGGAGGCCCTGCGGAGTATTGCGCTTTTCCGCGTCCTGCATCCTTCTCGGGATATTCTCATCGCGGGCGGGCGCGGCCATGTGCTCGGCGAATGGCAGAGCTGGCTTTACGCCGCCGGGGCCAACGGCATGATGACGGGCGACTACCTCACCACTTCCGGTGCGGCCTTTGAGGCCGACCTTGCCATGATGCGCACCCTGGGGGTGGCCTGATGCGCGGCTTCTTCATCACGGGCACGGATACCGACGCGGGCAAGACGGCGGTGACGGCGGGGATCCTTGCCGCCCTTTCGCGCATGGGGGTGGAGGCCTTTGCCGTGAAGCCGGTGCAGACGGGCTGCACGGAGAAGGAAGGTTCTTTGGAAGCTCCGGACGTGGCCGCGTGGCGCGCCACCGGAGGGCAGGGCGAAGCCCTTTTTTCTTTCCGCATGCCCTGCTCCCCGCACCTTGCCGCGCAGCTTGAGGGAAAGAGGCTCGACGTTGCTGCCGTGGCCGCCGCCTGCCGGGAGCGCCTTCTGCCCGGCCGCGTGACGCTTTTTGAAGGAGCGGGCGGGCTGTACGTCCCCCTGAATGAGGAAGAGAGCATGCTCGACCTCATGCGGGAACTGCGCCTTCCCGTCATACTGGTGGTGGCGAACCGCTTAGGCTGCCTGAACCATGCCCTGCTTTCCCTGGACGCGCTGGACATGGCCGGGCTTTCGGCGGCGGGCATGGTGCTCTGCCGCAGTACGCCGCCTTCGCGCGCGGACGCGGGCACGTCGGCGGAGGCCGAGGCCGCCATTCTTGCCGACAACGCCGCGAGCCTGGAAAGGGAGGGGAGAGCGCGCGGCGTACCCCTTCTGGCCGACATACCTTACCTGGAATCCTTTTCCCATGCCGATGCCCGGACTGTGGACGCCCTTGCCGGGGCGCTGGAAGGCGCGGCGCACCTCATGGCGGAAGAGGAGGATGATACGGCGGCGCGCAAGGCGCTCCTTGCCTTCGACAGGGAGCATCTCTGGCATCCCTACACCTCTGCCTCAAGGCCTCTTTCCGTGCTCGACGTGAAGGGCGCTTCCGGCGCGAAGCTGTTTCTTGCCGACGGCCGTGAACTTATCGACGGCATGTCCTCCTGGTGGTGCAGGGTGCACGGCTACGGCAACAGGCGCCTTGTGCGCGCAATCCAGCGTCAGGCGGCAAGGCTTTCCCACGTCATGTTCGGGGGTCTGACCCATGAGCCTGCGGTGGAACTCGGCCGCCGGCTGCTCCGCCTTCTTCCTCCGGGCATGGAACATATTTTTCTGGCCGACTCCGGTTCCGTGGCCGTGGAAGTGGCCGTCAAAATGGCCTTGCAGTACCATCAATCCGCAGGGCGGGGGGAAAGGCGCCGTTTCGCGGCCCTGCGCGGGGCCTATCACGGCGATACGCTGGGGGCCATGTCGCTCTGCGACCCGGTCACGGGCATGCACACGCTGTTTTCCGGAGTGCTGCCGAAGCAGCTTTTCGTGGAGCGGCCTTCCTGCCGCTTCGATGCGCCCTACGATCCCTGCTCTTTTGCCCCCATGGAGCGCGCCCTTCGCACCCACGCGGGGGAACTTGCGGCCGTGGCGGTGGAGCCTGTGGTGCAGGGCGCGGGGGGCATGTGGTTCTACCGCCCCGAGTATCTGCGCGATCTGCGCGCGCTGTGCGACGAGCTCGGCATACTGCTCATTGCGGACGAGATAGCCACGGGCTTCGGCCGCACGGGCAAGATGTTCGCCTGCGAATGGGCGGGCATCTCGCCGGATATCATGTGCGTGGGCAAGGCGCTCACCGGCGGCATGATGACGCTCTCGGCCGTGGCCGCGACGTCCCGTGTGGCGGAAGTCATATCCGGGGCCGATGCGGCCCACGGGGGCGGCGTGTTCATGCACGGGCCCACCTTCATGGGCAATCCCCTTGCCTGCGCCGCGGCCTGCGCAAGCCTCGACGCGCTTTGCTCCTCGCCGTGGCAGGAGCGCGTTGCGGCGCTGGAAAAACGGCTTTCGCAGGGGCTTGAGGAGTGCCGCGCCGTGCCGGGAGTTTCCGACGTGCGCGTGCTCGGGGCCATAGGTGTCATGGAGCGTTGCGAGCCTGTGGATGTGGCCGCCTGGCAGGATTTTTTCACCGCAAGGGGGGTGTGGATACGTCCCTTCGGGCGCACCGTGTATGTCATGCCGCCCTTCATCGCCTCGGAAGAGGAGGTGGACACGCTCACGCGCGCCATGTGCGAGGCGGCCGTTTCCGCCGGCCTGCACGGCGGTTCCCCCCGGACGGAGGAGAAAATTTCGTGCTGATCTTCTGCCTTTACGCGGCCCTTCTGCTCGGTCTCGGCCTTCGGGATGCCCGCCGCTCGCGCGGGGAGGCGGCCTTTTTCGTGAACGGCCGCTCCTCGGGCGCGTGGCATACGGGCTTTTCCCTCATAGCCTCCTGCATCGGCGGCTCCGCCACCATGGGCATGGCCGGGCTGGCGTGGCAGGTCGGGACCCCCTCCTTCTGGTGGCTCGGTTCCGGCGCGTGCGGGCTTGCGCTGCTCACGCTCTTTCTGGCGAAAAAGGTACGCGCCTCCGGGGCTTACACTATGCCGGAAATCGTGTCCGCCTGGCTCGGGCCGCGCGCCCGCACCCTGGTTTCCTTCATTATTCTGCCCGCGTGGCTGGCCATACTCGCGGCGCAGTTCACGGCCATGGGCAAGCTGACCCATGCGCTCGCCTCCCTGCCGCCGGAATGGGCGCTTTTCGCGGGTGCGGCGGTCATTACGGCCTATTCCTGCCTCGGCGGGCAGGCGTCCGTCATACGCAGCGACCTTCCCCAGTGCCTATTGCTCATTGCGGGCGTACTGACGGCGCTTCTCTGGCTTTTCCTGCACGATTCCGCTCCGCTGGGAAATCTGCGCCTGGAAATCGTCAACGAACAGTTCGGGCCGGGCAGGTTTTCCTACTTCATGCTCGTCATGGGCGGCAGTTATCTTGTCTGCCCCATGCTCTTCGGCCGCATCCTGAGCGCGCGCAACGAAAAAAGCGCCCTTCGCGGCTGCTGGTTCGCCGTGGCGGGGCTTTTGTTTTCCGCCGCGGCCATTGTGGTTCTCGGCGTTCTGTGCCGGGGCTTTGTGCCGGAAGGAATGTCGCCCGACGACGTGCTCTCCTCCGCCATGGCCCTCATGCCTTCCTGGGCGGGAATGCTGCTTCTGGCGGCGCTTCTCTCCGCCGTGCTTTCCTCGGCCGATTCGTGCGTCGTCACGGCTTCCACCGTGCTTTGCAACGATATCCTCGGACGGCGCGACGTTGCGCTCTGCCGGAAAGTCACGCTTCTTCTCGGCGCGGGCGGCCTTGCCCTTGCCGCACGCGGGCACGGCATCCTCGATCTTCTGCTCATGGCCAACGATATCTATGTCTGCGGCGTGGCCGTGCCTGTTTTCGTGGCCATGCTCATGAAGCGCGGTACGGTGCGGCCGTCCTTTGCCCTGGCGGCCATGGCGGCGGGCGGCGCGGGGGGCCTTTCCTCGGCCGTGTTCGGCGAGCCTTTCTTCGCCTATGCGGGCATGGCGCTTTCCGCGGCGGCCATGCTGGCAGGACGCTTTATGGGGTCCCGGCCCGTCTCCTGCCCGGCCGGGTAGGGCGAAGGATATTTTTTCAGAAAGCCCGGTTCCTTCTCATGAAGGAGCCGGGCTTTTCTGCGCAAAAAAGGGCCGCCCCGGAAGGCGTGGGGCGGCCCTTTGCGTTATGTCGGCGCATTTTCGGCGAAAAGCGCGGGGTTCGGGCTTACACGTCGAGCCCGGCGTGGTAGCCCTGGTACACGGCGGTGGTGATGGTGGAGGGGCGCACCGCGTCGCCTATGACGCGCACAAAGGGCGCGGCATCGAGGAGTGTGTCGCAGGCGCGGGAGCGCTGGCCCGCGGCGCAGATTACCGTGCCTGCGGGAAGAAGCTCTTCCTTTCCTTCCGCGTCGCGCACGAGAAGCCCCTCGGCCGTGACGGCAAGGCCCGTGCAGGAGGTGTGCACCGTGACAAGCTCCTTCAGCTTGCGCAGGAGTATGGGCCGGTGGCGGATGTTGGCGTCGGGCGCAACTTCAGGCCGCATTTCCACGAGCGTGACTTTTTTGCCTTCTTCGGCAAGGTGAATGGCACATTCGCATCCGGCAAGGCCGCCGCCGAGAACCACCACGGTATCCGCACATTCTTCCTTGCGGAGATAGTAGTCGTTCACGATGATGACGTTTTTGCCGTCCATGCCCGGAAGGGGCGGCACGATGGGCTCGGAACCGGTGGCGATGATGAGCGCGTCCGCGCCTTCCTTCTCCACATAGTCGGCCGTGACAAGGGTGTTCAGGCGCACCTCCACACCCTCGATTTCCAGCTGCCGGGCCAGGGTGAGGCCGAGCATGTACATTTCCCGCTTGAAGGGAATGGCCTGCTCGCTTCTGAGTATGCCGCCGAGTTCCCCGTCTTTTTCACAGAGGATGACATGGTGCCCGCGCTGTGCCGCCGTAACGGCGGCCTTCATGCCGCCGCAGCCGCCTCCGGCCACGAGGACTTTTTTCGCGCGGCGGGCGGGCAGGGGCGGCAGGTCCTGCTCGCGGCCTATCTGCGGGTTCACCGTGCAGCGGCGCGTGCCTGTGGTGGGGCGCTCGGCCATGCACACGAAGCAGCGCAGGCAGCGCACGATTTCATCATCGCGGCCTTCCATGACTTTCCCGGGCAGTTCCGGGTCGGCGATGAGGGCGCGGGCCATTTCCACCACGTCCGCCTTGCCGGAGGCAATGATTTCTTCCATCTGCGCAGGGTCGTTCAGCGCGCCTACCGTGGCCACGGGCGTAGAAACGTGCTTCTTTATCTCGGCGGCAAGGTACACGTTGCAGCCGTGCTCGGAGAACATGGGCGGGTGCGTGTCGAAAAAGCCGAACTGGTAGGAACCGGCCGAAACATGGATGAGGTCGACCCTGCCGTCGAGGAGCTTCGCTATTTCCACGCCTTCTTCCAGCGTGTAGCCTCCCTCGAAAAGCTCTGAGCCGCTCATGCGCACTTCGATGGGGAAGCCCGGCCCTACGGCCTCGCGCACGGCGTCGACGACTTCCAGAAGCAGGCGGGCGCGTCCAGCAAGGTCGCCGCCGTACGCGTCGGTACGCTTGTTGAAATAGGGCGAGAGAAACTGATTGATGAGCCAGCCGTGCCCGGCGTGGATCATGACCATTTCAAAGCCCGCGCGTTTGGCAAGGGCGGCCTTTTCGCCGTAGGAAGCCACGATTGCGGCTATCTGTTCTCTGGTGAGGGCCTTCACGGGCCTGCCGTCGGGGCGCACGCCGTCGCAGGGGCCGTACTGGGAGAGGGCGTTCTTCTTTTCCTTGTCCACCAGATAGGTGCCCGCATACTGGCCGGAATGGGAAAGCTCCACGCTGGGAATAGCCCCGTGGCGGCGTATGGCGTCGGCTGTCATGGTGAAGCTCGCCAGGGAACCGGGCGTCTGAAGTTCCAGGTGCAGCATGTGGGAGGCGTCGGTCTCCGGGTGCACCACAAGCTCGCTTACGGTGACGTTGGCGCTGCCGCCCTTCGCCCTGTTTTCATAGAAGGCGCGGCTGCCCGGGCCTGCACAGCAGTCCCAGGTGATATCCGTGGCGCCGGTGGGCGCGGCGAACATGCGGTTGCGGAAGGTGACGCGGCCGAGGCGGATGGGGGCGGAAAGGTGCGGATATTTTCTTGTCATGGCATTCTCCAGCATAGTTCCATGGTGCGTTTTTGCGGCTTCCCGGAGGCCTTTGCAGGGAAGAAGCCGTAAAAATACTTTTTATCACAAAGGACGGTTGTGTTGTAAAGTCGAAAACATTGTGCGTTCATTTGATTATATTGGACATTCCCATGCAAAGGGGAAGACGTATCGGCGTAATGTTCTGCGGCTTGCCCGTTATGAACGGAGAAAAGCGGACGGAGAAGGGACGCATGTGCCCTGCCGGGATGGGGCAGGGGCAACGAGGAGCCTTCACGGCAAGTCCCCGTGCGGCGTGCCTCTCCCGGGTCGCGGGAGGGGCAGTAGCCGGGAAAGCGGAAGGCTGAAGTGCCGCCCCTGCGTATATGTTGCGGAAAAATGCCGTACGGCGCGGCCTTCGTGGGAAGAGTTGAGAATTGACCCGCATTGATATTGACATTGAAATTCATTTTCAATATAAAAAGAAAAACTGTTGCCGCTTCGCTTTCCTCTGGACGGGGATATGCCCCCGGCTTTTTCGACGAGTCCGGCTTGTTTGACCATGCCTTTTCTGCCCCCGGGCCCGCCGTCATGAGGGCTGGCCCATTGCAGCACTTTTTTTGCCTGGAGAAACATTCTTTTTCCTGAGGAGCCTTTCTGCGCCATGAGACCTTCGCACATTATTTCTTCTTTGAAAACGCTTCTTTCCATACGTAGGCCCGTATTTCTCTGGGGTGCTCCCGGAGTGGGCAAAAGCGAGGTGGTGGCCGGGGTGGCCCGTTCTCTGGGCTATGAACTGCGTGACATACGCGCCGTGCTGCTCGATCCTGTGGATCTGAGGGGAATACCCCGCATCACGGCTGCAGGAGAAACCGAGTGGTGCCCGCCTTCTTTTTTGCCCGATGCGCGCAGCGGGCAAAAGGGCATACTCTTTCTTGACGAGCTGAACGCAGCTCCGCCCTTGGTGCAGGCCGCCTGCTATCAGCTTATCCTCGACGGCCGCATCGGTGAATATGTGCTGCCTGAAGGCTGGGTGGTGGTGGCTGCGGGCAACCGTGAAAAGGACAGGGCCGTGACGCACCGCATGCCCAGTGCGCTTTCCAACCGTATGGTGCATCTGGAATTCGACGTAAGCCTCGACGACTGGCTGGAGTGGGCCGCACAGGCGGGGATACGGCCGGAAGTCACGGCGTTTCTGCGCTTCCGGCCTGCGCTTCTGCACGATTTCGACCCTCAGTCCTCCGCGCGTGCCTTTGCGTCGCCGCGTTCGTGGTCCTTTGTGTCCGACATTCTGAAGGCCGGACCGGAGCGTGCCGTGGAATACGACCTTGTGCGCGGCGCCGTGGGCGACGGTGCGGCTGCGGAATTCATGGGCTTTCTTGCCGTGTGGCGCGAGCTGCCTTCGGTGGAGGAGGTGCTTTCCGCCCCGGAAACGGCGAAGGTACCCGGGGAGCCCGCGGCTCTCTATGCCGTAAGCGAGGCCCTTGCGTCCTTTCTTTCCCGGGAGAACCTGGCCCGCGTCCTTGCCTATCTTGAGCGGCTGCCCGTGGAATTCGGCGTCTTGTGCCTGCGACGGGGGGTATGCAGGGATCAGGGTCTTGTGGAAAGCCCGGCCTTTGCTTCGTGGGCTCAGAAACACGCGGACGTTTTGCTGTGAGTGCGCCCGAAGCCGCATCCCCGGCGGAACAGATGGAAAAAGCTGCCCTGAAGGCGCTGGAGAAGGCCCGCTCCGCGCTGGTTCTGGAACATCCTTTTTTCGGCTCCATAGCGCTGCGTATGCGCCTTTACTGCGACGGAACCTGTGCCGACCTCTGGGCCGACGGCCGTACTCTGGCCTGCAATCCCGTGTACGCGGCCTCGGTTTCGGAAAAAACGCTGATTTCCTCTCTGGCCCATGAGGTGCTGCACATAGCCCTCGGCCATCATGTACGACGCAGGGAGCGCGATGAGCGCCTGTGGAACAGGGCCTGCGATTATGTGGTGAATGCCGTTTTGCTGGACGCGGGCTTTTCTCTGCCGGAAGGAGCTGCGTTTCGTCCGGAATATGCGGACCGAAGCGCGGACGAGATTTATTCGTGGCTTGCCCGCCTTCAGGACGGCCCCTCCCACAGGATGAAGGGCATATCGGAAGAGGGGGAGGAAGTCTCTCTTGCAGCCGAAGGGAGTGCGGGCCTTGGCGGGGAGAAAGGGCGTGAGAACGATAAGGCTTCAGCCTCTCCCCGGGCCGGGGAAAAGGGACGCGGCGCGTTGGGGGAAAAGGGGGCCGCAGCCGGAAAGAAGCCGAAGGGCCGCGAGCGCGATACGGAAAAGCCCTTTTCAGGGGAGGTGCGCGACCATCCGCTTCTTGGGGATGGGATGGGCGATGCTGCGCGGGAAAAGGCCGAACAGGAAGCGGACATGGCCCTGGTGCAGGCCTCGAGGGAGGCGCTTCGCATGGGCGACATGCCAGCTTCCCTTGCCAGGCTGGTAAAGGAGAGGGTACGGCCTTTGCTTTCCTGGCGCGAAATTCTTTCCCGTTTCATGGAGCAGTGCTCGGACAACGATTATACCTGGACACAGCCCGACAGGCGGCATGTGCACACGGGGCTGTACCTGCCTTCGCGCAGGGAGGCTCGCCTTGCGTCCGTGGCACTTGCCGTGGATGCCTCCGGTTCCGTGGACGCACACCTTCTTTCCCGCTTCTGCGCGGAGCTTTCCGGCATGCTTTCCGATTTCGACACTACGCTTTTCGTGCTTTATCACGACGTGAAGGTCGGCGGGTACGCCGTATATACAAGGCAGGACATGCCTTTTACGCCCGTACCTGTGGGCGGCGGGGGCACCGATTACCGCCCCGTACCGGAGGAGGTGGAGGCTATGGGCCTTTCCCCTGCCTGCCTTCTGTGGTTCACCGACCTTGAGTGCGACCGCTTCCCCGAGGAGCCCCCTTACCCCGTGCTCTGGGTATGTCCGGCAGAACCGAAGGTACGTCCGCCCTTCGGGGATATCGTCGTCATACCTGCGGAAGGCGGGCCGGAGGGCTGAAACCATGCGGGCGAAAGGGTAAGGGAGCCGTTTTCCTCCTGCCAGGTCCCAGGGGCCGCTTTTCGTCCGCCCATCCGTTCCCGGGAGGGAATATGCGCATAGCATGGAACATCACCAAGAAAAGAGGCAATCTCCGCCCCCTGCTCACCTACAGCGTCACTTTGGAGGATCATGAAAAGGCGTTGGCCATGCCGCCCCTTCGCGTGCGCTCCTCCATCCCCGAACCGGAGGAGTCCTGGCGGGAATACTGTTATCCCGGGGAGATGGAGAGGGCGGAAGCCCCATGCCCCGCCTCGTGTTATGAGCTGGAAACACCTTCTCATCGGGGCAGGAGCTGGCCGCAGACCCTGCGTCTGCCTTGGCGAGCCGATAACTCCTATCCGGAAGTGGAAGCCTCCTTCGCTGCCCTGCGCGAGGCATTTGAAGCCCAGCTGGCCCAGGCCTGCGCGAGCGAACCCATGAGGGAGGAGGGCAGTCTTGCCTCCTCCGAAAGTTCGCGAGCCTTCGTCGCCCCCGCCGTGCTGGCCGAGCGTTTCCTGCGCATAGCGGGAAAGAACGCGGAATCTTCGTTTTTATAGTTGACATTGAAATTCTGTTTCAATATATTTCCTTTGTTCTTGAACAGCAAGAAGGCGGCTCGTGCCGTAGTCGATGGAAATCACGCGAAAGAGGAGATGCAGAATGAACGAGAATCTCAAATATGGTTTGTTCTTTCTGGGTGGAGTGGCGCTCGGCGCCGTGGGTGCTGTGGCGGTGAGCCGCGGCAAGCTTGACCTCAGGCCCTTTGCCACCGAACTTATGAGTCGGGGGCTGGACGCGAAGGATGCGCTTCTTGCCAAGGCTGAAACTGTACGCGAAAACATGGAAGACATGGTGGCCGAAGCCCACGCCGTTTCCGAACAGCGCAAGGCGAAGGCCGGGGAAGTGTAGAGTTTTGCCGGAAGGCTTGTCCGGCCCGGCTTGTCCATACGGAAAGGCCGGGCCGTTCTTTTTGTTGGGGCGGCCGTCGGCCTCCCTGCCGCAAGGGCGTTGCTTCCGGTTCAAGCCATGCTTCCGGGGGCTGCCGAAGGCCGGGCATAGGCGCGGCCGGAACTTTCGGCCGGAAGCCATGTCCGGCCCTCCGGGAGAGAAATGCATGAATTTTGTTTTAGTCCATCGTATTCCGGGGCGTGCCCGCCTGCGCAGTGAAGCGCGCTTCGGGCTGCGCACGGCCGAGGCCCTGGCAGACGGGCTGGAGGCTGTTGCCGGGGTGGAGGGCGTGCGTGTGAACCCGCATACCGGAAGTGTCCTCCTTCTCTACAGCGACGAGGGCGCACTTTCCCGTGCCTGTCTTTTTCTGAATGGAGCCGTCTGCGGGGCGGAAAAGCCTGTATCCAGGGACGTGGGCAGGGTGGAGGGGGGGCCCAGCCTCTTTCCCTTTTTCCGCTACCTTTTCCTGCGTCCGCTTCTGCCTGTGGCCGTGAATATGGTCACGGCCATTTCCCACGCGCTGCCGTATCTGCGTCGTTGCGTCTCCTCCCTGTCGCAGAGGCGGCTGGATGTGGATGCACTGGATGGTGCGGCCATAGCCGTTTCCCTGCTCAGGCGCGATTTCCGTACCGTGGGCCTGCTTACGCTCCTTCTCGGCTTCGGCGACGCGCTGGAGCGCTACACGCAGAAGAAATCCTTGGAGAATCTGGCCTCCCATCTGGCGCTGCAGGCGGACAGAGTGTGGGTGCTGCGCGACGGGGAGGAGATGCTCATTCCCTTTTCCGACCTCAAGGAGACTGATCTTGTGGCCGTGCGTGCCGGCTCCGCAGTGCCTGTAGACGGCGTGGTGGCCCGGGGTACGGCTTCGGTGAACGAATCCTCCATGACTGGGGAGCCTCTGGCCGTCATGCGCGGGGAGGGGGCTTCCGTGTACGCGGGTACCGTGGTGGAGGACGGGGAGATCTTCGTGCGCCCCACCAGCATCGGCAAGGATACCCGCATGCAGCAGATCGTGCGCTTCATCGAAACTACCGAGCAGATGAAGGCGGGCATACAGGGGCGTTTTGAGAAACTGGCCGACAGGGCCGTGCCCTTCACCTTCGCCCTGGCTGGCCTGGTCTGGCTTTTCACGCGCAGCCTTACGCGCGCGGCTTCCGTGCTCCTGGTGGATTATTCCTGCGCCCTGCGCCTCGCCACGCCCCTTGCCATACTCGCGGCCATGAATGAGGGGGTGAAGCATAAGGTCATGGTCAAGGGCGGGCGTTTCCTGGAGGCTCTTGCTTCCGTGGATACCGTGGTTTTCGATAAGACGGGTACACTTACCCAGTCGCGGCCTGAGGTGGCCCGTGTTGTTCCCGCCGAGGGCTTCGACGAAGACGAGGTACTCCGCCTCTCTGCCTGCCTGGAGGAGCATTTCCCCCATCCCGTGGCTCGCGCCGTGGTGCACGGTGCGGAGAAACGCGGCCTGCGCCATGCCGAGGAACACACGGAAGTGGAATATGTGGTGGCTCACGGCATCGCTTCCCTGTGGAAGGGAAAGCGCGTGCTTCTGGGCAGCCGTCATTATATTTCCCAGGATGAGCATGTGGATCTTTCTCCCATGGAAGAGCATATGGGGGCTCTGTCCCGCGAGGGGTACTCTCTGCTCTATCTTGCCGTGGACGGAAAGGCGGCGGGCATCATCGCCATGGAAGACCCTCTCCGGCCGGAAAGTCCGGAACTCATCCGGCGCCTGAGCGACATGGGGATAGGTCATGTGCTCATGCTTACCGGCGACGACGGGCGCACCGCCTCCGCGGTGGCGGCGCGGCTCGGCATCACGGAATTCCGCGCCCAGGTGCTGCCGGAAGACAAGGCCCGCGTGGTGCAGGAGCTCAAGGCCTCGGGCCGTACAGTGCTCATGCTCGGAGACGGCATCAACGACTCCCCGGCTCTTTCCTCCGCCGATGTGGGCGTCACGCTGCGCGACGGGGCGGATCTCGCCCGCGAGGTGGCCGACGTAGTGCTTATGGGCGGATCCCTGTGGGAGCTGGTCACGGCTCTTCAGCTCGGCAGGGGAGCCATGAACCGTATCCATATCAATTTTGCAGCCACCATGGCCCTGAATTCCGCCTTCCTTCTCGGAGGCCTTTTCGGCCTGCTCAGGCCGGGGGTCTCGGCGGTACTTCATAATCTCACCACGCTGGGCGTGTCGCTCAACGCCATGCGCCCGGCCCTGCCCGGAGGGGAATGATATGGTTTCCATCACCGACTGCATCACAAGTTTCATCGACGGCCGCGTGCGCCTTCGTCACGAAGCTCTGAAAGACCCTTCCACGGCGGACATGGTCACCGCCTTGCTGGGAGGCGTGGACGGCGTGGAGAGCGTGCGCGCCAACCCCTTGACCGGTTCCCTTCTCATCTTCTACGATGCGGAAAAACTGAGCCGGGAAACGCTCCTGGAGCTGGCGAGGCAGGGTGCGGCCCTGCTGCCGGAGGAGGAAAAGGGCCGCGGCAGGGCCCGGGGGCCCGCCTCTGAACTGATGGCTATGGTGCTTTCCCGCAGCGCCACGCGCCTTGCGAACCGCGCCATGCTCGTTTCCCTCCTGCTTTCCCTGGCCGGGGCCTTTGCCGGCGGGGGGAGCCTGCACCGCGCCGCCGGTGCGGCCTTTGCGCTGGCAAGCCTCCAGCACATGGCCGCGCACAGAAAAACGCTGTGGTAAGCATCATGGAAAAAATGCGCGAATTGTCCGTCCGTCTGGGCCGTTCCCTTGCCCTTCTCCTTTGTGCGGTGCTGGCGCTCGCGCTCTTGTGCATGGCCTTCGCCGTGCTCGTGCAGGCTTTTGCCCTGATGGGGCTGACCATGCTTTTCGCCGTACTGCTCTTCCCACGTCCGCTGAAGTGGTACGCCGCGCAGGCGGCGGAGGCCGTCCGCACCTTTGCGGCAGTACTCCTTGCTCCGCCTGCGGGAAGAAGCGAATCCTCCGGGGCGGAACCTTCTTCCGAAGAAAGGAAGGACGAAGGAAAGAAAGGCTGATTCCGGCCTTCTGCGATACGAAAAGGCCCTTCCGCATGGCGGGAAGGGCCTTTTCGTATCGCCGGCACAGTTTTTGACTCACGGCATCGCAGGTCGGAAAAGCGGGGCTTGCGGGTGGGCAGAAAACGCGCCCTGCGCAGCCGCCCGCCGGAAAATCCCTGCGCTTTGCCGGGCCTTCCTGCCGGGTCTCCGCCCGGCGGGGAGAGCGCGCCCCGGCCGGATGCGAAAAAAGCCCCGGGGCGAAAGCCCGGGGCTTTGTCGTTTCAGGCTTGGGAAAGCCTAGTCGATGACGGCCTTCTTGATGATGACGGGTTCCACCGGAACATCCTGATGGGGATAGTGGGAGGTGGTGGGCACCTTGGCTATGGCGTCCACCACGTCCTGGCCCTTCACCACCTTGCCGAACACGGCGTAGCCCCAGCCCTGCATGGTGGGGGCGGTGAAGTTGAGGAAGGAATTGTTCGCCACGTTGATGAAGAACTGCGCCGTGGCGGAGTGGGGGGCCTGGGTGCGGGCCATGGCGATGGTGTAGACGTCGTTCTTCAGGCCGTTGTTGGCTTCGTTCTCAATGGGGGCGTTGGTGCTCTTCTGCACCATGTCCTTGTCGAATCCGCCGCCCTGGATCATGAAGCCGGGGATGACGCGGTGGAAGATGGTGCCGTCGTAAAAGCCGGACTTCACATATTCCAGAAAGTTCTTGGTGGTGTTGGGGGCCTTTTCGGCGTCGAGTTCAAGGACTATGTCGCCCTTGGTGGTCTGAAGCGTGACCATGGTTTTTCCTCCGGCTTGTGCCTGGCAGGCGGGGCCGAACACGAGAGCGGCCGCGAGCAGCAGGCAGGATATGAGAAGTTTGCGCATAGGGAATCTCCTGTTTCCAGATGCCGAGGTCCGGCGGGCAGGCACAGGCCTTCCGGGCGGGCGCGGCGGAAAAGAATGTCATAGCCCCTTGCCGTGTTGTCAATGCTTTTTTTTCGGGAAAAGAGGCGATGCGTATTTTTTTTGTACAAAAAGCTTCGTTTCCTGGCAATGCCGCGCCCCGGTCTGCGCCCGGGGGGAGGGCTTACGTCCCGGCATGATTTATGCTATGCAGAAACACCTGACCGGAGGAAACATGATAGGCACCATAGTCAACACGGCGGCCATACTTTGCGGAAGCGTGCTCGGAAGCGTGCTTCGCAAGGGCATCAAGGAGAAATATCAGACTGCGCTTTTCGACGCCATGGGCTTTTCCGCCGTGGCCATAGGCGTGAACGCCGTGGTTTCCAACATGCCGAACAGCAAGTATCCCGTGCTCTTTATTCTGAGCATGGCCCTCGGGAGCTTTCTCGGCGCGGTGTGGGACTGGGACGGCAAGTTCCAGAATTTCGCCCGCCGCATGGGCAGTTCCGACCTGGGGCGCGGCCTCGCCACGGCCATACTGCTTTTCTGCATAGGCACGCTCTCCATCCTCGGCCCCATAGAAAGTGCGGTGCACAACAACCACACCTTTCTCTTCACCAATGCCACGCTGGATTTCGTCACCTCCATGGTGCTGGCCTCCACTTACGGTCTTGGCATAGCCTTTGCCGCGCCGGTGCTTTTCTGCTGGCAGGGAGGGTTGTACCTTCTCGGCTTGTGGCTCGGCTCCTTTGTTCCGCGCGACCTCCTTACGGAAGTCTCCGTCGTGGGAGGCATACTCATCCTTGTTTCCGGCGTGTCCATGCTGCGCATCAAAGATTGCAAGACGTTGAACATGCTGCCCTCGCTCTTCGTGAGCGTGATCCTCTACGGCCTCGCCGTCACTTTTTTGTAACCGCGTCCCTACCGGAGAACAGCCATGAACATCGCCGTGTTTGAAGTCAGCAGCGACGAAAGGGCGGAATTCGACCGCCTTTCCCGCACTCTCGACGTGAACCTCCGCCTGGTGGAAGGCAACCTTTCCATGGACACTCTTTTCCGTGCCGAGGGCTGCGAAGCCGTGTCCACGCTCGGCCGCAGCCGCCTTGACCGGGAGCTGCTCGGAGCGCTCAAGGCCATGGGCATAGGCTTTGTGTCCACCCGTACCATAGGCGTGGACCATATCGACCTCGCCGCCGCGAAGGAGCTGGGTCTTCGCGTGAGCCACGCCGCCTACCCGCCGGACGCCGTGGCCGACTTCACCCTCATGCTCATCCTCATGGTGCTGCGCCGCTACAAGCCCGCCATGTGGCGGCAGCAGGTGAACGACTACTCCCTCTACGGGCTCATGGGCCGCAGCCTCCGCCGCCAGACCGTGGGCGTGGTGGGCACGGGCAGCATAGGGGCCGCCGTGATACGCGCCCTTGCCGGGTTCGGATGCCGCATCCTGGCCTACAATCTTGTGGAATGTGAGGATCTGCGCCCCTGGGCGACCTTCGTGGATCTTGAGACCATCTACAGGGAATGTGATATCATCACCTTCCATGTGCCCGCTACTGCCGAAACACGGCGCATGGTGAACCGTGAAAGCCTCTCCCGCATGAAGGACGGCGTCATTCTCATCAATACCGCCCGGGGCGAGCTCATGGATATCGACGCCGTGACTGAGGGCATAGAGACGGAAAAGATAGGCTCCCTGGCCATGGACGTATTCGAGAACGAGCAGGGCATCTATCATGCCGACAGGAAGACCGACATACTCAGGAACAAGGACATGGTGTACCTGCGCCAGTTCCCCAACGTGGTGCTGACCCAGCACATGGCCTTCTATACGGAGGAGTCCATCATAAGCATGGTGGACTGCGGCATCGAAAGCCTTCTGGACATGAAGGCGGGCCGCCCCACGCGGCTTGAGGTTTCCGCATAAAAGGCGGGGCGCCGCGCGCGTTTCGCCAGGGCATAGAGGGAACCCTCACAGAGGAGAGGGTAGGGAAAAACCTTTACCGCAAGGAATGCAGATGGAGACGCAAGGAAAGAAACCATCGCTTTTGTGGGCGACACTTTCACTGGTGCTGCCTGTGGCCATGATCCTGTACGGCACGCTCGTGGTGGGCGTGCGGCCCCCCGTGCTGCCGCTGCTCGGAGCCGTGGCCCTGGCTTCCTTCATGGCCATGAAGACGGGCTACACCTGGGAAGACCTTCAGGACGGCATGTTCGAGGCCCTCGGCCGCATACAGATAGCAATAGCCATTCTGGCCATGGTGGGCATGATCATCGCGGCCTGGCTTGCTTCGGGCACCATCCCCGCAATCATCTACTGGGGCCTCAAACTCATAGCTCCCGAGCACTTCCTGCTCTCGGCCATGGTGCTCTGCTCCGTGGCCTCGGTGGCCACGGGCACTTCCTTCGGCACCATGGGGACCATAGGCGTGGCGCTTCTCGGCGTGGGGCAGGCGCTGGATTACCCCGTGTACATGACGGTGGGCGCCATCGTTTCCGGCGCGTACCTCGGCGACAAAATGTCCCCGGTGTCGGATTCCACCAACATCACCGCCTCGGTGTGCGAAGTGCCGCTTTTCTCCCACGTCATGTCCATGCTCTGGACCACCATCCCCGCCTTCATCGTGGCGGGCGTGGCCTACACCTTCCTGGGCAGTTCCGTGGCGGCGCAGCAGAGCGCTTCCCTGGAAAGCCTGAACGCCATTCTCTCCGGCCTTGAGGCCAACTTCAGCCTCGGCCCGGTGGCCTTCATCCCCCCCGTGCTCATGATAGTGCTGGCCTACCGCCGCTACCCCGTGCTTCCCGTCATGCTCGTGTGCCTGCTTGCGGCCATGGTCATAGCCGTGGCCGAGGGCGTGCCCTTCAATAAGCTGGCCACCATGCTGACCTCGGGCTATGTGTCCAAGACGGGCATAGCCGACCTTGACCCGCTGCTCTCCCGCGGCGGGCTCATGAGCATCATGCCCACCGTGCTGCTGCTCTGTTCCGGCATGGCCTTCGGCGGCATCCTGGAGCGCTCCCGCGTGCTTGAAGTGCTGCTCGAAGCCATACTGAAGGGCGCGAAGTCCGCCCTGCGCCTCGTGGCCTCCGCCCTGGCCGCCGCGTATCTCATCAACTTCGGTACCGGCAGCCAGATGCTGGCCGTCATCGTTCCCGGCCGCGCCTTCCTCGATTCCTTCAAGAACGCCGATATCAGCCCCCTGGTGCTTTCCCGCACCTGTGAGGACGCGGGCACCATCGGCTGCCCGCTCGTGCCGTGGAGCGTGCACGCCTTCTACATTGCGGGCGTACTCGGCGTGAGCGCCTACGATTTCGTGCCCTACGCCTTCTTCAACTGGTTCGTGCCCATCTTCTCCCTGATCTGCGCCGTCACCGGCTTCGGCATCTGGCGCATGGACGGCTCCCCTGTGCGCAGGGCCGCGAAAAACAAGGCATGACGTGAACCTGCCGGGATTTTCCCGGCCGGTGCTGTAAAAAGCGCGCTGAAGAAATTCGGCGCGTTTTTTTGTCCTGTGCGGGGCAGGGCAAAGGAAAGACGCGCATGTGCGGGGATAAGGGAAAAGCTTTCAATCCGTGGATGGAGCGGAAGCTGCCGAGACCGCGGATGCCTCCACGCGCGGACAGAACACGGCCCATTCATCGACGAAAGGCATTTTTTCGATAAGGCGGGCAGCTCAGGCTCCCGGTCGCCATTGAAAAGGTGTTTTTTTACGGAGAAAGCACGCTATCCGGGAGACGGGCGGGACATGCCTTTCTTCAAAGCCCATTGGAGCGGAGGATGCGCCTATGCACAGGCAGGGATGCCGTGCCGGGCGTCACGTGCCTTTTCATTGCGCGGAAGAAAAATCCGGCGGGGGCCTTGACAAGAGAAAGCAGAACGGACACTATGTTTATAAAACAAAAGAATATTATTTTATGATTTTTATTTCTCATACAATAAGAAATATATTATCATAAAATAATAAGGAGGGCCGAGTATGGAAAGAGTCTGGACTCCGTATCTGACCGGGGACGACAAACTGGTCATTGAGAAAGGCGGCTACGGCAAGAGCAGGGGGCTGGGAACCAGGCCCATGCTGGTGGTGATCGACGCCCAGTACAACTATGTGGGCGAGGACAGGCCCGTAGGGGAGCAGCTCGCCGAGTGGCCTTCCGGCGGCGGGGCTGCGGCATGGGCGGCCATACGGCGCATACAGCCGCTTCTGAAGCAGGCAAGGGAAGCGGGGATTCCGGTGCTTCTGACCAGGAATGTGCAGAAGAACCTGGCTTTCGACAGTTTCGGCGCCAAGTCGCAGCGGGATCAGAGCCGGTATGTGGAAGGGCACCGGGGGACGTTCATCGTGGACGAGCTTGCGCCGCAGCCCGGGGACCTGACGCTGGACAAGGCCTACGCCAGCATTTTCTACGGGACGCCGCTTCTTTCCTGGCTGGTGAAGATGAAGATAGACACGCTGATCCTGACGGGCGGTTCCACGAGCGGCTGCGTTCGTGCCTCGGCGGTGGACGCGGTGACGCGCAACTTCAACGTGGCGGTGGTGGAGGACTGCGTATACGACCGCATCAGCATTTCCCATGCGGCGGGGCTTCTGGATATGTGGATGAAATACTGCGACGTGATGAACTCCGAAGAAATATCGGCCTACATGAAGGGCCTGGGGGGCGGCCATGCTTGATCTTCTCATACGCGGAGGGCAGGCCTGCCTGCCCGGCAGGGGCATGCAGCCGGTGGACATAGGGGTGGAACAGGGGCGCATCGTGTTCATCGGCAACCACGGGGCGCCCGAGGCGCGCCGAGAGATAGACGCGCGCGGCCTGGTGGTTCTTCCCGGGGCGATAGAGCCGCACATGCACTACGGCGTGTACATGCCCTACGACGACGACTGCCGGACGGAAAGCCGCTGCGCGGCCACGGGGGGCGTGACGACGGTGCTGTCGTATTTCCGCCACGGCAAGGATTACCCGGATACGGTGGAGGACCTCATCCGGCGCGGGGAAGCGCAGGTGGCGGTGGATTTCGGGCTTCACATCGGCATCCTGTCCACGGACCACATAGAGCAGATGGGGGTGCTGTACAGGCGCTTCGGCATATCGTCGTTCAAGTTCTACACCAATTACATGTATCAGGTGCCTGAACTGTTCAAGGTGCCGGAGGAAAAGGCCCTGCGGCTGGACGACGGGGACATGGGCTATGTGCTGCAGCGCATGGGAGCGGAACTTCCCACGGCCACGCTGTGCGTGCACTGCGAAAGCATGGAGATTTCCCGCAGCCCGCTTTTCCATCGTGAATGGGACGCCCTGCCGGACAAGGACACGCTGGGCTGGTACGAAAAGCGCAGCCCGGACTATGCGGAAACGGTATCCGCGCTGGCAGCGGCGCTTCTCGCGCGGAAGTTCCGGGCCAAGGCCTACCTTGTGCACACGAGTGCGGGCCTGACGGCGGACATGCTCACGCCCCTGCTTCAGGACGAGGAGACGCGGCGCTATGTGACGGTGGAAACCTGCCCTCACTATCTGGCGTCCACGGTGGAGAGCGAGGCCGGCCTTCTTGCCAAGGTGAACCCTCCGGTACGCTACAGAGAGGATTCGGAGCGCCTGTGGGAAGGCATACGCGAGGGGACGGTCGGCTCCATAGGCACGGATCACTGCAACAGCAGCTTTGAAAAGAAGGGGGGTCGCACGGAACAGAGCAAGGTGAAGCCCGGTTTCGGCGGCGTGGGCCTTCTTCTTCCGCTCATGATAAGCGAGGGCTACCACAAGCGCGGGCTTTCCCTGGAGCGCATCGCGGAAGTGACGAGCACGAATCCTGCGCGGGTGTTCGGCCTGACGGACAAGGGCCGCATAGCGGAAGGCTGCGACGCGGACTTTGCGCTGGTGGATCTTGAAAGCGAGTTCACGGTGAAAGCGTCGGAGCTCAACAGCGCGTCCGACTATTCCATCTATGAAGGCATGCGCCTGAAGGGCCGCCCCGTCATGACTATCTGCCGGGGAAACGTGGTCATGGATCACGGCGAGATCTGCGTCGCCCCCGGCGCCGGGCGTTATGTCGGAAGAAAGTAATGCTTCGTTTTCGCGCCCGTCCGGCGTGGAAGAGTATGCAACCGGAGAGAGGGAGAAAGTCTATGGATGCTATGCAGGAACTTGCACAGTTTGCGTATGAAATGAAGCTGGAAGATATTCCGCAGGACGTTGTGGATCATGAGAAACTTCTGCTTTTGGATACTCTGGGCGTAGCCCTTGCGGGCTCCAATGCTCCCGGTTGCCGGGAAGTAGTCGAGCTCATGCGGGAATACGGAGGCAGGCCCCAGAGTTCTTTCCTTGTGTTCGGAGGCAAGGTTCTTGCCAAGCATGCGGCCATGGCCAATGCCACGCTGATACAGGCGCTGGACTTCGACGACAACCACGATGAAGCGTGCTGTCACGCCCACTGTTCCTGTCTGCCGCCCGCGCTGGCCATGGCGGAATATATGGGCGGGAAAACCGGGAAGGATATCCTGGAAGCCCTGCTTCTGGCTCTTGAGGTACAGTGCCGTATAGGCATGGGCATCACCTCCAGCATAGCCTTTGTGCGCACGGGCACTCTGGGCTTTTTCGGCGCTACCGTGGCAGCCGCAAAGATGCTGGGCCTGAGCTTCCCCCAGTTTGTGGATGCTCTGGGCATCGCCTATGCGCAGGTGTCCACGACCTTGCAGTCCAATATTGACGGGGCGCTGGTCAAGCGCATGCATCCCGCCTTCGGCGTGCATGCGGGCATTCTTTCCTGCCAGCTCGCGCAGAAGGGGATCACCGGCGCGAAGGGCGTGCTGGAAGGGCGCTTCGGCTACATGAATCTGTATGAACGCGGCTGCTTCGACCGCTCTCAGATTTTCAAGGACCTGGGCAGCCGCTGGGAAGTGAAGAGCATTGGCGTCAAACAGTATCCCTGCGCACGCGACGTGCACGCCGCCGTGGACGCGGCATGCGAGTTCTATCGCGAAGGCGTGGATCCGAAACACATTGCCGAGGTGGTGATCACCATGCCGGACGCGCCGTTCCGCGTATCGAGCAAGCCGTATGAGGCCATTTCCGGCCATGCCGTGGTGGAGGCCATTCTGAGCGGCGCCTACTGCACGTCGGTGGCCTTCCATCGCGGATTCATCGACCTTGACGACTTCACGGAAGAACGCCTGTATGATCCCGATATCGTGGCCCTTGCAAAGAAGACGCGGGTAGTCATGGACGAACATGCCGCGCCTAAGCTGAAAATGCCTCAGACCGTGCAGATCATTCTGGATGACGGAAGAGTGCTCAGCAAGACCTGCCATGTACTGAAGGGCCATTCGACCAACATGTTGACGGCGGAAGAGGTGGAAAGGAAGTTCCGGCACTGCTGCGAACATGCCGTCACGCCCTTCTACTACGACAGGCAGCAGAAGATCATCGAAGATATCAAGGATTTTGAAAACCGTCCGGTTCAGGAAATCATGGACGATCTTCAGGTCTGAGTTTCTTACGGGGAGCCTTTCGCCGGAGGCGGCCGCGTGTGAAGCGCGACTGTTTTCAGGAGTCCGCATTTTCCTGAAGAAGATGCAACAAGCCGGAAGGCCGTCTCGTCATCATTGTGGAAATATTCCGCCCTTCCGGGTGCCTGTGCCCCCGGAAGCCTGAGGCGGCTTTTCCCTTCATTCACTACAGTGGGGTTTCCTATGTCTACCGTTTCAGCAGGCTTCTCACGTTCCGACGCCATAAAATGGGCGGCGTCCATTCTTGTCCCGGTGCTGGTGTATTTCTGTATTCCCGTGTCCGAAGGCATGAACCCGAAAATTCCCCTGTTCCTTGCAATCACGGTATGGGCCGTCATGTCGTGGGCGCTGGAAACCATGCCTTCGTCGGTGTCCGCAATCATCATGGTGTTTCTGTACAGCGTGTTCGTCACCAAACCCGGCGTGGTGTTCAGTTCCTTCGGTACCTTCCTGCCGTGGATAGCCTTTGCGGGCCTGATCATCGCCGATGTTCTGCACCGCACGGGGGCGGCCAAGAGAATCGCCATTAAAATCATGCTCTGGACGGGGTCTTCCTACGCCTGCGCCATGCTCGGCTTTCTTCTCGCGGGCTTTGTGCTTTCCTCCATCATGCCTGCAAGCCAGGGCCGTCTGATCATCTTTACGGCTCTCGGCATGGGGATGGTAGACGCCCTCGGGGTGGATCCCAAGTCGCGCATGTCCTCTTCCATCATCATGGCGGGCCTGTTTGCCACGGCGGCCACCTCCCCCGCCTTCATGACCAGCATGCTCCTCCAGCTCGTGGGCGCCAATGCGGCGGCCGTGGCCAGCGGACAGGAGCCTGTGAACTACGGGCAGTGGATGTATCATCAGGCCTTCGGCTGCGTCGTCTACGCGGCCATAGCCTATGCGCTTATATTCATGATCCGGGGCAAGGAACGCCTGCGCGACCGCGGGCAGATGCGCCAGATGCTCACCGAACGCCTTGCCGCCATGGGCAGCGTTTCCCGAGATGAAGTCAAGGGGCTCGGCGTCCTGGTTATCGCCATGGCCGGATTCCTTCTTGCGCCCATGGCCAAGCTTGACGGCGGCTTTGTGTTCGCGCTGCTTGCCATGGTGTACTTTTTGCCCGGCGTGAATCTGATGACGGCGGCGGATCTTCGCAGGCTGGACATGCCTTTCGTCATTTTCCTCACGGCCTGCATCTCCATCGGCATCGTGGCCCAGAACATAGGCATTGATAAGGCTCTGGCCGGCATACTTCTGCCCCTTCTGGAAGGCCAGGGCGAGACTATGGCACTGATTTCCAGCTACTTCACGGGCGTTGCGGTGAACTTCATCCTTACGCCCATGGCCGCCATGTCCGCGCTGTGCCAGCCCATGGCGCAGCTTGCCGTCGATCTCGGCGTTTCCCCGCAGGCCATGCTGTACACGTTCAGTTACGGGCTGGATCAGTACATCTTCCCCTATGAAATCGGCTTCTTCCTGTATATCTTCATGACGGGCTACATCACGCTCCGCCATGTCATTCCCGCTCTCGCCCTGCGCATGTTCATCATCATGCCCATCTTCGTGGTGGCCGTGCTGATGCCTTACTGGAAGCTTATCGACGTTCTTTAATCCTGCCGGAGTTCCCTATGCCTCTTATACACATAGATACGGAAAAATGCCTGGGCGACGGGCTTTGCCTGAAAGCCTGCTCCATCGACCTTTTCAGGATGGGAGAAGATAAAAAGGCCGTATGGAAGACGGATGAGGAAGCGAAGTGCATCCAGTGCGGGCACTGCGTGGCGGTATGCCCTGCCGCCGCCATACGCCTGCACGACATGGACCCGGAAGCCATGGAGCCTGCCGCTCTGAATATTCCCGAAGAGCAGGCGGCCCGGCTTTTCATGTCGCGGCGTTCCATACGCCACTTCAGAAACAGGCCGGTGGACAGGGGGCAGGTGGAAAAGGCGCTTCACATAGCGAACTATGCCCCCACGGGAGCCAACAGGCGGGACGTAGGGTACAGTTTTGTGGATTCCCCGGATGCTATTGCGCGGGTACGCGAGCTGCTGGCAGAGTGGATGGAGGCCTTCCCCCGCTGGAAAAAGCATGTCGACAATTACCGCCACGGCAGGGATACCATACTTCGGGGAGCTCCCCTGCTGCTTACCGTTTATGCCGATGAACTGCCTTCCCGCTGGGGCGATTTTGAAGCCCCCGCGTACATGTCCCCCCAGGCATGCGCCGGCGCAGCGTCCTACCTTGAGCTCGTGCTGCACACCATGGGCATAGGTACATGCTGGTCCGGCCTCATCGTACGCGGAGCGCCCGCCGTTCCCGAGCTCAGGCAATTCCTCGGCATTCCGGAAGGAAAGATGGTGTATGCCGCCTTTCTGGCCGGGTATCCGGCGATACGTTATGTGCGCATCCCGTGGAGAAAGCCTCCTGCCCTGACCTGGGTATAACCTGCCCCGGGGCGGAACGGCGCGTCATGTCCCCTCCGCGTCGTTCCGCCCGCGGGCGGAGGACGCCGCAGACAGGAGAAAGGCCCCGGCAGCATCCATCTTGCCGGGACCTTTTGTCTTTTTGCTTCAGACGCAGGTTTTCTGTCGTGGGAAAAGCGCGTCCATGCTGGCCGTGTCCGCAGCATGGGCGAGCCCGGAGCCTTGCAGAAAGGGGCGGATTCCCCGGGCCTGCTTTTCTTCGACCGGAGGCCGAAGGCAGGGCTGCCGTTTTCCGGCGGCGGGATGTTCCCGTATCGTATGACGGGTGGATCACTTTTTCGGTATTCCTGCGGCGGACATTGAAACTTTGTCCGTTTCCCAGTATGGATGAAGAAGGTGAATAACGACAAACAACGGGTTATCTTTGTGAGAAATTTAAAACAAGCGCCGGAAAAGAAAGAGGGGGAAGGGCAGAGCTCCATGCGCTCCGTGGAACGGGTCATTTCCATTTTATCCCTCTTCGCGGAGGAAAAGAACGGGCTGGGCGCTCAGGACATTGCCGTGGTGACGGGGATTCCCCAGTCTACATGTTTTCGCATGTTGCGCTGTCTTGTGGAGGGCGGCATCCTGGAAAAGTCCGGGACGCGGTATGGCGTGGGCAGCAAGATACTTCGCATGGCCCAGGGCGGTCAGATGTATGAGCGTCTCCGCAGAATTTCCCTGCCGTATCTTCGCAAGCTTTCCCATGAAACGGGGCAGAGCGTGGGCATGAGCGTGGTGGACAGGGATAATTTCCGCATCTGCATAGAACTCGTGCACAATGCCGCCCAGGAGCTGCGCTATCATACGCCGCTGCGCACGCCCCTGCCGCTGCATAAGGGGGCCACGGGCAAAATGCTCTGGGCCTGCCTGCCGGAAGTCCGTCAGCTTCAGGTGTATCGGGACAACGCGCTGGATATGGAAGAAAGTTGGGAACAGATCTCCCATCTTCTGGGAGAGATACGTCATGCCGGCTATTTTTCCAGCGCCAATGAAAGGATACAGGGGGCCTGTTCCGTGGCTGCCCCCGTGCTGAACGCCGACGGCGACCTCACCGCGGTGATCACGATTTCCGCCGTGCGCCAGCAGTTCACGGAGAAGGAAATACGCCTTTACATACGCCTTCTGAGAAGTACCTGTGCCGAAATCGCTGCGGTGTATTAGCGGCTTTCCTCTTTAGAAAAACGGAGCCTCCCCGTCGGGGAAGCTCCGTTTTTTTCGGCTTTTAATGGAATTTCTACAGGCAGCGCAGCTGCGTTTCCGGGTCGAATACATGGCCGTGGCCCGGACGGGCCGTGAGGCGTATCACGTCGCCGGAGGCGGGGCGCTGGGAGCCCTGCAGGCGCACGATGACGGAGGAGCTTTCCTGCTTTTCGGGGTTGCTGTTCAGCGGACGGCAGTAGGCGAGCGTGTCGGAGCCCAGGGCCTCCACGATATCCACGGTGACGCGAATGTCGCCTTCAGGATCGAAGATAAGGTCTTCGCTTCTGAGGCCGAGCAGAATGTCGCCGTTTCTGCCGTCGAGGTTTATGTCTGGAGCCTGGACGCCGGAAAGCCTGGTTCCGTCGGGCAGGATGATATCGCCGCCCTCGGCCCTGGCGCGCACGATGTTCATGGACGGGGAGCCCATGAACTGGGCCACGAACACGGAGGCCGGGCGCAGGTACACGTCGTCGGGCGTGCCGTACTGTTCGATATGGCCTGCGCGCAGCACGAGGATTTTTTCCGCAAGCGTCATGGCTTCCACCTGGTCGTGGGTGACGTAGATGCTGGTGGTGGCGAGGCGCTGGTGCAGGCGGCGCAGCTCGATGCGCATCTGGTTGCGGAGGTTGGCGTCGAGGTTGGAGAGCGGTTCGTCGAAGAGGAAGACGCTCGGCTCGCGCACTATGGCGCGGCCCATGGCCACCCTCTGGCGCTGGCCGCCGGAAAGCTGGCGGGGCATGCGGGTGAGCAGGCCGTCGAGCCCGAGGAGCTTTGCCGCCTCCTCGGCGCGGCGTTTGCGCTCTTCGGCGGGAATACCGCGCACCTTCAGGCCGTAGGTGATGTTGTCGTACACGTTCATGTGCGGGTAGAGCGCGTAGTTCTGGAACACCATGGCGATGTTGCGGTCCTTGGGTTCCATGTGCGTCACGTCCCTGTCGCCTATGTAGATGGAGCCGGAAGTCACTTCCTCCAGCCCGGCGATGCAGCGCAGGGCCGTGGACTTGCCGCAGCCCGAGGGGCCTACCATGACCATGAAGGAACCGTCCGGCACTTCGAGGTTGAGGCCGGAGAGCACCTTGTTCTTATTGAAGGTCTTGTCGATATCGCAAAGACGAACATTAGCCATTGTCTCTTCCTTGTACGGGTTACTTCTCGGTTTCCACAAGTCCGCGGACGAAGAGCTTCTGCATGCCGAGTACCACGAGAAGCGGCGGCAGCATGCCGAGAAGCGCCACGGCCATGATGAGGTTCCATTCCGGCACGGCGTCGGGGATGTTCACCATGCGCTGTATGCCCATGACTACGGTGTACATGCCTTCCTGGTTGGTGACGAGCAGTGGCCAGAGGTACTGGTTCCAGCCGTAGATGAACAGCACCACGAAAAGCGCCGCGGTGTTGGTGCGGGAGAGGGGAAGCACCACGTCCACAAAGAAGCGCCAGGGGCCCGCGCCGTCGATGCGCGCGGCTTCCAGAAGTTCCTGCGGGATAGTCATGAACATCTGCCGGTACAGGAAGGTGGCCGTGGCCGAGGCGATGAGCGGCAGGATGAGCCCGGCGTAACTGTCGATGAAGTTCAGTGTGGCCGCCACCTGGAAGGTGGGCACGATGCGCACTTCCACGGGCATCATGAGCGTGATGAAGATGAGCACGAAGCAGAGCTCGCGCCCGGGGAAGCGGAAGTACACAATGGCGTAGGCGGCGGTGATGGAAATGGCGATCTTGCCGAGGGCGATGCCGAGCGCCATGATGAGGCTGTTGCCCATCATGACCCACACGGGGATGCCGCCCGCGGCCTTGAGCCCTTCCGTGAGCACGGTGGTGAAGTTCTTGATGAGCTCCTCACCGAACCACAGCGGGGTGGTGCCGATGAGCACGTCGTAGCTGTGCGAGGTGGCCACAAGCGCCACATACAGAGGAAAGAGCACTATGGCCGCGCCGAAAAGCAGCACGGCATGGCTCAGCGCCCTTCCCAGTCCTTTCTTTTCTACCATAACGAGTCCCTTTCCTGTCGCGGCTAGTAGTTGACCTTGCGTTCGACGTAGCGGAACTGGAGGAACGTGAGGATCATGACGATGAACATGAGCACCACGGACTGGGCGGAGGAGCCGCCGAAGTCAAGCCCGATGAAGCCGTCGTTGAAGACCTTGTAGATGAGCGTTTCCGTGGCGCGGGAGGGACCGCCCTGGGTGACTGCGTGCACGATGCCGAAGGTCTCGAACAGGGTGTAGATGGTGTTCACCACCAGAAGGAAGAAGGTGGTGGGGGAAAGCAGAGGGAAGATGATGTTGCGGAACCGCTGCCAGGGGCTTGCGCCGTCTATGGCGGCCGCTTCTATGAGGGAACGGGGAATGGCCTGCAATCCGGCGAGGAAGAACAGGAAATTATAGGAAATCTGTTTCCACGAGGCGGAGATGATGAGCAGAAGCAGGGCCTGATTGCCGTTGAGTTTGTGGTTCCAGGTGTAGCCTAATCCGTCGAGGAACGTGGAGAGCACGCCCACGGAGGGGTTGAAGAGGAAAAGCCAGAGCACGCCCGCAAGAGGCGGCGCGACGGCGTAGGGGATGATGAGCATCGATTTGTAGAGGGTGCCGCCCACATGTACCTGGTCGGCGACCACGGCCATGAGCAGGGAAACTGTCATGGTGAGGGTGATGGTGGCGATGCTGAAGATGAAGGTGAGGTACAGGGTTTCCAGATAGCCCGGGTCGGAGAAGAGGACGGCGAAGTTGTCCAGTCCGACGAATTCCCGGGAAAGCCCGAAGGAATCTTCCATGTATACCGACCCCAGCAGAGCCTCGCCGGCGGGGTAGAAGAAGAACACCACCGTGATGACAAGCTGGGGCAGCAGGAAGAGGACGGGCAGTATGAGATGCCTTTTGCCCCGGAATGCGTAACGCTCATCCTGCATTGTGAGCTCCTTTTTGCATGCGTGAGAGGGGGGAGGGGCCGCAGCCCCTCCCGGGATGAGCGTGATTAGCGGTTGGCCCTTTCAAAGCGGCGTAGTTCCTGGTTGCCGCGCTTTACGGCGGAGTCGAGGGCGTCCTTGGCGTTCTTCTTGCCGGACCAGACGGCTTCGAGTTCTTCGTCGATGATGTTGCGGATCTGGACGAAGTTGCCGAGGCGCAGGCCGAGGGTATTGATGGTGGGCTTCTTGTCGGAGAGGGCCTTCACGGCCACGTCGGTGCCGGGGTTCTTGTCGTAGAAGCCCTGCTGCTTGGTGAGTTCATAGCCTTCGAGGGTGACGGGCACATAGCCGGTGGCCTGATGGAAGGCGGCCTGGATCTCCGGCTGGAGCACATAGTTCAGGAAGGCGGCCACGCCGTTTTCCGAATCCTTGGAATGGCCGGCCATGGCCCACACGGCCGCGCCGCCGATGACGGTGTTCTGGGGAGCGCCTTCCACATCGGGCCAGTAGGGCAGCACCATCACGCCCCAGTCGAACTTGGCGCCGGCTTTGACGGCGGCGTAGGAACCGGAGGAGTTCATGAGGATGCCCGCCTCGCCGGCGGTGAAGGTGTTGATTGCTTCGGACTTGCGGCCCACATACACGGAGACGCCTTCCTTGTTCAGCTGGGAGAGGAAGTCGATGTGCTTGACCTGCAGGGGGCCGTTGAAGAGCAGCTCGGTGTCGAGGCCGTCGAAGCCGTTGTTGTTGGAGGCGAAGGGCACGTTGTGCCAGGCGGAGAAGCTTTCAAGCTGCACCCAGGACTGCCAGCCGCTGGTCATGCCGTACTTGCACGCGCCGGATTCCTTGATTTTCCTTGCAAGGTCGGCCACTTCAGGCCAGGTGCGGGGGAAGTTTTCCGGGTCGCCGCCGGCCTTCTTCACGGCGTCCTTGTTGTAGTAGAGAACGGTGGTGGAGGCGTTGAAGGGCATGGCGATGAGCTTGCCGTCGCTCGTGGAGTAGTAGCTCGTCACGGAAGGCAGGAACTTGGACATGTCAAGCGGCGTGCCCGCGTTTTCCATGATTTCCCAGATGGGGCGGACGGCGCCTTTGGCGGCCATCATGCTGGCGGTGCCCACTTCAAAGATCTGGATGATGTTGGGATGCTGTTTGGCGCGGAAGGCGGCAATGGCGGCAGTCATGGCCTCGTCGTAGTTGCCCTTGTACACGCCTTTGACTTCGTATTTGTCCTGGGACGCGTTGAAGTCGTTGATGATGTTGTCGGTGATTTCACCGAGTTCACCACCCATGCCATGCCAGAAGGTGATGGTGGTCTTGGCCTGCACGGGGGCGGCCAGAAGCATGAGACTGATGGCCAGCAGGGCCACGGATCGGAAGGAACGCATACGTTCTCCTGCCTTGCGGACGGTGTCGTCCGGTTGGGGTTCCCGGGGGAATCCCGGATGGGATGCGCCGCGCGGGGAAGATTCCCCGGGGCGTGTTCCGGCGCGCCTAGCCCCTGCCGAGAGCTGAGCGGCAGGCGGCCGGAAAATCGGTGATGATGCCGCTTGCGCCGTGGGCGACCAGATCTTTTGCTTCGTCCATGTCGTTGACGGTCCAGACGTTGACGGCAAAGCCCGCGTCGCGCAGATTCTCAAGGTCGCCGGGGGCGAGGATGAGCCTGTCGGGGTGATAGGCGTTCACGCCGAGCTTCCGGCAGAGGGCCACAGGGTCTTCCGGGCGCGTCGTTTCCACAAGCGCGCCCGTGGCCATTTCGGGGCACAGTGCGCGGCACTCTTCCAGATAGCGGTGCTGGAAGGAGGAAATGATGATCTGATCCGCCATGTCGAGGCGGCGGATCATCTCTAACACATCTTTTGTGACGGTATCATGACCGATGAGGTGTTCGTGGTTCTTTATTTCCACGTTCACATACCAGTCGAAGCGCTTCGTGAGCAGGAGTGCCTCTTCCAGCGTGGGGATGCGCAGCCCCTTGAAGGATGCGAGGGTATCCGCGTCTATTTCCCCGGCGGCCACGCGCCCGAACTGGTCGCGGCCTTCATACCAGGAACCGGCGTCCAGCCGGGAAAGCTCCTCCAGCGTGAAGTCGCACACGCGGTAGGAGCTTCTGCCGGGGTAGACCTCCTCCACATTGGTCGTGCGTACGAGGGTGTCGTCGTGCACCACCACGAGCCTGTAGTCCTTGGTGTAGTTGACGTCGAGCTCCCAGAGGTCGGCCCCGACTTTGTGGCCGAGTTCGGCCGAGGTGAGAGTGTTTTCCGGGGCGTGGCCCCTTGCGCCGCGGTGGGCGATGACAAGGGGCAGGGGAGCGCGTTCATGCAGTTCAACAGTGCTTTTCATGGCAGATATCCCAGTTCCATGACGGGTTTCCCGCAGGCGGACGCCTGGGGGGACGCGGGCGAAATAGCCTGCGAAACATGGGGGCTTTGCCCCGGGAAGACGGCTTTTGAAAGGCGGAGACAGGATATGCCAGATGGAATTTCGTCACGAAAGGTATTTTCCTGTAATTATCTTAAACCGTGCCCTTTATCAAGCGTATTCTTGTTTGCAGCTGCTTTCTTGCCGTAGATTTTCCGTTGTATGACACGATTGTTGTGAAAAAATTCCAGAGCTTCGGCCGGCCCGCCTTTTTTTTCTGGAAAGCGCGCGGGGCATGAGGGGCGTTATGTACGTTGCGCGGCCGGGCAAAAGCCCTGTGCGAAGCCTGCGGCAAGCCGTGGCCGTGTTCTGCCCGGGGCCGGAAAATCTGACCGCACGGCCGGAGGACGGGGCGGCAGAAGGGGAGAAGGGCTTTTTCCTTCCGGGGGCGCGGTATGGAAGGCGTCGACACGGTGCCCGGCAGGCCCTCTTTCCGAACGGATGCGCGTTTTCTCCCCGGGTGACGCCGCGCGGAAGAAAAGCCCTTCGCGCCCGGCCGGGAAAGCGCCCGGGGACTCGGCGTTTCGCCTTTTTCGTGCGGCGGGGGCCTGCTTCGGGCATGAAAGACGCCCGGCGCGGCGTGAGCCGTACCGGGCGCTTCAGGGGTGAGGTTCTTGCCCTTTATGCCTTGGCCGTGGCCTGCCGCGCCAGGGCATGGCGGCGCTTGTGCATGTGGCGCACGATGCAGGAGAGCGAGAAGTTGATGATGAAGTAGATGAGCGCGGCGAAGCCGAAGATGACGGCCACCTGCGCGATGCCCACGGTCTGCCCCGTGTACCGGGGCAGAAGCGCCAGGGCGTTCCTGGAGCGGAACATGAGCTCCGCCACGGCCACCATGGAGAGGAAGGAGGTGTCCTTGACCACGGTGATGACCTGGCTGAGCAGGGTGGGCACGATGTTCTGGAAGCACTGGGGCAGGATGATGTAGATAAGCGTCTGCACGAAGCTGAAGCCCTGGGAGGCGGCTGCCTCGAACTGCCCCTTGGGGATGGAGTTCAGGCCGCCGCGGATGATTTCCGCGATGGTGGCCGAGGTGAAGAGCACGAAGGCGAAGGAGCAGCGGAGAAAAGCCGTGGGCAGGGGGGCGTACACATAGCAGATGAGCACCCACATGAGGTTCGGCGTATTGCGGAAGATTTCGATGTACACTCCCGCGAGCCTGCCGAGGATGAACCTGTCGTAGCTGCGCAGAAGCGCCAGGATAAGGCCGAAGAAAATACTGCATATCACGATGACGACGGAAAGCTCGATGACAAGCCACGCGCCGCCCAGAAGATAGGCGAGTATTTCGGGCGTAAAAGTACGGGTAATGACCTCGATCACGACAGTTCTTCCTCTATTTTTCTGAGCTCCTCAACGGCATGGCTGTCCTTTTTCTTCAGCTTTTCCTCATAGCGCCGCCCCCATGTGGAGAGGGGGAAGCACAGGAGGAAATAGAGCACGCCGCAGACGAGGAAGGGCGGCCCGTAGATGCTGGCCCCGCTGGTGGCCCAGTCGTTGGTGCGGTTCATGAGATCCGTGCCGCCTATGAGGGCGATGACGGAGGTATTTTTGATGAGGTTCACCATCTGGTTCACGAGCGGCGGGAGTATGATCTTCACCGTCTGGGGGAGTATCACCCAGCGCATGGTCTGCACATAGGTGAAGCCCTGGGATGCGGCGGCTTCCGACTGCCCGCGCGGGATGGACTGGATGCCCGCCCGTACCACCTCGGCAATGTACGCGCCGTGGTAGATGCCCACGGCGAAGATGCCCACGGATACCTGGCCCATCATCACCCCTATGTAGGGGAGGGCGAGGTAGAACACATAGGCCTGAAGCACCAGCGGGGTATTCTGAATGGCTTCCACATAGGCGCGGGCCACGTTTCTCGGCAGAAGGAAATGCGACGTGGACATGACGCCGAAGACGACGCCGAGGGCCAGGGCCAGCGCCAGGGCGGCGACGGACACCATGACGGTCACGCCGAAGGCCTGAAGGAACAGGCGCCAGTCAGCCAGAAAGACAAGCCAGCATGCGGGCGACAGTATTTGCTCAATCACGGTTCAAACCTGCGTTGTGCGGCGCGGCTTCCGCCGCGCCAGAAAAGTGCCTATTTCTTGAAGGAGGGGGCCACGTTGTGGGCGGCGATGATCTTGTCGATGGTGCCGTCGGCAAGCCACTTCGTGATGTTCTCTTCCACAAAGGCGGCCAGGCCCTTGTTGGAAAGCTTGGTGGCCACGCCGTATTCCTGCGGGGCGAAGCGGACGGTGGTGAGAATTTCCGTGCTCGGATCGAGGTAGCCGGAAAGGATGGAGCCGTCCACGCAGAAGGCCTGCACCTGGCCGGCGTCGAGGGCGGCCTTGATGGAGGGGTAGTCGGGGAAGGTCTGGATATTGTCGGTGTCGTTCAGGGCGACGCCGTTTTCCTTGGCTGCGGCGATGAGCGCATCCTTGGAGGTGGAGCCTTCCGCCACGCCTACGAGCTTGTCCTTGAGGTCGGCGTAGCCCTTGACGCCGCCGTTCTTCTTCACCAGAAGGGATACCGCGTCGGTGTAGTAGGCTGAGGAGAAGTTCCAGATGTTCTTGCGTTCGGCGGTGATGGTGAAGGTGGCGAGCACCATGTCGATATCGCCGGTATCCAGAAGCTGGCCGCGAGTCTTGGCCGTCACGGCGGTGAAGGAGACCTTGTCGGGCTTGAGGCCCATGGCTTCGGCGAGCTTTCTGGCAAGATCCACTTCCATGCCGGCATAGTCGCCGGAAAGGTCCTGCATGCTGAAGCCCGGCACGTCGGACTTCACGCCCACGCGCAGCTCGCCGCGCTTGACTATGGCCTGAACGTCATCCGGCAGCGTCGCGGCGAAAGCGCCGGAGGCCATGCTCAGAACGGCGAGGGCGGAAAGCAGAAACGCGCCTATCTTGTGCAGTTTTTTCATGTCGTTCTTCTCCTTGTCGGGTTATGCCGTGCGGCGTTTTCCGTTCCCGGCCTAGTGCAGTATCTTGCCCAGGAACTGTTTCGTCCTTTCATGGGTGGGGTTGACGAAAAAGTGTTCCGGCGTGCCTTCTTCCAGAATGGTGCCGTCGTCCATGAAGATCACCCTGTCCGCCACCTGCCTTGCAAAGCCCATTTCGTGAGTCACGATGACCATGGTGATGTTTTTCTCTCCGGCCAGCCTGACCATGACGTTCAGTACTTCCTGCACGGTTTCCGGGTCGAGGGCCGAGGTGGGTTCGTCGAAAAGGATGATCTTCGTCTGGCTGCACAGGGCGCGGGCAATGGCCACGCGCTGCTGCTGGCCGCCGGAAAGCGTGGCCGGGTAGGCGTGGGCCTTTTCCTCAAGGCCGACCACTTCCAGGTAGTGGCGGGCGATATCCTGCGCCTCGCTCTTCGATTTGCCGAAGAGCTTTACGGGCGCGAGAGTGAGGTTGCCCATCACCGTGAGATGCGGGTAGAGGTTGAACTGCTGGAACACCATGGAAGAGGTGCTGCGCACAAGTTCGATGCGGTTTTTCCGGGTCAGCTCCACATTGTCGATGAACACATGGCCCGAGGTGGGGATTTCCAGGCCGTTCATGCAGCGCACCGTGGTGGACTTCCCTGAACCGGAAGGGCCGATGATGACGAGTTTTTCCCCTTCCTGGACTTCCAGGTCGACGCCTTTGAGCACTTCATGGGAGCCGAAGGATTTATGCACGTTGGAAAGCCTTATCACGTTTTCTCCCCG
>NZ_DYZA01000199.1 GCF_020741395.1 Mailhella massiliensis | reverse complement strand
GCCCTTGTTTGCAAGGCCAGGGCCTTTCTCAACGCCCTGGGTTCTCCCCCCGGCCTTCAGGCGGCCGGGCCGCGTTTTCAGTTAAAAAACTTCCCCCCGTCGTTGTCGGCGGGGGGAAGAGGAGTTCAGGTTGCA
The DNA here is from genome assembly GCF_020741395.1 of Mailhella massiliensis. Lineage (GTDB taxonomy): Bacteria > Desulfobacterota > Desulfovibrionia > Desulfovibrionales > Desulfovibrionaceae > Mailhella > Mailhella massiliensis_A. The sequence continues at coordinate 3,498 of NZ_DYZA01000199.1, read as the reverse complement.
GCAAGGCCTACGCCGCGGCTTCCTTCCTGTTGTGCCAGGCGTTCAGGGCAAGGAGCGCCGCCACGAGCAGGCCGCCGCTCACGATGAGGCACACCCAGGGGCTGGAAGTGACGAAGCCCGCCACCAGGTAGCCCACGCCGCTGCACGAGGCCGCGAGCAGGGCATAGGGCAGCTGCGTGGAAACATGCTCGATATGGCTGCACCCCGCGCCCGCGCTGGAAAGGATGGTGGTATCGGAAATGGGGGAACAGTGGTCGCCGAACACGCTGCCCGCCAGCGTGGCGGAAAGCGCCACCACCAGAAGGTCGGGGCTCACGGCCTGCGCCACGGGCACCACCAGCGGGATGAGGATGCCGAAGGAGCCCCAGGCCGTGCCGGTGGAGAAGCTCAGAAAGCCCGCGATTACGAAGATGAGGAAGGGCAGCATGCCGCCGATCATGTTGCCGGAAACCAGAGATTCCACGAACTTGTTGGTCTGAAGCATGTCCTGGCACACGCCGCTGATGCCCCAGGCCAGAACGAGGATGAGGTTGGCCGTAAGCATGGCCTTCATGCCTTCCACGACGCCGTGCATGAATTCGGAAAGGCTCATGAGGCGGCGGGGCACATAGAGAAGCAGCGCCACCACAAGGCCGCCGAAGGAGGCCCACACCAGCGAGGGGGAGGCGTTGCAGTTGCCGAGGGCCGCGCTGAAGGTGTGATACTGCGGGTCGCTCCCCCAGTAGCCGCCGCTGTACATCATGGCGAGCACGGCAAAGACGATGAGGCTGCCGATGGGGATGAGCATGTCGAAGACATGGCCGTTCTTGGTTTCCAGCCCTATGCCCGTCTGCTGGGCCAGCACGCCGAGGTCGCCTTCCGCCGCGCGCCGTTCCGAAGTGCGCATGGGCCCGAAGTCCCACTTGAACAGGCACAGAAGTATGACGAGGAACAGAGAGAGCAGGGAATAGAAATTGTAGGGAATGGCCGCGATGAAGGCGGAAATTTCGCTTTCAAAGGCCCCGGTGGACTTCAGGTTGCTGCCCACGGCTGCCGCCCAGCTGGAAATCGGCGCGATGATGCACACGGGCGCGGCCGTGGCGTCGATGATGTAGGCGAGCTTGGCCCGGGAGATCTTGTAGGTGTCGGTCACGGGCTTCATCACCGTGCCCACGGTGAGGCAGTTGAAGTAGTCGTCGATGAAGATGAGGCCGCCGAGGCCGCAGGTGGAGAGCATGGCCGTGCGGCGGCTCTTGATGCGCGAGGTGGCCCAGCGACCGTAGGCCCGGGAGCCGCCCGCCATGGATATGACGTATACCAGGGAGCCCAGTGCGGAACAGAACATGATGATATCGAAATTGAGGCGCTTGACCATGATCGCAAACGCCGATTCAATGGTGCCCATGAGCACGAAGTCCGCGCCCGTGCCTATGGTGTAGATGAAGGTGCCCGTCAGGATGCCTATGAGCAGGGAAGACACTACTTCCTTGGTTATGAGTGCAAGCACGATAGCCGTGATCGGCGGCAGAAGCGACATCCATCCGGCGTAATAAGGTTCCATAATTCCCCCTGGTAAGATAGGCATTTCCCCATGGAAAATGCGACAGTGCGCATACGCGCATACATAAGGCCCCGGCCACGCTCCATGGCAGGGCCCGGCAGGCCGTGCTCCGGTAAAAGCCTTGCGCCCCGGCCTGCGCGAGTTTCTTCATATTCCAACGGAAATACCAGAACACAAGCCGCCCTTCAAGAATTTCCTGCAAAAAACGTGCGGAAAAGGGCTTCTTGCTTTCTTCTTATGAAGGTGTACCTGTGCCGGGCAGGAGCGGAAGAAGCGCCGCAGGGCAGTCTGTGGGAAGCGGCCGGGCGCGGGGCCCGCGGCAGAAGGCCGGATTTTTTGCGCAGGGGCGGGGCGTGAGGCAGGCTTGCTCCCTTTCCTGGCCATGCCTGCGCTTGTCCGCGAGAAGGCTGAGGCCCCGGAGGGCGCGGGTCGCGGACAAGATGCGGGGAAGGGGGGTGCACAACAGGGCGTTGTCCCGGGGAGGGAATGATGCTTCGCCGTTGAGATGGGCAGAAGAAAAGCAGTAAAAAGAAGTATCCTTCAGGGATAATCTGAACGCAGGTCTTTTTTCCCGGAAAAGCAGGCTGGTCGTAGTTTCTGCCCGGCAGGACGGCCGCATAGGAGAAAAGCCCTCCGGGGTCTGCCGGGAAAAGGGGGCGGCCGGGATTGCCGCCCGGCGTGCGGCCGGGCGCGGGGCAGAGGACGGATTTTTTGCGCAGGGCGCTGAAGACAGGGGAGTTTTTTCAGAGAGCGCCGGTGCTGAGGCGGAAAAGGCCCGCCTACAGCGCTTTTTTGAGGTAGATCATGTCCGTGAGCCTTCTGCCGTTCTCCACAATGGGATGGTCGTAGTTCTTCACAAAGAAATCCTTTTCCACATGGGAGAAGGCAAAGCCGCAGGCCCGGTAAAAGCCGAGGGTCGCGGGGGAATCGCCCGTGCCCACCAGCATGATGCCGCGGCCTCTGTAGTGCGTGAAAAGCGCCCCCACCATACCCCTGCCGAGGCCTTTGCGGCGCAGCGCCTCCGCCACGGCGAGGTTTTTCAGCTCGTACACGCCGTCGGCCTCCTTCGTGATCACGGCCACGGCCGCCGGTTCCTCATCCTGAAAAAGGACAAAAAGCTTTCCGCGTTCCAGATAGCGGTCGATCATGCTTTCCTGCTCGTCCGCTTCCAGAAGCAGGGGCAGAAAGCGTTTTTTATCGCGGGTGATGAGGCGGATATCCATGGCTCTGCTCCGAAAGTCTGCGCCGTACGGCTGTTTTTTGCGCGCCCCTTTGCCCGGAAAAAGAAACTTCCTTGAAAAAGAGCTCTCCGGGGCTCCGCGCCGGGCGGGAGCCCGCCGTCGGAAGGGGCGTCTGCCGCCGTGGGAATACGGCTGGAAAGAGGAGACCATGATAGCTTCACCCCGTCTTTTCCGCAAGATAATCCCGCCCTTTGCCGCAGGAAAAGGCCGTTCATGCGGCAAAGGGCCGCTCCCCCCCGGCTTGCCCGCACTGACGGGCCTTTTCAGGAGTGCCTCCGCAGCTTCATGAGCATGAAGGAACGCAGGGGGGGAAAACGGTATTCGTTGGGATGATGATCTCCCTGTCCTCGTGAGGCATATCACTGTTTTTCATGCAGAGTCTCAACAGAGGCCTTGCTGTTATAAATGTCCTTTTTATAACGTATCGATCTCTGACGGCAGTCCATTTTTTTATTTCCTGAGAACGGGTATGTAAATCAAGGTGCATCGCTGAAAGATATCGTTCATAGAATATAAAGTCCTGTGGCTGTTCTTGACTTTGATGAAATGAGTGATATAGTAAACCATCATGATTTACAATTGTAATCATGAATTTTTTTACTTCTTCTTTAAATTCTTCTTCCATTCCTTTTCTGACGGTGAGTATGGCAATAACATCAATTTCTTCATTTGTTGTGCGTTTCATGTTTACTCCATAAACAATGGTTTAAAAGAAAC
>NZ_DYZA01000198.1 GCF_020741395.1 Mailhella massiliensis | reverse complement strand
AAAAAGTTTCATGAGGAGCATTGAGGCAACATGCTCCGCAATACCTGCATAACATGGCGGAATACAAATATATGATGAGGGGCGTCTTGCAACGGCCGACGTCGTTTTGAAGCAGGGGAGTAACAGAATTGTTATTTTCCCGCAGAAAGGGAGCGCTCTATGCTTGCGAAGGCGTTGTGGCCGTGTATGGATTCCTCGCTTTCCACTTCCACGGAAAACCAGGTCACATGGGTGTGGCTTTCCAGCCTGGCGGCCACGTTGCGCACCACGTCTTCCACGAACAGGGCGTTGTCATAGGCCAGTTCGGTGACGAATTTTTCATCCGGCCTTTTGAGCAGGGTATGGATGGGGGCGGAGCCCGAGGCCTCGGCAATATCGATGAATCCTTCCAGCCATTCAAAGCGGCTCATGCGCACGGCCATGCGCACCACGGCCCGCTGCCCGTGCGCTCCGGCCCGGCTTATGGCCTTGGAACAGGGGCATACCGTGGTGACGGGAACTTCAAGTTCCAGCAGAAAACGCGGGCCCTCCCGGCCTTCTTCCATCTCCCCGGTGAGGCGGCAGAGATAGCGCACCGGCGCGGCGCGCCCGGAAACGGGAGCTTTCCGCATGCGGAAATAGGGAAAGCTGAATTTTGCATAGGCGCGCCTTGCATGCAGGCGCGTGAGCACGTCGGAAAGCAGGCGCTTCATGGAGGCGTAGTCCAGCTCTTCGGCGCTGGCCTCACGCCAGTTTTCCAGAGCTTCCAGGAAACGGCTCATGTGCGTTCCCTTGAAGGCCGCGGGCAGATCCACCCCCATGTCCACGGAGGCCACGGTGTGCTGGCGGCCCTTGTCGCGGTCTCTGACCACCAGGGGAAGTTCCACGTTCTTGACGCCTACGCGGTCTATGTCCAGCGCCACGCTGGAAGGGCTGCTTTGAACGTCCGTCAGCGAGTGTTCGCATCCGGCGGGTGCTGTGGCTGTCATGCGTGCTCCTTCTGTTCGTGATCGTGGAATATGTGGCGCTCGGGGGCGGCCTCGATGGCGGTGAGGGAGCACGAGCTTTGCAGGACGCCGCGAGAGGAACGGAGCCTTCCGGCAAGTTCGCTGACGGCGGCGGCCGGGCCCCGCAGGGCCATGGTTTCCAGGCAGTGATGTTCGTCCAGATGCACATGCATGGTGGCGAGTACCATGGCATGGGCCTCATGCTGGAGGGATGTGAGCCGGCCGGGCAGATCGTTGTCGTGATGGTCGTACACCAGCGTGAGCACGCCTGCTACCGGCGCGTCGGGGTCGGAAACGATTTCTTCCGAAAGCTCGCGCCGTATGCAGTGGCGCAGCGCTTCGGAACGGTTGGCGAAGCCCTTGCGCTCGCTGTGCCTGTCGAAGGCCGTGAGCAGTTCCCGCTCCAGCGACACTCCAAAACGTACCAGTCCGCTCATGTGTTCCCCCGGTTGAAAAGGCTTTTTTAGCAATACACCAGCAGGGCGCTCTGCTCAAGTGCCGGAATTTTCCCCACATGCACCCTTGTTGCCCGCCGTGCAGGAATCTTCCGCGCCATTTTTTTCCCTGCTTGGCAGGTGGGGGGAAGCCTTCTGGCACAGCGCCGAGGCTATGGCCTCCATGTGTCGATCCGTAGTGCCGCAGCAGCCGCCGAAAATGCGCAGGCCGAAATTGTTTTTCAGGCGGAGCATGCCTTTGGCCAGGTTTTCCGGTTCGGACTGCATCGTGACTTTTGAGCCTTCCAGCTCCCGGAAGGAGAGGGGAGAGGCGTTGGCCTGTATGCCCAGAAAGCGTGAGCGTACAAGAGGCGTCCGGTTGAAGGGGGCGGAGAGAGCCTTTCGTACCAGCGCAGGATGCACGCAGTTGGCCATAAAGCAAAGCGGTCGGGGGGAAATCTCGGCATCGAGGACGTCAATGGCCGCATAAAGGGGCGTACCGTCCGCCAGGCGGCCGTCGGCACGCAGAGTGAAGCTTATGATGAAGGGCAGCCCTGTTTCCGCCATGGCCTGAGCCATGCCGAGGGCTTCGGTAAGGGAAGGCATGAGCGCGGCATAGAGAAAGTCCGCCCCGGCTTCCCGGAAAAGCCCGGCCTGCCAGCGGTGGAGTTCCAGAGCCTTGGTGGTGGAAAGGCAGCCTTTTCCCGTGTAGGCGTCGCCTTTGCAGCCCAGCATACCGCCTGCGAACATGAGGGCGTTTTTCCGGTCGGCCTCATCCTGCACCTCCCGAAGCAGGGCCATGTTTTCCTTGAAGATGGAGCTTCTGCCTTCCTTGTCGATGAAGCCTGCGCTTGAGGCCCGTTCTTTGTCGCATCGCCGTGTGGGCGTGGCGGCGAGGAAGGGCAGACTGTATTTGCAGGCTATGGCAAGGTATTGTTTCCATAAAAACGCGAGAGCCTCGCGGCCCTTTTTCTCCCGCACCAGTCCGGCCATGCCCGCCGGGCCTTCCGTGGGAAGATGAAATTCATGCTTCAGCCTCTCGGACAGGGCTCCTTCCATGAGAAAAAGCGGTGACGTGTTCCAGCATTGTTTCAGGGCTTCCCCCCGGGATTCTCTTTCTTTCATCTTCGTTGCCCCGCTCTGGCGATTTCTCTGTCCATGCACTGGATGAGCAGAAGTGAGAGTACGGTGAGCGCCATGCCGCAGTAGAAGGGAAGCTGATAGCCGAAGCTCACCCACAGCCAGCCGCCGAGGGGAGGGATGAGCACCGCTGCGATGTGGTTGATGGTCTGGGCAAGGCCCATGCTCGGGGCCACGTCGGAGGGGTCGGCTATCTTCTGGAAGAAGGTGCGCACGGCAATGGCGAAATTGAAGGTGAGGCTGTCGAGAACGTACATGGCGCCGGCAAGATACGCGCTGTCCGTCCAGGCATAGCAGAGAAAGATGAAGAAGGCGGAAGCATACTCTATGGTGAGCAGCCGCCTTTCGCCGATGCGGTTGATGATGCGCCCGATAAGGGGATTGAAGAACCAGTTGACGGCGTAGTTCACCATGTAGAGCACGGCCACGGCGCGCACGGAAAAACCGAATTTTTCCACGAGCAGGAACAGGGAGAACACGGTAAAGATCTGCCTGCGCCCGCCCATGAGCAAGGTGAGGGCGTAGAAGAGCCAGTATCTGCGGCGGAAGACCATGCCTTTTTTCTGAGGAACCACCCGGGGGCTGGAAGGGTCGAAAAAAAGACATGCTGCGCCAAGGGCCATGACTACCACGCCCGTCGCGGCGAACATGGTTTCATAGGAAAGGAGCCCCGCGCAGAAAAAGACCATGAGAGAAACGGCAAGGCTCCCCCCTGCGGCAAGTCCGCGCATACGCCCCATGACGACGGGCGTAGTTGCCAGGTCATAATACTGTATCATGAGGGACTGGTTGATGGTCTCAAAGAAGTGATAGCCCGCCGACATGACGAACACAGCGCCCGCGATGCCCCAGAAGGAGGTGAACATGCCGATGACGGCAGTGCCCGCCCCGCAGATGATGACGGAAAACACGCAGAGCCTGTGCTCGCGCATGAGGAGCATGAGCGGGACCACAAGGAAGCACAAAAAGCCCGGCACCTCGCGCAGGGCAACCACAAGGCCGTTGTCCGCAGCGGAAAAGCCGCCTACTTCCACGGCGTAGTTGGTGTAGAGCAGGGAGGATCCCTGAAGCCCCAGCGTACTGCCCAGCGTGAGCAGGAAAAGGAAGAGGTACATGCGGGTATTGCCCGACACATTGGAAACAATGGCTTTCATGGAAGAGCTCTTTTGCAGGGGAAACAAAGGGCTTTTTGTCCGGGCGCGGCACATGCCGCGCTTTTTCCCGCAGGCACGTCAGAGGGGAGAGGAGAGCCTTTGGGAAAAGGCCGGAAAAAGTGGGCCGGACGGATCGGCGGAAGGCCTGCGATGTGGCATATCCGCTTCAGGCTCTCCGCCTGTTTTTGCGCGGATGCCGCCGCAATTCTTCCTCCAAGCAGAAAGCCGCGGGCAGGCCGCGGCTTTCGGAAACGTGCGCGATGTGGGGCGGTTCCCCGCCCCCTCCTGTTTTTTTAGGCGAGAGCCTGAAGCAGAAGCAGCGCGACGATGTTGATGATCTTGATCATGGGGTTGACGGCGGGGCCGGCGGTATCCTTGTAGGGATCGCCCACGGTATCGCCGGTCACGGCGGCCTTATGGGCTTCGGAGCCCTTGCCGCCGAAGTTGCCTTCTTCGATGTATTTCTTGGCGTTGTCCCAGGCACCGCCGCCGGAAGTCATGGAAATGGCCACAAAGAGACCGGTGACGATGGTGCCCATGAGCATGGCGCCGAGAGCGGAGAAGGCCGCAGACTGTCCGCCCCAGATCTTGATGATGTAGTACACGACCACAGGAGCGAGTACGGGCAGCAGGGAGGGAGTAACCATTTCCTTGATGGCGGATTTGGTAAGCATGTCCACACAGGCGCTGTAGTCGGGTTTGGCTTTGCCCTCCATGATGCCGGGGATGTTGTGGAACTGACGGCGCACTTCCACCACCACGGAGGCTCCGGCACGGCCCACGGCCTTCATGCTCATGGCGCCGAACAGGTAGGGGAGCAGGCCGCCGATGAACAGGCCGACCAGCACATACGGATCCTGCAGGGCGAAGGTCACGTTGAGGTCGGGGAAGTAGCGGCTCAGGTCTTCGGTATAGGAGGCGAAGAGTACCAGAGCAGCGAGAGCGGCGGAGCCGATGGCGTAGCCCTTGGTGACGGCTTTGGTGGTGTTGCCCACGGAGTCGAGAGCGTCGGTAGTTTCGCGGATATCCTCCGGCAGGCCGGACATTT
>NZ_DYZA01000197.1 GCF_020741395.1 Mailhella massiliensis | reverse complement strand
CTGGCGGCCGGGCAGGCCGTGTCAGCCTGTGGAGCGGGAAGGGCTCAAGCGCCCGTGTTGAATCAGGAACCCGCCTATGGCGCGGCTCGTTAGAGCCGCTACCGATAGGAATCCCCCGACTTCAGGCGGGGGAGGATGTCAACTGCCGTGCCGTGAGAATCCCCTCTTCCCGCAGGGCGTGAAGATACAAAAAAGGCCGGGGTCTTCCCCCGGCCCTGATATTTTTCAAGGTTCCCCTACCTGCCGATGAGTTCCAGGGTGTGGCAGGCCCTCGCGTCGGCCTTTTGGCGCTTCAGGTGATTGTTGAGCTGGAGCACGCAGCCCGGGCACTGGGCGGTGACGATATCGGCCCCGCTTTCCATGACGGCCACGGCCCGCGCCTTGCCGAGTTCGTCGGCAAGGGCCGGGTTCTTCAGGCTGGAGACGCCGCCCCCGCCGCAGCAGGAGCCGGGGTCCTTGAGCTCCACGAGCCTTATCCACGGCTTTGCGGCAAGCTCCCTGCGCACGGCGCGGCCCACCTGGGGGTCGAGCCGGAAGTGGCACGGGTCGTGCACGGCGACCACGAGGGGGTCGGCCGCGCTCACGGGGCGCTCGCGCACGCGCAGGAGCGCGGCGGCGGGCAGTTTTTCGGGCATGGGCGCGGCAAAGCCCGTGCGCGCGTCGTGCCTCTGCAGGAAGAGTGCGGCGTCTGTGATGCGGCCCGCAAGTTCCCTGCCCGAGGAGGCGTATTCCCGCGAAAGGGTGCGGTGGCAGGTGGCGCAGAGCGTGAGCACCGGCATGTCGGGGCAGGCGGCGAATACTTCCGCGTTGTGCGCCTCGGCCTTTTCAAAGGCTTCCTTGAAGCCGCTGAGCTCGGCCGGCGCGCCGCAGCAGGACTGCGCGCGGGGGATGAACACCGTGTAGCCGCGCAGGGCAAGGGCGTTCACCAGGGCAAGCGAGGCTTCCACGTTCACCAGCCCGCCGAAGCAGCCCGTGAAAAGCGCCGCCTCCCCCACCTGCGTCACGTTGTCCGGCGGCATGACGCGCTCGGGCAGTATCTCGAAAAGGGATTTCTTCGCCAGGTCGGGCATGCTTCTCTTGCCCGCCGCGCCGCAGAGCGCATCCGGCAGGTGGCGTATGCTGCCGCGCGTATCCAGCGGGAAAACGTGCTGGAAAAAGGAGCAGGCGCGGATCATCTTCCGCATGAGCTCGCGCCGCGGCAGAAGGGAGCAGGTGACGAGCTTTTCCAGCCTGCGCTTCAGGGTAAGCCTGCCGTCGCCTTCGGCAAGGCGCGCGTCGAGGATGATCTGCGCGCCGTCCACGCCCTTGCCGCATATCTCCGTGCAGGCGAGGCACTGAAGGCAGCTTTTTATGGCGTCGTGGTAGCGTTCCCCGGGCTTCAGCTCCCCCGCGGCCACGGCGCGCGCAAGGTCGATGCGGGCGCGCGGGCCGAAGGTTTCCACCAGATGATGTTTGTAGCTGGGGCACACGCTGAGGCAGCGGCCGCAGTATTCGCAGGTGGGGCCTTTCATGGCTATCTCTCCAGCTTGCCGGGATTCATGATGCCGTAGGGGTCGAACAGGCGGCAGATGCCGCGCATGATGCGCATCTGCTCATCCCCGAGCTGCATGGGCATGTACTGCTTCTTTTCCAGCCCTATGCCGTGCTCGCCGCTGATGGTGCCGCCGAGCTCCAGGATCGCGCGGGTGGAGGCGTCGCAGAAGGCCTCGTAGGCCGCGTCCTCCTCCGGCTTGCCCGGGCTGTAGAGCACCATGGGGTGCAGGTTGCCGTCCGCCGCATGGGCGATGGTGACGACGTTGCACTTATGTTCCCCGGCCAGCTTTTCCATGAGCTTGAGCGCCTGGGGCAGGAGGGAAATGGGCACCGCGTAGTCGAGCGTCACCAGCCTGTCGGCCTTGCGCACCAGGGCCGCCGTGCCCCCGCGCCGCGCCTTCCAGAGTATTTCGCGCTCCTCTTCGCTTGCGGCAAATTCCATGCCTGTGGCGTTGTGCTTTTTGCAGATGCCCTCGATGGTCTTCATCTGGCCTTCCAGCACCATGTCCGGCCCGTCCACCTCAATGAGCAGGGCCGCGCCCGCGCCTTCGGGGCAGGGCACGCCGTACACTTCGGCCACGGTGCGCAGAAACACGCCGTCCATGAGCTCCAGCGTGCAGGGCAGGATGCGGTGGCCCACGATATCCGCCACCACGGAACCGGCTTCCGTCACGTCGGAAAAATAGGCCAGAGCCGTGCGGATGCTCTCCGGCATGGGGATGAGCTTCACCGTGACTTCCGCAATGAAGGCGAGAAGCCCCTCCGAGCCGCAGAGAAGGCGCGGCAGGTCGAAGCCCGTCACGTCCTTCTGGCAGCGGTTGCCCATGCGCACGATTTCCCCGCCGGGCAGCACCGCAGTGAGCCCGAGAAGATAGTCGCGCGTGACGCCGTATTTCGCGCCGCTCGCGCCGCCTGCGTTGGTGGCCACGTTGCCGCCTATGGTGGAGTAGAGGCAGGAGGTGGGGTTCGGCGGGTACATGAGCCCCTTTTCCGCCGCCGCCTTCTGGAGGTCGCCCGTGACGCACCCGGCCTGCACGCGGGCAAGGCGGTCGGTGACGGAGACCTCAAGCACCTTGTTCATGCGCGAGCTGCAAAGCACAAGCCCACCCATGACGGGCACCGGGGAGCCGGCCAGGCTGGTGCCCGAGCCGCGCGGATACACCGGGACGTGGCGCTGGTTGCACAGGCGCATCACGGCCGAGGCTTCGTCCACCGTGGCGGGCAGGGCCACGGCGTCGGGCCTGTGGGTGGCGAAAAGGTCGTAGGCGAAGGAGCGGAGGTCTTCCTCAGCGTCGAGAAAGCCCCCGGGGCCGAGAATATTCCTGAGTTCTGCGGCAATGTCGGAAGGCAGGCTCATGCTCTTTCCTTTATGGTAGGTTCACGGGCGACATGCCCGCGGGTTCTGAAGTTGCGCCGTGCGGAAGCTTCCGCGCAGGCGGGCCGTTTTTTCCCGGAGGAGGTTCTTACCCCCATGCGGGGCGGATGTGAAGCCCCCCGGGCGGCGGGGGAATCGCGTCATGCCCCCTCCGGCGGCAGGGAGCGGGCCTTGCCGCCGTGCATCCCGGATTTTTCTTCGCGCCGTGGGGCTGCGGGATGCCGGGGAATCGCGCTTTCTCGGGCGTTTTCCCTTCGCGCGGCCTGCGCCGCTTCCTCTTCCTTCGCCCGCGCACGGGCTTCTTGCGGACGTAGCGGGCCCTCCTTTCCCCGGGAGCAGGGGCGGCCGGAACACGGGCGCTCCGCCGCGCCGGGGGCCTTCGTCCGCAGCCTTGGGATTTCCCGCGCCGTTGGGGCGTCGGCGCGGGCAGGGCGGCACAAACGCGCGACGTATACTCGCGAGCCTCCCGGCCCCCGGCGGCCCTTTGCTGTGCTTCCGGGCCGTTGCCCCGGCACCCTGAGCGCCGTGGGTGGCCCGGGCTGGCGGGCTGACGAGGCGGCTTCCCTGCCCGGAGCCCTGCCGTGGGCGCGCCTTTGGCCCTTTCCCGGAAGTTCCGCCCCGCCGGGGCGGCTCTGCGGATGCGGGAAAGTCCGCCCGTGCTCCCGGGAAGGCCTCCCTGCTTCGGCTCCCGGCGGCTTCCCTGCCCTACGCGCGCGCCCTGAGGTAGGCTTCCATGCGGTTCATGGCCTCGGAGAGCTTTTCCTCATTCACGGTGCAGGCGAGGCGCACGCAGCCCTTCACGGTTTCTTCCGGCCCGAAGGGGAAGCCCGGCACCACGATGACGTGCGCCTTGTCCAGAAGGTCGAGGGCAAAGGCGAGGGAATCGGGTTTTGCCGCGTCGATGTGCGGGAAGAGGTAGAAGGTGCCCGCCGGTTCGAGGCAGCGCACGCCGGGCATGGCGTTCAGCCTTTTCGCGGCCAGGGCGGTGCGGCGGGCGTAGGCTTCGCGGAAGGAGAGGAATTCCTCCTGCGGCCCGGTGAGCGCGGCCAGGGCGGCGCGCTGGCTCGGCGTGCCGGTGCTCGCCACGGAATAGCTCAGCACCTTGACCATCTCCTTCATGAACCAGGAGGGGCCGAGGGCGTAGCCCACGCGCCAGCCCGTCATGGCGAAGGCCTTGGAGAAGGAGTTCAGCACCACGGTGCGCTCGGCCATGCCCGGCCGCGTGGCGATGCTTTCCGCCCGGCCGCGGAACACGATGCTGTCGTACACTTCGTCGGAAATGACGACAAGGTCGTGGCGGCGGGCGAAGCCGGCCAGCATGTCCAGCGTGGCGGCGTCGAACACCATGCCCGAGGGATTGCAGGGCGAGTTGATGAGCAGGGCGCGGGTGTTGTCGCTCACGCAGGCTTCCATGGCCTCAAGGGTGGGCATGAAGCCCTCTTCAAAGCGCGTGGGCACCTGCACGAGCCTGCCCCCGGCCAGGGCGCAATGGCCCTGATAGTCGGAAAAGCAGGGCGCGGGCGCGAGGACTTCGCCGCCTTCGTCGAGGAGCGTGCGCATCACGGCGAGAAGGCCGTGCATGGCCCCGGAGGTGATGAGCAGGTTTTCCTGCTCCCAGGCGATGCCGTGCTTAGCGCGCTCCGCGCGGAGTATGGCGGCGCGGAGTTCTTCGTCGCCCCGCGAGGGCGCGTAGTGGGTGAAGCCCCTGGCCGCGTCCTTCATGGCGGCTTCGCATACGAAGGCGGGAGTGTCGAAATCCGGTTCGCCGATGCTGAGGGAGATGACGTTGTCATACGCCGCGGCCCTTTCGAGCATGCTGCGTATGACGCTGAAGCGCAGCGGCGTGACGTGGGAACTCAAGGTGGTATTCATCGTGCAGCCTTATGTTTGGAAGCCCCGGCGCAAAGGCCGGGGCTTCTGTGGCGGGAAAAGGCGCCCCCGGCGGGGCTTCGCCGGGAGCGGAAAGGAAGATCAGAGATAGCCCAGCATGCGCGGTATGGCGAGGCACACGGCGGGCACATAGGTGACGAGCAGGAGCACGCCGAGCTCCACGGCGATGAAGGGCAGCACGGCCCGTATCACATAGGAGAGGTCGAGCTTGGTCACGCCGCAGATCACGAACAGGCACACGCCGAGGGGCGGGGTGAGCAGGCCCACGGCCATGTTGAGCACCATGATCATGCCGAAGTGCAAAGGCTCTATGCCCACCTGCGTGGCCACGTTGAGCAGCGTGGGCGCGAGGATGATGATAGCCGCCCCGCCTTCCATGAACATGCCCACGAAAAGCAGAAGGATGTTCAGAAGCAGGAGGATGATGAGCTTGTTGCTGGTGACGGACTGGATGAGCGCGGCGAGCTGGTTGGGGATCTGCTCGGCGGCGAGCAGCCAGGCGAAGGCGTTGGCCGTGCCGATGATGAGCAGCAGCACCGCCGTGGTGAGCACGCTGGAGCCGAGCACCTCGATGAGGTCCTTCATGCGCAGGGTGCGCTGGCAGATGCCGAGAAGGAGCGCGTAGAGCACGGCCACGGCGGCCGCTTCGGTGGAGGTGAAGATGCCGAACATGATGCCGCCCATGATGATGGTGGGGGCCATGAGGGCGGGCAGGGCCCTCCAGAATTCGCGGAAGAAGCGGCCCAGGGTGAGGGGGTTCGGGTCTCTGGGGTAGTTTTCGCGTATGGCCACGAAATAGCTGTAGATCATCATGCCCACGCCGAGCAGGATGCCGGGCACGATGCCCGCCATGAACAGGCCGCCTATGCTCATGCCCGTCGTCACGCCCATGATGACCATGAGGATGGAGGGCGGGATGATGGGGCCCATGGTGGAGGCCGCGGCCGTGACGGCCGCGCTGAAGCCGGGGTTGTAGCCGTTGCGTATCATGCCGGGCACCATGATGGAGCCTATGGCCGCGGCGTCGGCCACGGCGGAGCCGCTGATGCCGCCGAGAAACATGGAGGCCGCGATATTGGAGTGCGCAAGGCCGCCGGGGATGCGGCCCACCAGCATGTAGGAAAAGTCGATGAGGCGCTGGGTGATGCCGCACTTGTTCATGAGGTCGCCCGCGAGCACGAAGAAGGGCACGGCAAGCAGGGAGAAGGAGTTGAAGCCCTGGAACATGCGCTGCACCACCACAAGAAGGGAAGTGTCGTGCAGCAGAAGGCCCGCCACCGAGGTGAAGGCGAGGCAGAGCGCCACGGGCACGCCGAGGAACAGCGAGACAAGGAATACGAGAAAGATGACGGCGAGCATGGACTAATCCTGCCTTTTATCGCGGTTCTCGGAGAGGGGGTCGAACACGGGGGCGTCCTGCGCGTTCTCGCAGGCGGCGGCCACTTCGGACATATCTTCCATCACCGAGCTTGCGATGCTCGCGTTGGAGCCCGCGCTGGTGGGGAAGCGGTCCTGCAGCATGTCGGCCACCATGGAAAGCGCCATGAGCGCGCCGCCCACAGGCAGGCACAGGTAGGGGTAGATCATGGGCAGCTGGAGCGCCGGGGAAACCTGCATGGCCCCGCGCATGGCAAAGGCCCAGCCCTTCACCGCCACGAGCAGGAAAAAGGCCAGCATCACAAGCTGGATGAGGGGCGCGAGGTACTTGTCGTAGATGCCTGCGGGCAGATGGTCCACAAGGATGCGCACGCCGAGATGCCTGCCCTGGCGAAGCGCCACGGCGCTGCCCAGCATGGCCAGCCAGCACATGCTGAAGCGGGCTATCTCCTCGCTGGTCTCAAAGGTGAAAAGATGGGTGATGCGGCAGAATACCTGGCCCAGCGTGGCCGCGACCATGACAATGCAGAGGGCGATCCCCAGCCACAGGCTGATTTTCATGAGAAAGTCCGTCAGCCTGTTGATCTGGAAGGATATCAACGTCATGACATTTTTCATTAAGGTAAACCTCAATAGAAGGGGAGCACTGGCTCCTGTTGAAGCCTTCCCGTTCCGCCCGTGAAGGCGGGGCCGCACCTTTCAGGAGGGCGGCGGCAAGGCTCTTAAGGCCCGCACAGGAAAAAGTCGGGGACGATGCCACCGTCAAAAGACCGTGCGGATGTTGCGGGACAAAACAACCGGGAAAGGCCCGGAGCGAACCTTTCCCGGAAAGCGTGCTGCTTCTGCCCGTGCGCGGGGCGCTTACGGGCATGCGGCGCGCCCGAGGGTGCGCCGCCGTATTCCCCGGGGAGGGGAGCAGCGGGAAGAAGCCTTCTTACTGGCCGCGGGCTATCTTCACCATTTCCTGGGCTTCACGGATACATTCGTCCATGAGGGCCTGTTCCTTGCCGGCGACCTTGGCTTCGGCTTCAGAGGCGGCCTTGACCGCGCCGTCCACCCAGTCCTGGCCGATGCGCTTGGCGATGATTTCCAGGGCGGCGGGCTGGGCCGCGTTGCGGAACATGGCAAGTTCCTCGGGGGAGAGTTCGTGGATCTTCATGCCCTTGTCGGCCATGTCCTTGAGGGCGGCGGCGTCGCTTGCGGCGGTGATGCCCGCATGCACGATGCAGAAGGCTTCCGCGCCCTTGTACAGGGCTTCCTGCTGGGCGGGAGTCAGGCTCTGGAACTTGTCTTCATTGATGAATATGACGAGCGGGCCGTAGAGATGGCCGTCGAGCACCAGGCTGTCCTGCACTTCATAGAACTTGGAGTCGTGGATGTTGGCGATGGGGCATTCCATGCCGTCCACCACGCCCTGCTGGAGCGCCATGTAGAGTTCGCTGTAGGAAATGGGGGTGGGGGAAGCGCCGAGGCCGCGCGTCATGGCCATGTGGGCCGGGTTCTCCATCACGCGGATCTTGAGGTCCTTCATGTCCGCCGGGGTCCTGAGTTCGGCGCCCTTGGCCGTGAAGTGGCGGAAGCCGTGCTCGGCGATGCCGAGGATGCGCACGCCGGTCTTCTTGAGGAATTCATCGGAGAGCTTCTTCACGAAGTCGGACTTCAGGAATTCCCAGCCCGCGGGGCTGCTGCCGATGAGGTAGGGGATATCGAAGACCATGGTCTGCGGCACGAAGTTGGCCGCCGGGCCGCTGGTGAGCGTGCCCATGTCGATGGTGCCCATCTGGATGCCTTCCAGGGCTTCGGCTTCGCCGCCGAGCTTGCTTGCATGGTAGAAGACAAGCTCCACTTCGCCGTTCGTGGCCTTGCGCACCATGTCGGTGTACACGTCGGCTGCGCACACGGTGCGGTTTTCCGGCGTGTCGGGGCCGGAGTTGGCGACCTTGAGGGTGATCTTCGCTTCGGCGGCGGCAGCGCCGGCAAGGAGCATGGCCAGGGACAGGAGAATGGCAAGGGGCTTTTTCAAGGCAGGAACCCTCTGAAACGTGCGCTGAGGTGAATGGGAATCCCTTCCCGCCGTTGCGGCGCAGGGAAAGGCGGCTTTTTCGGCAGATTATGCCCGGCTTATGATTTTGTCAATAAGTAAATAAAATATAACTTGTTGTAATGTATGGATTTTTCAAAAAGATCCCGCATTTTTTCACAAGAAATCGAGGAAGGTGCTGTAAAGGTATGAACATTTTTGGCATCAGG
>NZ_DYZA01000196.1 GCF_020741395.1 Mailhella massiliensis | reverse complement strand
AATTATGTCTTACCACTATATTGCTCTCCTAGGTACTAAAGGAAACGATGCTTCAGTCAGACCAAAGGCGGCGGCCTCTGTAAGAGGCTGCCGCCTTTGTCACAGCGAGGTCGAGCCGAAGGACGACTCTTGCTAACTCATTTCTCCATACCCCACGCCGCCCTCCCGGCTGAGGAAAGAGGCATAGGGCTTACTTCTCTATGATCTCCATGGTGAGGTGCGTATTGGTGAAGACACAGATATCGGCGGCAATGGCCATGGATTCCTTCACGATCTCTGAAGGCGTCAGCTGCGTGTGCCGAAGCAGCGCCCGCGCGGCGGAAAGCGCGTAGGCCCCGCCGGAACCTATGGCGGCCACGCCGTCATCCGGCTCTATGACATCGCCCGTACCTGTGAGAATGAGCGTGCGGTCGGCATCGGCCACCAGAAGGAGGGCTTCCAGCTTGCGCAGGAACTTGTCCTGCCGCCAGTCCTTGGCCATTTCCACGGCGGCGCGCAGCAGGTTGCCGCCCGACTCCTCAAGCTTGGCTTCAAAGCGCTCAAACAGGGTAAAGGCATCGGCCGTGGCTCCCGCGAAACCGGCCAGCACCTGCCCCTTGTACAGGCGGCGTACCTTGCGGGCCGTATGCTTCATCACCATGGTCTGCCCCATGGTCACCTGCCCGTCGCCGCCAATGGCAACGCCGTGCTCATTGCGCACGGCCAGAATGGTTGTCCCTCTCAGTTCCATATCATCTCCTGCCTGAAGGCGGATGAAAGTTTGCGTCATGCCCCTGCCCTGCTCCACGCAAGGCTTCTCATGCGGGCGGAAGGCGGGGGCTTCCCCTGCGAAAAAGGAGAGCCTTAGCGGGCCTTTTTCATGATCTTGGCACGCTCTTTCGCCTTTTCCTCATATTCCTTGACGGACTTTTTTTCCTCGGCGCTGCGGGCGGCGGCTTTCGCCTTTTCCAGCCAGTTTTCCGCACGGCGTTCATCGTTGCCGTACAATGCTGCGTAGGCAAGGTGAAGATATCCTTCGCAGAGCTTGTTCACCGCGCCGAGAGACCTTCCGTAATAGGTATGCACCTCGCTGTCTTCCGGCACATGGCGCAGAACCTCGCGGTAACGCGCCTGTGCTCCGGCCCTGTCGCCGGAATCATCCAGAATACGCGCATAAAAGAACACCGCATAGTAGTCGCCGGGAGAAATACGAAGCGACTGTTCCAGGTAGCGGCGGGCACGGCCCATGTCCCCGCCCTTGGTGTATTCAAAAATACCCGCCTCACGCAGAATGAGGGCATCTTTCGGCGCCAGCTTCAGTGCAGAGGCAAACAATGCCTCCGCTTCCTTGGTGCGGTTCTGCCTGGCCGCCAGCATGGCCCTGCCCATGAGGCCGACGGGATCCTTGTCCCCTCCTTTCGCGAAAATCTGCTCAGCATGCCCCGCATCGCCGTGGCGCGCCCAGAGCAGCGCCTGCACGCGGCGGAAACGTCCGTCGTCTTCCTTACGGTTTTTCAGGCTTTCCGGCATGGTCTGAAGGTCGGCCCTGAGTTTTGCAAGGCGGATATTCAGGTCGGGATGAGTGGACAGATAGGCGGGCATGGAGGAACCTCCGCCCCAGTTCTGGGAACGAAGCACCTCGAAAGCGCCGCCCAGCCCCTTCGGGTTGTAACCCGCATCCACCAGGTATTTGAGTCCGAAGCGGTCGGCGTCGTCTTCATCAAGTCGGCTGTAATTGAGCATGGCTGTGGAACCGGCGGCCATGCTGCCCACCATGGCCGCGCCGCCGGCGCTTCCGCCCCCGGCTATCCCCGCCGCCACTCCGGCGACCATGCCGAGCAGGGAAGCGAGAGAAATGGCGCGCCCTCTTTCCATACGCCCGGCGATATGCCTCTGCGTGACATGGGCCACTTCGTGGGCAAGCACGCCCGCCAGCTCCGATTCATGGTTCAGGTGCATGATGAGCCCTGAAAACACGAACACGAAGCCGCCGGGCGCGGCAAAAGCGTTGAGGGAATCGTGCAGAACCACGCTGGCCGGGAACTTGTAGGGCTGGGGAGGCAGAGGCTTGACGATGCGGTCCACCACATCCTGCACATAGTCGTGCACCACCGGGTCTTCTATGAGGGGCATGGTTGATTTGACCAGGACTTCAAATTCCCGGCCCATCTTCATTTCATCCTGAAGCGTGAACTCGCCGAAAAACGCCGAGCACTCCCCCACGGGAGAAAAAAGCATGCCCGCCATGCAGGCTACGGCAATAAGAGAACGCAGTCGCATCATATTTTTCCCGGCCTCTCCGGCCCGTCAGGCGATATCCCACACCGCTCCGGAGGGAGTATCGCGCACTTCTATGCCCATGGCGACGAGCGCATCGCGCGTGGCGTCGGAACGGGCGAAATCCTTCGCTGCGCGGGCTTCGGCCCTCTCCGCCATCAAGGCCTTCACCCTGTCCGTATCAATACCCGCACGCCGAGCGCGGGTGTCGCGCAGCTCTTCAAGAAAGGCGGACGGCTCTGCACCGAATACCCCGAGCACGTCGGTCCAGGCATGGGAAAGCGTGTCGAAGCGCTCCAGAAGAGCACGGACACCCTCCTTATTGCGCAGGGCCTTGTCTTCCAAAATACGGTTGATGAGGCGTACCATGCCGAACACATGGCCGAGAGCCGCGGCGGTATTGAGATCGTCGTCCATGGCTTCAAAAAAGCCCTTTTCCAGAGGCTCGAATTCATCGAGCACGGAGGCCGGAACATCGCCCTTCTTCCACGAAGCGCGATTCTGCGCCTGCCTTGCGTCGCGCAGGCACTCATACACGCGCTTCAGTGCGCGCTCCGCTTCATCCAGCCCCTCAAAGCTGAAATCTATGGGGCTGCGGTAATGCTTGCCGAGAAGGAAGAAACGCAAAGTCTCCGGCTGACGATGCTCCAGAATGTCGCGGATGGTTTTAAAATTGTTGAGCGACTTGGACATTTTTTCGGAATTGATCTGCACAAAACCGTTGTGCACCCAGAAACGGGCCAGCTCCTTTCCGGTGGAAGCCTCGCTCTGGGCTATTTCGTTTTCATGATGGGGGAAGATGAGATCCTGACCGCCGCCGTGAATGTCGAGCGGAAGATCAAGGTTCTTCTTGCTCATGGCCGAACATTCCAGGTGCCAGCCGGGACGGCCCCTGCCCCACGGGCTTTCCCAGAAAGGTTCACCGGGCTTGGCTGCCTTCCACAGGGCGAAATCCAGCGGATCTTCCTTTTCTTCACCTATGGCGATACGCGCGCCGGAGCGCAGATCATCCACATCCCTGCCGGAAAGCTTGCCGTACCCCTTGAAGGAACGCACGCGGAAATACACGTCGCCCGAAGGCACGGCATAGGCATGCCCCCCGTCGATGAGGCTCTGGATAAGCTCCTGCATGTCGCCGATATACTCGGTGGCACGCGGTTCTATATCAGCGCGGCACACATTCAGGCGATCCATATCCTCATGGAAGGCCCCAATATAAGTTTCCGCTATCTCGGTGCTGCTCTTCCCCTCTCGGCCCGCGCGGGCGATGATCTTGTCGTCCACATCGGTGAAGTTGCGTACAAAGGTCACATGGTAACCGATATGGCGCAGGTAGCGATTCAGAACATCAAAGACTACGGCGGAACGGGCATGGCCGATATGACTGAGGTCGTACGCCGTGATGCCGCAAGCGTACATGCCCACCCTGCCGGAGGTGAGAGGCTCGAAATTTTCCTTGCGGCGAGTCATGGAATTATACAGCTGCATGAGAATTCTCCCATTATGCGGACAAGATTGCAGCCTTCCCTGCCGGGAAGGGCCTCGGGGCTTCACGCCCCGGGATGATTAAAGGGCTTCACTCTAAAAGGATGGAAACAGACACGGCCCTCCGCCCCGGACGGCCTGACACGCCGGGAAAGCCAAACAAAAGCCTTTGCACATGGCCGTAAACCTTCCCATGCCTGTGCCCGAACGAAGCGAGGGCTTTCTCGTATTAAATAAGCAGTCATCCGGTCCCGTCCAGTGTACGGACAGGGCCGGATGAGCGAAAAGGCGTTTTTCCGGCCTGCGGGGCGCTGAAGGAGGAATCCGTTCCCCGGCCTCTCCCCGGGTTCCGCGCTTCCGCGGCCCCGTTACTGTGAAGGGGCGCTTCCGACTCGCGGGAAATTGCGCCCGCCGGCCTTGAACACTACAGGTTCACGGCGCGAGCGATACGCTTCAGACTCTCCTCACGGCCCAGCGCGGCCATAACATCATGCACAGAAGGCCCGCCGGCAAGACCGGTAAGCGCAGAACGCAGAGGCGGCCCCACCTGTTTGAACTTGAGCCCGCCCTTTTCCACATATTCATGGAGCAGCGTATCCAGCGCCTCTGCACTGAACTCGGGCATATCGGCAATCATGTCGTGCAGCACGGAAAGCTGATGCCTGCCGTCCTCATTCAGGGCCTTCATGGCCTTTTCCTCAATCACCAGCTCTTCGGCAGGTTTGAAGTAGATGGTCAGTGCCTGGGCGAGAGCCGCGAGGTCGGAAGCACGCTCCACATACATGGGAAGAAGCGGCTCCACCTTTTCCACAGGCACGTCGTAGCCCAGCTTTTCCAGGAAAGGACGCACCATGACGGCAAGCTGAGGGAAAGGTGTGTTGCGCAGGTAATGGGCATTGAGCCACTTCAACTTTTCCGGGTCGAAGGCGGCAGGAGAACTGTTCAGATTGCCCCCGTCAAAAAGCTCCACCAGCTCCTTCAGAGAAAAAATTTCCTGATCGCCGTGCGACCAGCCGAGGCGTACCAGATAGTTGACCAGCGCCTGAGGCAGAAGCCCGTCCTGCTCATACTCTATGACGGCGCGCGCGCCGTGGCGCTTGGAAAGCTTCTGATGGTCGGGTCCGCAGATCATGGGGACATGTCCGAAGGTGGGAACCTCGAAGCCGAAGGCGTTGTAAAGCAGAATCTGCTTGGGAGTGTTGGAAACGTGGTCGTCACCGCGCACCACATGAGTCACGCCCATGTCGTGGTCGTCAACCACCACGGCGAGATTGTAGGTGGGCATACCGTCGGTACGGCGCAGCACCATGTCGTCCAGCTCGGAAACGTCTACGGAAATGGTCCCCTTCACCATATCGTTGAACACGATGCGGCCTTCATCGGGCACGCGCAGGCGCACCACGCGGCCTGGACCGGCGGTGAGCCCTCTGTCGCGGCACTTGCCGTTGTAACGGGGCTTTTCCCCCCGGGCGCGGGCCACTTCACGCATGGCTTCCACTTCCTCGGGAGTGCAGTCGCACCAGTAGGCATGGCCGGTTTCCAGAAGCCTGTCGATATAGGCGTTGTAGATATCGAGGCGCTTGCTCTGATAGGTCAGATCTCCGTCCCAGTCCAGCCCCAGCCATTTCATGGAGGCAAGTATGGAATCGGTGTATTCCTGTTTCGAGCGCGTGGCGTCGGTATCTTCAATACGCAGGCGGAACTCCCCGCCGAAGTGGCGGGCGAGAAGCCAGCAGAAAATGGCGGTGCGGCCACCGCCGATGTGCAGATGGCCGGTAGGGCTGGGAGCGAATCTCGTAACGATTTTC
>NZ_DYZA01000195.1 GCF_020741395.1 Mailhella massiliensis | reverse complement strand
GGAAGGCCCTGCCGGAGAGAACCCGGGGGCTGAAAAACGCCCTCCCTCACGACGAAAAAACGATTCCCCGGGGAAAACGTCCTCCCCGGCAGGCGGGGCGTCCAAGGCTCACGGCACAGACGGCCCGAAGTTCCGGCGGCAAAGGCGGACGCTTCAGCCCGGCCGGAAAAACATGCCTTTCCCCGCTTGCGCCCTGCCGCGCCGGAAAAAGCTTCCCGCCGCAGCATGGGGAAGAGGTCACAGGCCGAATTCTTCGGCAAAAGCCACCCTGCCCGCCGGAAATACCGCGCCTTCCCCGAGGGGCAGGGCCAGGAAGCAGGGCTCGGGCAGGCCTTCCGGTACCTCTACGCCGAAGCCTGAGGCAGGCCGGAAGCCGAAGCGGGAATAATACCGTGCGCTCCCCAGCACGAGCACGCCGCAGAAGCCGAGGGCCCGCGCGCGGGCAAGCCCCTCCCGGACCAGAGCGCTCCCCACGCCCTGCCGCCGGAAGCGGGGCAGTACGGCAAGCGGGGCCAGCACCAGCACTTCCGCGCTTCCCACCATGGCCCGGCTGAAAAGAATATGCCCGGCAAGGCAGCCGCACACTTCCGCCACCAGGGAAAGCCCCGGCACAAAGGAGCGCCCCTTCCGCAGGGCATCCACAAGGTCCTGCTCCGTGCCGTCGCGATGCTGCGCTTCTGCAAACGCTTCCCGCACAAGGGCATGCACGGCTTCATGGTCTTCCGGCCTTTCCTGCCGCACGGATACGGCCATATTCGCTCCGGAAGCCTTCTCCCTGCGCTGCTCCTTCTGCCCGCACGGGAAGGCGCGGGTCTGCGCCGCTCCGGATAGGACACCGGCATCAAGGGGCCTTACATACCTGATTTCCCGTATCGGCTCCCCGGGAAAATTCCGGACTTCCCCGCTGAGAGAAAAGCCGTTTTTCTCATAGAAGCGTCGCGCCTTGCGGTTTTTCTCCAAGACCCACAGAAACACGGCGGAAAAACCCTGCGCCGCAAGGGCGGAAAGCGCCTCTGCCATGAGTGCCGTGCCCATTCCCCTGCGCTGACGGCGTTTCAGCACATACAGACCGTAAATTTCCCCTGTCCCTGCCGGAACTCCCGCATCCCTCGAATGGCCGAAGCCGCAGAAGCCCGCAATCCCCTCTTCGCTCTCGGCAACAAACATATTGCGGCAGCCCCCGCGGCGGAACATGGCCGCACTTTTTTCCGCGCTCCTTGCAGCGAGCACATAGGGGGGGAGCATGCGCGAATACGTTTCCCGCCAGGCCTGTTCGTGCACAAGGCCCACGGCCTGCGCGTCTTCCACTACCGCCTTACGAATGAAGAACGACATATCCTATCCTTTGCGGCCCTGCCGCCGTGACAGCGCCTGAAAATTGCCCCGCACCGGAAGTCGGGCAACACGAAAAAACGCGCGGCAAGGCCCGCCCTGCCCCCGAAAGCGCGCGGCAACAGCGCAGCCCCACGGAAACGCCTGCGCCTTTTGCGCGGTCTGCCCCGGGCAGAACCCATGCCCGGAAGCCCCTTGCCGCAACCGCCTGCACCGTCTCGGTACCTCCCCCGGACAGCCCGAAAGGCCGCTCCGCACAAGCGGACGATCCGAACCTTCCGCTCACTCCGGGGGCCGTCGCCCCTGCGCAGCCGGCCCGTTCCCCGACCTGTCGCAGGCTTTTCCGGGCCGTCGGCCTTCCGAAACTTTTATCAGGCCTCAACACGCTCCGCCAACCTCCGCGCGCCCTTCCGCAAGGCAGGCCCCCTGCATACCCTCAGGAAAGCTCCGTTTTTATGCATCTGTGCGCATTTTCCCGCAATCCTCCGTCTTCGGACGCCGTGCGCGGTATTCGGCAATGAGCTTTTCCAGAAGTTTGCCCAATGCGGCGAAGTTTATGGGCTTGGAGACATGGGCATTCATGCCCGCGCGGGCGGTCTCGGCAACGTCTTCGGCAAAGGCGTTCGCCGTGACTGCGATGATGGGCACGGAGGCGGCATCGGGGCGCGGCAGGGCGCGTATGGCGCTGCCCGCCTCGCAGCCGTTCATTTCCGGCATCTGCATGTCCATGAGGACGGCGTCGAAATGGAAGGGCTCCGAATCCCGGAAGGCCTCCAGAGCCTCGCGGCCGTTCCAGGCCTTTTCCACAAGCATACCGTTCATGGCCAGGATCTCTTCGGCCACTTCCATATTGATCTCGTTGTCTTCCGCAAGCAGGATGCGCTTTCCCGAGAGGAATCCGCCCGACGCCGCTTCCTTTTCCTCCGCCGGGGCGGGGGCCGCTTCCTCTTCCCTCACTATGAGGAAGGGCAGTATGACGGTAAACATGGTGCCCTGCCCCACTCGGCTGGATACCACGATACTGCCGTTCAGAAGCTCCACGATGCTCTTCACGATGGGCATGCCGAGGCCCGTGCCGCTCACCGGGCGGGAAAAGGTCCTGTTCTCACGGGAATACGGCTCGAAAATCTTGCTCTGATACTCTTCCGACATGCCTATGCCGGTATCGGACACTACGATCTTGTACTGTGCATATTCGTTCCGGCTGACCTCCGAAACCTCCACGCCTATGCTGTCGCCCCTGTCGGTGAACTTGAGCGCATTGGAAAGCAGGTTGTTCATGATCTGGGTGATGCGGAAAGCGTCGCCCATAATGAGCGTATGGCTGAGCTCCCAGGACACGCGGAAGCTCTTCCCCTCGCTTTCCGCCTGGATGCTGAAGGGGCTGAGACATTCCTCCAGGCAGGCGCGTATGTCCATGCGCCGGTTGTTCAGCTCTATCTTGCCCTGGGTGAGCTTGGAAATTTCGAGAATATCGTTGACGAGCTCTATGAGCAGTCTGCCGGAATGTTCGATTTTTTCCAGATAATGCGTCACCTGCAAAGGGCTCTGCACGGAACTTTTCGCAAGCGAGGCCAGATTGATGACGGCGTTCAGCGGGGTGCGCATCTCGTGGGACATGTTGCTGAAAAAGACCTGCTTGGCCTTGTCGCTCTGCACGGCCTTGTTCAGGGAATTGACGAGCAGGGTATGCTCCTCCAGCTGCTTCTGCTTCTCCTTTTCTATTTCCCGGAAGCAGAGGATGACTTCCTTGCTGTTTATGGCTTCGTCGAAGAGTACGCGGATGTTCACCCATCGGCAGATATCTTCGAAGCATTGCCGGAAATCGCCGCCGAAGTCCCGCATGTTCTGCCTCACAAGGTCGCGGATGTTGGCGATGGAGAAGGTATCCCGGTATTCCTTGAGATAGTCCTTTTCCATGTGCTCGCACACGGCGCGCAGGAGCTCCTCATAGGGGCCGGAAGGCGCAAGATTGCTCCTCACGAAAGCGGCTTCCTTGATGATTTCGTAGCGCTCAAGCTCATAATCGATGCGGTAGACGGCATAGTAGCTGTTGCCGAGCACCTGCACGGCTTCATTGGTACGCTCGAAGCGGCTCTGGCTTGCGACGTTGCGCCACGTCAGAAGAGCCATGCCTATGAGCAGCAGAAACACCAGCACATAGAAAAGGCTCCGGAACGACTCCAGATCCTTCAAAATCACATTGAAGGGAATGGTGAGTATGGAGGTCCAGCCGTTGGGCATCTCGTAATAATACACGCCCCGGCGCTCCCCCTTCAGGTCCACGATGCTCGCCGAATACTCCTTGAGCTCATGGTTCTTGATGCGCCGGAAAAGGTTCTTCACATAGGGCAGGAGCCTGTCGTAGGGATCTTCGGCGGAGGTCTGCGCATAGAGGAGCGTGCCCTGATTGTCGCACAAAAAGAAGGAACTGCCCTGCGCGCTCTCCAGCATGATGTTGGAAAAGCGGAAATTCTCCGGGAAAATGTCGAAGGCCAGCACCGCCCCCGAGGAACACTTCCCGGCAATGGTTATGACGGGCTTGTTGTACACGGCGTCCGTGTAGGTATCGGTGAAAATCACCTTCCCGGGATTCTCCACGGCCTGCCGGAACCAGACGGCGTTCTTGAAGTCGTAGCTGTCGTCCCCTTCCCAGGGGTTCAGGGCCACGATGTAATCGTCCATGACGAGGTACGGGTCCACGATGCCTTCCCCGAGAAGATTCTGCACCTGATGGAAAAAATACATGATCTTTTCCGTGATCTCGGCCCGCTCGGTAGTATTGTCCACCATGCTCACGCCGAAGGAAAGCAGCACGGAATAGAATTCCAGGTTGCCCCGCTGCTCCAGAGCATAGATGCGCGAGAGGTTGTCCCCCAGGTTCTGGGCATTCTTCAGCAGGTTTATCTTCATGATCTGGTAGCCGACAAAGGAAAAAAGCAGCATGACCATGAAAATGGAAATGCTGAACTTCGCCTTTTTCACCAGATACACAAGAGTGCCGTATACCTCTTTCATCCCTTTCCCCTACCGTTGCAGCCGGTTCACGCAAGTAAAGGGCAACGGCCGTTCCGCCGCTTCCCTGCGGGAGGTGCAAAGCTCTACGGGCAAGGCCTGTGCGAGAGCTTTCCGCACGCGGACGGCGCACACGCCGGCGGGCGATATCAAAGCATTGCCGCACGGCCCAGGCCACACATTCCCGCCCCGGACAGGGGGCAGGGCGTTTTTTGCGCCTTTTGCCAGTGTTGCAGACTTTACCCATGAGATCAACAGGTTTATCCCGCAATTCCCGGCCGCAGCAGCATACGGGAGCCGCTCCCCCGCAGCTCTCCCTGCCTTTCCGGGGCAGGGGAATGTTCCAACAAAGGCCGCCCGTGAAGCCCCGGCCGTGCGCGGGGATTCCCCCACGCCGTTGTTGTCGCGGTCGGCGGCAACGCAGCCCCTGCCGGGCGCGGCACCCTCAACACTCCCGCCCGCACCGGAAAAACGCAAAGGGGCCCCACCGGCATAGCCGGTGGTTCCTCTTATGCGCCTGTAAGGCTCTCTTACCAGCCGCGCCCTAACAGGCGCATATACGGTCTGACCTCTGCATTTCTGTTACCGGCGGCCCGTAAACGGGCTTCCGGCGTACGGAAGACTCAGCTGCTCACCAAGTTTATCCTCGGCCGGTTGACACCTGATGGACTCGGCTATCTTTGCCTTATTCTTGTCCACCGTGTCGACATAGTAACCACGGCACCAGGATTCCCGACTACGATAGTTGAACTTCAGCTCGCCGAACTGCTCATATATCATCAGGCTGCTCTTTCCTTTCAAATATCCGACAAACGCCGATACACTTATCTTTCGTATGCGCTGAATTCTTTGTGTCACCCATCGTGACCTCCTTCTGATTTGCTTGAGGGCGCAGTTGCCAGACCGCACCCCTTTCTTAGCAAATCAAAAGGAGTGTTTATAACCTACGCATAACTATAAGTTTTCGGGAACCCCCAGCCTAGCTGGGGGTTTTCTTTTAACCAAAAAAAGCGCGCCCCCGGAAAGGGAACGCGCCCGAAAGGCCATGGGGCCTCAGAGGGAGGCCATATCCGCCTTCACGCTTTCCTCGCAGGAGCGCATGGCGTCGAGGGTGCGCCCGAAGAGCTCTTCCAGCGTCCAGCCCAGGCGCTCGGCCCCGGCCCGTATGACGTCGCGAGAGCAGCCCGCGGCAAAGCGCTTGTCCTTGAACTTCTTTTTCAGGCTGGACACTTCCATGTCCATGACGCTGCCCGAGGGGCGCATGCGCGCGGCCGCGCCGATGAGCCCGGTAAGTTCGTCGGCGGCAAAGAGTATCTTCTCCATCTCGTGCTCCGGCTCCACGTCGGAGCACAGGCCGTAGCCGTGGCTGCACACGGCGTGCACCATGTCTTCCTCCAGCCCGGCTTCGCGCAGAAGTTCCGGGGCCTTGCGGCAATGTTCCTCGGGGTAGCGCTCAAAGTCTATATCGTGCAGAAGCCCGGCCATGGCCCAGAAGTCCGCCTCGTCGGCAAAGCCGCGTTCGAGGGCGAAATAACGCATCACGCCTTCCACCGTGAGGGCGTGCAGGAGGTGAAAGGGTTCGCTGTTGTACTTTTTCAAAAGGGCGAGGGCTTCTTCCCTGCCTATGGAACACGTTCTCATAACTCTTCCTCTGAAAGGATGACGATGAAGCCGGGGCGAGGACGCACCCGGGAAAAAAGGCCCCGTTCATGCCCGGGAAAGACGCCTTTCCCGAAAGGGGCGGCACGGCGCACGGCCCGCCTCCGGGGCATGCAAAGGCCGGGGAAAAAGGCCCTACTCCGCCCGGGGTGCGGGCGGGATGAGCCCGTCCATATATTCCTCAAGGGCCACGATGCCGGAAGCGGTGATTGCGCGGCGGCAGTCGGCATAATCGAGAATCTTGCTCACGTTCCTGTTCACAAGCTCGGCCTCGGGGTGCACGCGCTTTGCCAGGTATTCCAGCGAGGAGCGGAAGGCCCGGGAAAATTTCTGCAATCTGCGCCACTCCTCCATCTGCTCCGCCACGCTCACGCGTATCTTTTCCGGCATGATTGCGGCCTTCAGCATGGCCTCGCAGAGCCTCCAGTCGATATACTGGCCGAACTCCACCTCGAACACGGTGAGGCTGTCGCGGTCTATCATGCGCCGCCATACCTCCGCGCCCTTGGCCATGAGGGGGATCACGTCCACCGGCGAACCTTCCGGCAGATATTGCGCCACGGTATCGCGCACTTCCGCCACGATTTCCGCGACGGATTCCTTTTCCACGTCGAGGACGTCGGCCTTGTTCAGGAGAACCAGCACGGGCATGCCGCCGCGTTCCGCCACCACGCGGCCCATGTCCTGAAGCAGGGCCTCCTCGTCGCGGGTGTGCAGCTGGGCCATGTCCAGCACCAGGAAGATATGGCTGAGGGGCAGCTTTTCCAGGGCGAAATAGGTTTCTCCCCGGTGCTCACCGTATTTGCTGGTATTGGGGCCGGGAGTGTCGTAAAGCACGATGGGGCGCTTTTTCTCAAGGTGCGGCAGGCGCAGATGAATGTCCGCCGGGACATTCTCCTTCATGGAACCGTTGTAGGAGGCGAGCCGCTCCAGGGTGAGCGGATGCCATTCTTCGCTTTCCGAAGGGTTGCGGCACAGATTCTCCCCGCAGAAGGGGTCGTGCAGCACGCGGAAGACCTGTGCCGTGGTGGCCCTGTTCCCGGCAGGGAAGGCCCCCCTGCCCAGAAGGGCGTTGAGCACCGTGGATTTCCCCGAGCTCATGCAGCCCAGCATAAGAATATGAAGCCCGGTATCGGGCACGCGAAACTCGCCCATATTACAACTCCTGTCCCTTTCGCAGTCCGGCGTTTTCCCGAAGATACCCTATTGCCCGCTCAAGGCAAGCCCCGGAAAGGCGGGCCCTTCCCGAGGCCCGGACGCACGTTCCCCGGGCGAGGTTCCGGCGGCCTGCGGGGAGACGGCGCTTTCCCGACAGGGCCGGAGCATGCCCGTCCAGCGATATCATGAAGCTGAACGCACGTTCCCGGAGGGCATACGCGGAGGCTTTCTCCGGCGCAGAAAGCGCTCCTTGCGACACGAAAGCGGGACAAAAATTTCCTCCGTGACTTTTCCTTTGTGCACGAAGAAAAACGGAAAAAACACATGACAACTCCTTACAGAAAAAAAATCACATGACAAAAAACAAAAAAACATGCGCAACAAGGCTGGGAAAAATCCTGTTTCAAAGAACGCTGCTCCGTATTTTTTCGACGTTATTTTTTTTCACAGTTCTTTTTCATTATAAAAATATCCACGATAAAAAAAATGACGGCATATTGTAAAAATTATATATAAATAAAAAATTTTTCTCAAAAATAAGTTGTTTTAAAAAGTTTGGCCTGCTATGTTCTAAAAAAAACATGGAAGGCGTATGTTATATACCCATGCATATTATAACGCTCGCGCCGTTCCATGACGTGCGACGACGTTTGTCTTGTACAAAAACAAGGAGGATAGTATGGAACTGGGTTCTCTGGTACTGAGCATCTGCGCCGTTCTTATGTGTGTTGTCGTATGCCTCGGCATCTTTGCCTCTAAGGTCTACAAGTAACGCGCCCGCCCCGTGCGGGTATCTTTACCGCACGCAGGAAGCGGGGGTTTTCCCGAAGCCCCCGCTTTTTTTGCGCCTTCCGGCCGGGGAAAACACGCCCCCCTCTGCCGGGCCCCCTGCAACGCCCTTCCACGGCTTCGAAAAGCCTGCCCTCCGCTTT
>NZ_DYZA01000194.1 GCF_020741395.1 Mailhella massiliensis | reverse complement strand
GCCCGCGCGTCTTCCCCGCGCCCCGCGCCGGAGGGGGTGATGCAACCGCAGTTTGCACAACGGGCGTTGTGTCAAGTAAAAGGCTTTTGAGTTGACACAAGGCGCGCCTCCCCGCGCTCCCTGCGTTTTTTTCGCGCCTTTTTCCCGGCCTTTCCCCGGCGCCCCGGCTTTTGCCCCTTCGCCCGGGAGCATCCCGCGCCCGCATCCCCTCCGCCCCGGGAGCCTTTTGCGCCCCGCGCCTTCCTTCGGCCTGTGGGGCCATGCGCGGGGGAGGGCAGGGCGTCTTTTTCTGCGCCCGGGTTCGTCTCGCCGTCTTTGCGCCCCGCCTGCGCCCCCCGGCAGGGCGGTTTTTTCTTGCGCCCCCGGCTTTTGCGGCGGGCATGCCCCCCCCGCATGCCGGGTTCTTCCTTTGCCCCGTGCCCACGCCGGACTTGACGGCCGTGAGTATTTGGCCTAGGCAGATATTTTTACGGCGCGCGAGCGTGTCTTTCGTCGTGCCCTGCCGGAGCGGAGCTTCCGGACGTCGTTTCAGAAAAAGGCCGAGCCTCAGCCTTTCAAATAACGGAGTACCTTTTGGACACACAGAAGAAAACCCGCAAGCCCATCAAGCTTGCCACGAAGTCGGAACATGCGGCCTATTTCATGCCCATGCTGGAGAATTTCGCCGAGCACGGCGAACTCAATGAAGTTGTGAAGAACTGCGTGGGCAAGGCCTGCGACCTCATGGACGCGGGCATTCCCCTTTATCCCAACGACTTCAGGAGAAAGCACGAGGCCGGGCCCGTGCATGCGGAATACGAGGCCCTGGGAGAGGATGAGCTCGACGCGCTGGACACCGTCTTCGAGCTTGCCGGCCGCATGATGTCTTCCCGCTCCTTCGGCAAGGTGATCTTCTTCCACCTCATGGACCGCACCGGCCGCCTCCAGTGCTATGCGGAAAAGAGCCTGCTCGGGGACGAGGCCTTTGCCGCGTTCAGGAAGCTGGACGTGGGCGATATCGTGGGCGTGAAGGGCAGGCTTTTCCGCACGAAGACCGGGGAACTCACCCTGCGCTGCGAGAGCGTGCGCCTTCTGAGCAAATCCTTCCGCGCCCTGCCGGACAAGCACAGCGGCCTGACCGACGTGGAATCGCGCTACCGTCAGCGCTATGTGGATCTTGTGATGAACCCCCGCGCCCGGGAGATTTTCCGCAAGCGCTCGCTCATCGTGCGGGAACTGCGCCGCTTCATGGAAGAATACGGCTTCATGGAAGTGGAGACGCCCATGCTCCACGCCCTTGCGGGCGGGGCGGCGGCCAAGCCCTTCGTCACCCATCACAACGCCCTCGACATAGATCTGTACCTGCGCATCGCGCCCGAGCTCTATCTGAAGCGCCTCATCGTGGGCGGCATGGAAAGGGTCTTTGAGGTCAACCGCTGCTTCCGCAACGAAGGCATAGACACGCGCCACAACCCCGAATTCACCTCCTGCGAATTCTACTGGGCCTACGCCACCTACGAAGACCTCATGGACCTCACGGAACGGCTTTTCGCCCGCATCGCCTTTGCGGTGTGCAAGAGCACGGTCATCACCTATCAGGGGCAGGAAATCGACCTCACCCCCGGGCGCTGGAAGCGCATGAGCTACCATCAGGCCCTGGAGGAAGTGGGCGGCCACAGGCCGGAATTCTATAACGATATCGAGGCAGTGCGCGCCTATTTGCGTTCGCGCGGGGAAAAGTTCATGGAAAGCGAGGGGCTCGGCAAGCTTCAGTCGCGCCTTTTCGACCTGGACGTGGAAGAGAAGCTCGTGCAGCCCACCTTCATCTACGCCTACCCCGCCGAGATTTCGCCCCTTGCCCGCAGGAACGACGCAAACCCCGAGATCACCGACCGCTTTGAAATTTTCATCTGCGGCTGCGAATACGGCAACGCCTTCTCCGAGCTCAACGACCCCGTGGACCAGCGCCTGCGCTTCGAGGCCCAGGCGGAGGCCAAGGCCGCAGGCGACGACGAGGCCTGCCCCCTGGACAACGACTATCTGCGCGCCCTGGAATACGCCATGCCGCCCACTGCGGGCGAGGGCATCGGCATCGACCGCCTGACCATGCTGCTCACCGACGAGCCTTCCATCCGCGAGGTGCTGCTCTTCCCGCTGCTCAGGCCGGAAGCGTAGCCTTTCTTTCCCGGGCGGCCTCCGGGCCGCCCTGCCAAGGGGAAAAGCATGTCCTACCCGCTGTTCATCGCGTCGCGCTACCTCACCTCGAGGAGCAAGCGCACGTTCATTTCCATCATATCCCTCATGTCCGTGCTGGGCGTGGCCATAGGCGTGGCCGCGCTCGTCATCGTCATGAGCGTGTACAACGGCGTCACCTCCGAGATGCGCGAGAAGATACTCGGCGCAAGCCCGCATCTCATGATCATGGCGACAAGGCCGGGCATGTTCACGCAGGAGGCGGGGGCGCTTGAAAGGGTGCGGGAGACGCCGGGCGTCGTGTCCGCCACGCCCTTCCTCTACGCCGAGGTGCTGCTCTCCACGCCGCAGGGGGCCACGGGCCTTGTGCTGCGCGGCATAGATCCCTTGCAGGCGGCCGAGGCCATGCCCATGCTGCATCACCTCGAAAGCGGGAGCCTTGAGAACCTTTCCCGCGAGGGCGGGCCCGCGGGCATGCTGGTGGGGCAGGAACTTGCGCGGCGCTTCCGCCTTCAGGTGGGCAGCCGCGTGAACCTCATGTCCCCGGCGGGGCAGAAGACCACGGCGGGCTTTGTGCCCAAGCTGCGTTCCTTCCGCGTGGAGGGCATTTTCAAGTCCGGCATGTCCGATTTCGACAGCCGCCTCGCCTATGTTTCCCTTTCCGCCGCCCAGGAGCTCATGGGCTATCCCGAGGGCCATGTTTCCGGCCTTGAGGCCTTTGTGAAGGAACCCTACGACGCGGCGAAGATAGCCGACGACGTGGCCGAAAGGCTCGGCCCTCCCTATTACGTCCGCAACTGGATAGACATGAACGCCAACCTTTTCGCCGCGCTTCAGCTCGAACGGTTCGGCATGTTCATCGTTCTTCTCATGGTGATTTTGGTGGGATCTTTTTCCATCATCACCTCCCTTGTCATGCTCGTCATGGAGAAAACCAAGGATATCGCGATATTGATATCCATGGGGGCCACGGCGGCGGGGATAAGGCGCATTTTCATGCTTCAGGGAGCCATTATCGGGGCGGTTGGCACGGCCATAGGTTATGTGCTAGG
Organism: Mailhella massiliensis; assembly: GCF_020741395.1. Taxonomy (GTDB): domain Bacteria; phylum Desulfobacterota; class Desulfovibrionia; order Desulfovibrionales; family Desulfovibrionaceae; genus Mailhella; species Mailhella massiliensis_A. Next base: position 11,846 of record NZ_DYZA01000194.1, on the reverse strand, counting down.
AATCGCATTGGCGCTGCTTCTGAAGAAGTACCAGTTCATCGAGCTTCCCCCGGGCGTGTACATGATGGACACGCTTCCGGTCATCATCGAGCCTCTGGATATCTTCCTCATCGGGGCAGTGTCCATGCTGATGTGTTTTGTGGCCACCATCTATCCTGCCAGGCAGGCCGCGCGCCTTGTGCCTGCCGAGGCCCTTCGCTATGAGTAACGACATGGATGCTTCCTCCGGCAAGGCTCCCCTCTATCTGGTGGAGCACGCCCAGAAGATTGTGGAAAGCCCGGCCGGAGAACTGACCATACTGCGCGACGTGAATTTTGAGGTGCGCGCCGGGGAGGCTCTTGCCGTAGTGGGTTCTTCAGGCTGCGGCAAATCCACGCTGCTGCACATTCTGGGCACGCTGGACAGGGCCACGGGCGGCCGCGTGCTTTTCGACGGGCGCGACCTTTCCGCCCTCACCCCCCGGGAGGCGGCGCATTTCCGCAACAGGGAACTGGGCTTCGTGTTCCAGTTCCATCACCTTCTGCCGGAATTCACCACTGTGGAGAACGTGGCCATGCAGGCCTTCATTGCAGGTATGCCCCGGTCGAAGGCCCTTTCCCTTGCGGCCGAGGCCCTGGAGAAGGTGGGCCTCGGGGAGAGGCTGAACCACCATGTGGCCACGCTTTCCGGCGGCGAGAGGCAGCGCGCGGCCATTGCCCGCGCCACGCTCCTGCGGCCCCGGGTGCTGCTTGCGGACGAGCCCACCGGCAACCTCGACGAAAAAACGGGCGCCCGCGTGACGGAGCTGCTCCGGCAGCTGAACCGCGACACGGGCATGACTCTCATCATAGTGACGCATAACCGGGAACTTGCGGAGAATATGGACCGCAGCCTTGAACTGAGATCGGGAGAGCTTTATGCGCAACATTCTTTCTAGTCTGGCATGCTTTGCCCTGTGCCTTCTGGTGTGGGCGGGCGAGGCGTCGGCGGCCGAGACCCGCGTGCTGGTGCTGCCCTTTGCCGTCAACGCTCCTTCCGCCGGGCAGCAGCTTGCCGGGGATATCCCCACGCTGGTGCGTCAGGGGCTTGAAAATTACGGTGTGAAGGCCATTCCCGTTTCTTCGGGGAAGGCGACGGCCATGGATGCATCCTCCGCCCGCGCCCGCGCCCGCTCGGCCAAGGCGGGCTATGCCGTGTACGGCAGCCTGAACCAGCTCGGCGAAGCCTTCAGCCTCGACATGCAGCTGGTGGCGGCTTCCGGCGGCGGCGCGCAGTCCTTCCACATGGAAGGGGCCAACCTGCTTGAGCTTCATCCCGTGGTGAACAGCCTGGTGGGCCAGGTGGTCTCCTCCCTGGACGCGGCCTCCCCCGTGCGCTCGGCCGCAAAGTCGGTGCGCGGCGGCCTTGCCGGCATCGACGTGAAGGGGCTCCGCTTCATCGACAAGGACAGGGTGCTCGTGCGCGTCGCCTCCCGCGAGGGCGAGCCTCTCAGCGAGGAAACTGTGGACAACGACGTGCGCAGCATCTGGGATCTCGGCTATTTCAACGACGTGCGCGCCGACGTGGTTCCCGGCCCGGCCGGGCAGACGCTGGTCTTCACCGTGGAAGAGAAGCCGCGCATTGCGGAAGTCCGGGTGGAAGGCTCCGAGGCCGTGAGCATCGGCGATATCACGGAAGCCATGTCCACGCACACCGATTCCGTGCTCAACGAAAAGGTGCTTGCCGAGGACCTGCAGAAGGTGACGGACCTTTACCACAAGCAGGGCTTCTATCTGGCCGAAGTCACCTACGCGGTGCAGCCGAGAAGCGACGGCTCCGCGGCAGTACTGGTGCTGAAGGTCAAGGAAGGCAACAAGCTCTATATCAAGGAAGTGGCCATTGAGGGCCTCAAGGAAATCGACCCCGACGAGGTGAAGGACTTCCTTTCCCTCAAGGAGCGGGGCATGTTCTCCTGGTTCACGGGGTCCGGCGTGCTCAAGGACGACCTTCTGGAGCGCGATTCCCAGGCCATACGCAGCTACTTCATGAAGAACGGCTATGTGGACGGCCAGGTGGCCGCGCCCGAGGTGCAGTATGAGGAAGACGGCATCCGCGTCGTATTCCGCGTGCGCGAGGGCGTGCATTACAAGGTGGGCGAAGTCATACTTCAGGGCGACCTCATCGACACGAAGGAACGCATCATGCAGGAAATCTCCATGGACGAGCATCAGGCCGCCGGGGATTACTTCGACCTTGAAGTCCTGCAGAACGACGTGAAGGCCCTCACGGACTTCTACAGCGATTACGGCTACGCCTTCGCCGATATCAACGTGAACCCGAAGCCCCGTCCCGAGGAGGGCGTGGTGGACGTGGTCTACACCGTGAAGCCCGGCGAGAGGCAGTACATCCGCCGCGTGGAGGTGGAAGGCAACCACCGCACCCGCGACAACGTCATCCTGCGTGAGATGCGCCTTGCCGACGGCCAGCAGTTCAGCGGCGCGAAGATGCGCCGTTCCGCCCAGCGCCTGGAGAAGACGCGCTACTTCAGCGAGGTGAACCCCTCCGTGATACCCACGGGCGTGCCCGGCGAGGTGGACCTCAAGATGAGCGTGAAGGAAACCGAGACCGGCGTGGTGAGCATCGGCTTCGGCTACTCCACCTACGACAAGTTCGGCGTCATGGCCTCCCTCACGGAAAACAACCTCTTCGGCCGCGGCTACACCCTGGGCCTTTCCGGCTACACCTCCTCCACGGAACAGTACCTGGAAGCTTCCTTCGTGAACCCCCGCCTGTTCGACACCTACTGGGGCTTCTCCGTGAGCCCCTACGGCATCGACGAGGAATGGTCGTATTTCTACAAGCGTTCCGTGGGCGTTAGGCTCGGCCTGTTCCACCCCATCGGCGAATACACGAGCGTGAACTTCGGCTACAAGTTCGAGAACTACAACCTCTACCATATGTCGGACAACGCCTCGAGGATCATTCAGGCCTACAAGGGCAGGCACTGGGCGAGCACCGTGTCCATGGGCGTCTCCCGCGACACCACCAACCACTCCACCTTCCCCACCGAAGGTACGCGCGTATCCTTCAGCATGCAGTACGGCGGCCCCTGGACCGGCGGCGACGACAGCTTCTTCAAGCCCATCGTGGAAGCGGGCTTCTACTACGGGCTGAACGATACCAACATCCTGCATGTGCGCGGCAGGGCCGGCGCGGTGTACAAGGTCGACGGCGACAAGCCCGTGCCCGTGTTCGAGCGCTTCTGGATAGGCGGTATCCGCAGCATACGCGGCTATTCCTACGACGATATCTCCCCTCGCGACCCGGAGACCGGTGAAACCATCGGTTCCGACCGCATGGGCTTTGCCAACATCGAATACATCTGGGTGCTCAAGAAGGAGCTCGGCCTCGCCGTAGTGCCCTTCTACGACATAGGCTTCAACGTCGACAGCGACCAGTGCTCCAGCGTGTTCGACAAGGTGTATTCCTCTGCGGGCGTGGAGCTTCGCTGGCGCTCCCCCATGGGCGATCTGCGCTTTGCCTACGGCTACCCGCTTTCCAAGAACTCCGACGGTACCCGCCGGCACAGCGGCCGCTTTGAGTTCTCCATGGGTCAGGCCTTCTAGCATCGGGCCGCGCCGCGTGGGCTCCGTGCGGGCGTGCGGCGGGAGGAAAAACAACAGAGAGGGGGAGGCTTGCCTCCCCCTTTGTCGTAAAAAAGCGTGCGCGCCGGGCGATGCGTTTCCCTTCCCGGCATGTTTCTGCGTACCCGGCGAAAGCCCGGCCGGGGCAGGGCGGGCAGGAGGGGGGGCGGTTCCGGCCTCCGGCAGGGAAGCGTTCCGCCCGCACTCTGCGAAGAACCGCGTGTTTACGGCCGCCGCGCCGGGGGTATGGCGCGGCGCGGAAGAAGAGGGCTCCTTGCAGGGAAAGAAGGGCCGGATGATGGGCAATGCGGCATGGGCAAAGCAGGATGCCCCGGATTCTCCCCGTCCCGCGCGGCATGGGCGGAAGCGGCCACGTTCCTCGCTCGGACTCGATCCCCCCGAAGCCCCCCGCGCATGGGTGGAAGTTCTTTTCAGGAAGTAAAAAACTGGAGCCAGCCCCCGAAGCCCCCCGCATGGGCGGAAACGGCCGCGTTCCTCGCACGGACTCTATGTCCCCGAAGCGTTGCGCGCATGGGCGGAAGCGGCCACGTTCCTCGCACGGACTCGATCCCCCCGAAGCCCCCCGCGCATGGGTGGAAGCGGGCGCCCTGCAACGCGCCCGGGGCTTTCGCTTTTCCCCCAGCGGCAAAGGGCGGCGTCCCGGATGCGGCGCAGGAAGGGCGCCCGACGGAAGAAGGGGGCGCGGGCCTTCTTCCACGACGTTTTTCAAGGATACCATCATGCAGCATTACGATACGGTGATTTTCGACCTCGACGGCACGCTTCTCGATACGCTGGAAGACCTCATGCTGAGCGTGAACCATGCTCTTTCCGGCCGCACAAAGGTGCGGCGCAGCCTGGAGGAGGTGCGGGGCTTTGTGGGCAACGGCGTGCGCAGGCTCATGGAGCTTTCTTTGCCCGGCGGGGAGGATAACCCCCTGTTTGAAGAAGCCATGGCCGCTTTCCGCGTCCACTACGCGGCCCATTGCCGCGACCACACCCGGCCCTATGCCGGGATTATGGACATGCTCGAGGCGCTGAAGGGGCGCGGGCTCAGGCTCGGCATCGTGTCCAACAAGCCCGACGCCCAGGTCAAGGACATGAACGGGGAATATTTCGGCGGCGTGTTCGGTTCCGCCATGGGCGAAAGGCAGGGCGTGCGCCGCAAGCCCGCGCCGGACGGCCTTCTCGCCGCCATGGAGGAGCTCGGCGCCTCCCGGGAAGGCACGCTCTATGTGGGGGATTCGGAAGTGGACATAGCGACGGCGAAAAACGCGGGCGTGGACTGCCTTTCCGTCACCTGGGGCTTCCGCGACAGGGATATTCTTGAGAAGGCCGGGGCCTCGCGCTTCATCGACGCGCCCGGGGAGCTGCCCGCCCTGTTCGGCGCGGCGCGCTGAACCGCACGCCCTGCCCGCCGGGGGCCCTTGCAGGCAGGATTTTTTCCCGGGGCGCCCCCCCTGCCCGGGAAGCGCCTGCCCGCTCCTTCCCTGCACAGGCTCCGGGGTTCTGCCCTGCGCCTTCCGCCCGCCCGTGCGGGCTTTTTTTTCAGGGAAATCCCGGGCAGGGGCGAGGACTGTCCCCCGGTCTTTCAGGAAAGCTCCGTGGACTGCGCCTTTTCCGTCGGTCGCGGATCTTCGGCGGCCCTGCATTCTTTAAGCTGCGGCACGACGAAGCGGAAGAATACGGCGAGGGCGAGGAGCTGGCCCGTCGCGCCCACACGGTAGGCGGCGGCCATGCCCATGATCTCGGCAATGAGCCCGCCGCTCACAAGGGCGAGGAAAATACCGCCGTCCATGCCGATGAAGTACATGGAGCTCGCCACGCCGCGCCTGTCCCTGGGGGAGAGGCGCATGAGTATGGTCTGATAGCTCGGGGTGAGCGCGCCCATGGACATGCCGAGCAGCACGCCGCAGAGCACGAATACCGTGGGGGAGCTGGTGGAGGAAAGCAGCCATACGCCGCCCATGGTGAAGAGCTCCGCCGTGCAGATGAGGTGCACCGTGAAGCCGTGGTCGGTAATATAGCCGGAGAAGAGGCGGCTTGCCATGAGCCCCAGTCCCATGAGCAGGAAATAGAGGCTGGCGTAGTCCGCAAGGCCGTGTTCCCGGGCGAGCACGGAAATGTAGTTGGTGATCATGCCCTGCATGAAGGCGGCGATGAGCAGGGCGGCGAGGGCCCAGGCGCCGCTTTTCATGAAGAGCATGTCCATCGTGATCTTTTTCTGCTCGGGAGCCTTCTGCCTGCGGGGGTGCAGACACGCCTGGAACACGGCCCCGGCTGCGGCAAAGGCCGAGGGCACCCAGAAGGCCGCAGCGTAGGAGAAGGCGTCCGCCACGAAAAGGCCCAGCATGGGGCCGAAGATCATGCCGAGGGACACGGTGCTGCTGAAGATGCCTATGCCCGTGCCTATTTTTCCTTCGGGCATGAAGTCCACGGCAAGGGTGGCCTGCGAGGTGGTCATGGAAGAAAAGGCCACGCCGTGCAGAAGGCGTATGAACATGAAAAGCATGACGCCCGCCGCCGCGAGGCAGAGGGGAAAGCACGCCATGCAGACAAGGGTGGAGATGATGAGCACGAGCCTCCGGTTGAACCTGTCCACAATGAGGCCGGAGACGGGGCGGAAGAGCAGGGCCACCAGGGGAAACACGGCCATGGCCGCGCCCATGACGGACTTGGGGGAGTGCAGCTCGTCCATGAGGTAGAGGGGCAGCACGGGCATGATGGAATAGCCGGCCATGCAGGTGCAGAGATTGGCCAGACAGATGAGGGAGAAATTTCTGGTGAAAAGCGCCTGCCCGGTATTTTCTTTCGGGGGAGAAGTTTTCATGGCGGAGATCCTTGCATGGAGGGGTATATGCGGGGAGGGAGAACGTATTTTCCCCCATCATACGCCCGTTTCCGTGCGGGAGCAAGACAAAGGCCGTCTTTTCCGGCTCTTGCCCTTGCCTTTGCGTCCCGGTTCTCCCCGCAGGGGCCGCTCCCGGGTTCGGCCCCTGCCCGCAAGGAAGCGTTGCCCGCGCCCGGAGGCTTCCGGCATTTTTGCAGGACGGAGCGCCTTTCCGGCCCGGGCCTTGGCGGGTATGGGGAAGCTTCGGGCAGGGGGCGCCCATGCCTTCCCGGCATGGTATCTTCCGCGGCCAGTATGGGGAACTGCGCCGGCAAGGGCCTTCCGCGCATTTTTCGGGCCGCCTCAGCCTTCCGCGCCCCCGCATTTCACGCCCGGGCCGGAAAGGCGGCTTCTGCCGTTGCCGCAGGGCTCCACGCGTATCTGCACGGGCACCCTCTCGCGCACGGCCTGAACGTGGGAGATGATGCCTATGGTTTTTCCCTTTTCATGGAGGGCGGCGAGCATGTCGAGGGCGGTGTTCAGGGCCTCCTCGTCCAGGGTGCCGAAGCCCTCGTCGAGGAACACGGAGTCCACGCGCACGTTGCGCCCGGCCATTTGCGCCAGGGCCAGCGCCAGCGCGAGGCTCACAAGGAAGCTTTCCCCGCCGGAGAGGTTGCGCGAGGAGCGCACCGCGTCGGCCTGATAGCGGTCTATGACGTTGAGGGTGAGCGCCTCTTCCGTGCTGTAGGTGAGCTCGTAGCGGTCCGTCATGAGGGCCAGCTGGCGGTTGGCGAGCCTGAGCAGGGAGCGGAAGGTGAGTTCCTGCACATAGTTGCGGAATTTCTTGCCGTCGGCCGAGCCTATGAGCGCGTCCAGGCCCTTCCAGCGGCCGCACAGGGCGGCCTGCGCCTCGCGGCGCTCCCTGAGGGCCCGCTCCTCCTTCCTGCATGCCGCGTCGGCCTTCAGCCTTTCCAGTACCGCGCCGAGCTCCCTGAGCGCTTCTTCCCGCTTCCTGAGGGCCCCATCCCTCTTTTCCGCACATTCCTCCCGGGGAAGCGCAGGGGCGGGTGCATCCTCCTTCCTGCGCGCAAGCTCGCGGCTGCGCGTCTGAAGGGCCAGGGCCTGCCGGGCAAGCCGCGATTCTTTTTCTTCCAGCCCGCGCAGCGCTTCCCCGGGCAGGAGCGCATCGCGGCATGCCTGCTCGCCCGCAAAGCCCGCCGAGGCCAGGCCGCGGGCCAGCTCCTTCTCCAGCTGAAGGAGCGTTTCCGTGCGCCGGGCAATGCGCCCATCCAGCACGGCAAGGGTGTTTTCGGCCTGCTCATGGGCGCTTTTCGCGCTTTCCGCCTCGCGCAGAAGCCGCGCCTCCTCTTGCTCGCGGAAACGCAGCCGGAGCCTTGCCTTCTCCTCTTCCTGCGCCGGGTCGCGCAGGTTGAAAAGCTCCTGCCGCGCAAGGGTGAGGGCATGCCGCTCCTCCTGCATGCGGGCGAGGTTCCCGGCCCCTTCGGCGCAGGCGGCCTGCGAGCCTGCCATGTCCTCCGTGCGGGCCGAAAGCTCCAGCGCCATATCCTCCAGCTCTCGCCGCATCCCTTCCGCTTCCCGGCCCAGGGCAAGGAAGGCCTCGCGCCGCGCTTCCAGGCTCCGCAGGGCCTTTTCCATATCTTCCGTGGAGGAAGCCTGCACGCCGAAAAAGCGCAGGTCGCGGCAGAGCGCTTCCCGTCCTTCGCGGCAGAGTCCCTCGCTCCGGCTCCGGCCGCTTTCCAGACTGTGCGCCTCCGTATCGAGGCGGAGCAGTTCCTTTTCCAGCGCCAGGGAGGCCTTGAGGGCCTCGCTCCGCTTTTTTTCCAGCTCTTCCCGCGCTTCCCGGGCGCGCTGTTCCCCTTCTTCCCGCTTCTGCACTTCCGCCAGAAGGCGGGAGATGCCGTCATGGGCCTTTGCCGTGCCCGCGCGCAGCCTGTCCAGAAGCGGCGGAAGGGCGGAGTTTTCCTCAAGGGCGAGGGCGCCGAACATATCCTTTTCCAGCGCCTCTTCCTCTTCCGCCGTGCCGAAGGAGCCGTTCAGGGGAAACATGTCCTTCAACTGCGCACCGAGGCGTGCGGAAAGGCTTTGAAGCTCCTCGCTGAGCTCGCGCCGTGCGCTTTCGGCGTGCGCCGCGTCCCTTTCATGGGCGGCAAGGGAGGCGGTGAGCTCTTCCAGCCTTTTTTCCAGCCGCGCCGCCTCTTCCTCCCCGCCCGGTTCCGCAGGGGGCAGGCCCCGGGCGAAGGGGTGATGCAGGCTCCCGCACAAGGGGCAGGGACGGCCTTCCCGGAGCTTCTGCCGCTCCTCTTCGTAATTTTTGATCTTCGCCCGCAGAAAAAGGGCTTCGTGCAGCGCCGAGAGCGTGGCCCGGCCGGAGGTAAGTTCCTGCCTCTCGCGCGCCAGGGCAAGGGCAAGCTCCCTTTCTTTCCCGGCAAGTTCCCTTTCCTTTTCCCGGCGTGCAGGGATGAGGCGGGCGTATTCCCGCGCCGCGTCGATGCGCGCAAGGCGGGAGAAAAGCTCCTCCTTGCGCGCGCGGTGGAAGGCCGTGCCCCTCCCTGCAAGCAGGGCCGCCTTCTCTTCAAGGAAGGCGCGCCGCTCTTCTTCCTTGCGGGCGGATTCCTCATCCAGCGCACGGGCGGCGCGTTTTTTTTCTTCCAGCGCGGCCAGGGCCGCCGCCTGCGCCTTCCTGCGCTCTTCCAGTGCGGCCAGGGCGGCGGCGTGTTCCGCTTCCCGCTCCTTCAGCCGGGCAAGGCGCTGAAAGAGAGCGCCGAGCGCTTCCTGAAGCGCGGCATCCGCAGCGCAGGCCTTCCGCCGCTCTTCCAGCTGCCGCAGGGCGTTCTGCCGCTGCTCGCGTCGCCCCCGGAGCGCGTCGCGTTCCTTTTCCCTGAGGGCAAGGGCATTTTTCCTGTTTTCCAGCTCCAGGGAAAGGGCGGCGATATCCCGCGCTTTTGCCGCAAGGTCGCTGTCCATGGCGCGGACGCGGGCGCACGTTTCCCGCAGGGCCGCCGTTTCCTCCCTCTCTGCGGCAAGGGCTGCGCGCGCGGCTTCGAGGGCCTTTTCCGCCTCCTTCCTGCGCATGTCGAGCCGCGGGCTTTCGTTTTGGTGGAAAAGCCGCTGCGCCGTATCCTTGGCCTGCTCCTCGCGCCGCACGGAGGCCGCTTCCAGAAGCCCCGCAAGGCCGAGGGCAAGGCGAGCCCGCTCGAGGCGCTCCCTTTCCGGGGCAAAGGCCGCCTGCGCGCGGGCAAGTTCCTCCTGTTCCGCCCTCAGGGCGGCCTCGTCGCACAGAAGCTTCTGTGCCCTTTCATGGCGCGCCAGCTCTTCCCCGAGCCTCGCTTCCTCCCGCGCCAGCTCCCCGCAGCGCTCCTGAAGCGCGGCGGCGTGCTCTTCGAGCGCCTGCGCTTCTTCGCGGGAGAGCAGGTTTTTCCCGGCAAGCGCCGCATCCAGCTCGGCGAGCTTCAGCTCCTCCTCCCGGTTGCGCTGATGCACCCGCATGGAAATTTCGCTGTAGATGCCCGTGCCCGTGATGCGCTCCAGAAGCGGGGCGCGAGCATCGCCGTCCGCCAGAAGGAAAGAGGCGAATTTCCCTTGTGCAAGCAGCATGGACTGAAGAAAGCGCCCGAAATCCATGCCCGTGATTTCCCGAACTTTTTCCGCTACTTCCGTGGTCTTTTCCGCAAGGCATGCGCCCTTGTCGTCGTAGAGCCGGTGCCTCGGCGGCTGAAGCCTGCCCGAGACTTTCCTGCCCGCCTTCGACTGGCTCCAGGAGCAGAGGTAGGTGCCCGCCCCGGTGCGGAAGGAAATTTCCGCCGCACAGTCCGCCGTGTGGCGGGACATGATCTCGTTGCCGCTTCTGGTGATGCGCTCAAGCCTCGGCGTCGCGCCGTAGAGGGCAAGGCATACGGCATCGAGTATGGTGCTCTTGCCCGCGCCCGTAGGCCCGGTGATGGCGAAAATGCCGCCTTCGTAGGCCGGCGTGTCCAGGCGTATGTTCCAGTCTCCGGTAAGGGAATTGAGGTTGCGTATGTGTATGCTCAGGATGCGCATGTTTCCTCCCTTTCCGGCATGGCGAGCACCTCGCGGTAGAGGGCGCGCAGCCCTTCCAGCTCCGGGCTTTCGGGGTCGGCGTCGGGAAAGGCCTCCCTGAGCCTCCGCTCAAACACTTCTTCCACGCCCATTTCCTCCAGGTTTTCCCGCCCCGCGTCGGCATCCATGCCCTCGGGCATGGGCCGGGCGCTGCGCACCCGCAGTATTTCCAGGCCGTTTCGGGCACGGGCATCCACCCTTTCCCTGAGGTCGGGCGCAGGGGCCGCGCCCGTATACGTCACTTCCGCCCATACGGCCTGCCCGCATGCGGAAAGCTCCTCAAGCCGCGCTTCTATGTCCGCAAGAGCGCCTTCCACGCTTTCCAGGCGCTGGAACGAGGGCACGCCCACGCGCTCCACGCGCACCTGCCGCCCCGCAGTACGCAGCAAGGCTACTTCCTTGGGCCGCGCGGCTTCGGCAAAGCTCAGGGGCAGGGGCGAGCCCGAGTAGCGTATGCGCTCGCTCCCGCCCGCCTTCTGCGCAAGGTGCAGGTGCCCGAGGGCCACATAGTCGAGGCTTTCGGGGAAGATGCCCGCATCCACCTGCCCGAGGGAGCCTATGCGCAGTTCCCGCACGCCTTCGCTCAGGGCCCCGCCCGACGTGAAAAGATGCCCCATGGCGATTACCGGGATATCCCTGCCCGCGCGCAGTTCTTCCGCCCTCAGGGCCGCGCGGCGGTAATGCTCCCTCATGCCCTCGGCCATGAGGCGGTCGCGCTCCTGCATGCCTTCGCCTTCTTTTGCGCGGTACAGGTCTCTTTCCCGCAGGAAGGGCACGGCGCAGACGATGAGCTCAGGCTCGCCTTCCGGGCCTTCCAGCATGAGAACCTCGCCTTCCGGCTCCCGGGCGCGGCCTGTAATGTGAATACCCATGGAAGAAAGCAGAATATCCGGCGCATCCAGAAAGGCCGGGGAATCGTGATTGCCCGAGGTGATGACGATGTGGCGGCAGGGGCTCCCGGGGGAGAGCAGGTCGCCGAGAAAGCGGTAGTAAAGCTCCTGGGCCCGCGTGCCCGGGAGGGCGCTGTCGAAGACGTCCCCGGCAAGGAGCAGGGCATGCACCTGCCTCTCGCGCACAAAGCCCTGAAGCCAGGCGAGAAAGGCCTGAAATTCCTCATGCCGTCGCCTGCCGTAAAGCTGATGGCCGAGATGCCAGTCGGAGGTGTGGAGTATGTTCATCATGTTTTCTTTTCCGGGATATGCCGGGCGGGGGAAGAGTTTCCGCCGGAAGGCCACGGCGGGGCTCCGGGGAAGGCCGCCGGATCCCATGTTTATCACGGGGCGGGGGGGGCTGTCATGGGGAATCCGTGGCGGAA